>NZ_JAXCHX010000001.1:0-512440 GCF_035984855.1 Arthrobacter sp. MP_M4
GCGCTCGGCATCTTCCTCCTCGCGTCCCTGGCCTTCGGGTTCTACGTCGGGAACTTCAGCAGCTACAACCAGACCTACGGCGCGATCGGCGGAGTGATCATCTCCCTGCTCTGGCTCTGGATCCTGAACATGTCACTGCTCTTCGGCGCCGAATTCGACGCCGAAACCGAACGCGGCCGCCAACTCCAAGCCGGCATCAAAGCCGAAGAAACCATCCAACTCCCACCCCGCGACACCAAAAAAAGCGACAAACTCCAGGAAAAAGAAGAACAAGACATCACCCAAGGCCGCGAACTCCGCGAACACCACACCACCACAGACGGCGACAGCCCCGAATCACGAGGGCAGAGCGCTCGATCCGGCGGGGCCAGCACGATCGACCGCTCCGGCGAGGGCGGCTAGGCGGAGCATCACGGACGCGGATCCCGGGCAGCGGCGTAGGCACGCTCGCGCAGTTCACGCGCCCACCGGTAGGTGCCGGCGCCGGGCAGCGGATGCCTGACCGGGTCGAACCGGGTATTTAGGCCCGTTTCTCCGGGTTCAATGGTCAGCAACAGGGTGCCGAAGCGGATCCACGGCCCGGCGGGCTTGGCGTGGTAAAGCCCCAAAGCCCAGGTGCCGGTGGCAAGCCTCCGGCGGAACGCTGCGGGGGCGGCAGGAAGCCCCTTACCGGGCACGTCCGGCCGGGCCGCGAGCAGCACCGGTCCCCGGGACCCTCTATAGGGCATGAGTGAGGTCAGCGTGCTGGTGCTGGCGTAGCGGTGGAAGGTGAGCACCAGGCGCCCGGGCCAGGACAAGCCGGTCGATGCCAGTAAGACGTCCGCGGGTCCTTCCTCCGTCGTAATCCGAAGCGCCAGGCCAAGAATGTCCGGCCAGCCGGCAGGCAGGCCGAGGGACCGCGATAACCGGGCGCTCACCGCCGTGGTGCCGGGAGAATCGATCCACAGGATTCCGCTTTCGGGGGTACCTGGCAGTTTTTCGACGGTTCCAGTGAGTGCTACCCCCGCGGGATGGATGGGGCGGTCCGGGCGTACGATTTTCAGGGCTTTGAAAGCCGCCGCGAGTGCCCGGCCGGCAGCCCGGCTAAGAGAGTGCTTCATGCCGTGTTCCCTGCCGGGCAACGGTACGGTCCCTGGAGTAGCCATAGCCATACGTTACCGCCGGGCTACTATTGAGCCAACCAGTCGGCGTGCACTCCTGCCACGGCGGGAGCCGCCGGACAGCACCAGCAGGATTGGCCTCAGGACGCACCGGATCCGACCAGTCCGCCTACAGTTCCACGAAGTATTCGAACTTGGACGCCTACGTCGATGACCTCCTGGAGGTCTGTGCCGAACTTAACCTGCAGGACGTGGCGCTCGTAGGACACAGCGTCGGGGCCATGATGGCCGTCGGTGCAGCAGCCCGGGGCGACGGGCACCGGTTCAGCCGCCTCGTCCTGCTCACGGCATCGCCCGTCTACATGAATACGCCGGGCGCTCCCGAAATGGACCACGAGATCCAAGGCAGCTTCGGCCGGATCAACCCCCGGGTGGCACGCGACTTCGCCCGGGTGGCGTTCCTGTCCGATGTCCGGCACCTCCTCCGCGACGTCACCGTCCCCGTGCTGGTCCTGCAGAGCACTCACGACGTCGTCACTCCGGAGCACGTCGGAACGTATCTGCACCACGAACTCCCCAACAGCACCCTCGTGCGGCTCGCGGCCACCGGCCACTTCCCCCAAAGCAGCGCGCCGGAGGAAACGTCTGCGGCCATCCTCGAATACCTGAAGCAACGATGAGCGAGGCGACCGCGGCAGCGGTCAACTACCGGCAGCTCTTCCATCAGGCTCCCGCGGGGTACGTCGTGGCTGGCGTCGACGGGGCGATCCTCGCCGCGAACGCTACTCTCTGCGCCTGGGTTGGCGTCGGCGCCCTCGACGGGACGCGCCTGCAGGACCTGATGCCGGCGGGGGACCGGCTTATGTACCGCACGCAGGCCGGGCCGAAGCTGGAACGCGACGGCCACTTTTCCGAACTCTCGATCGAGCTGCTGGGCGCCGACGGGCAACGCCGGCCGGTGCTGCTCTCCGTCACCCGGACTACCGACGGGCCGGAGCCGCGGGACTTGATGATCTTCTTCGGGGCCCCGAGCGGCGGCGGTTTGAGCGTGAACTGGCCAGTGCGCACCGGCTGCTCGAGGACGCTGAGGCGGCGCGGGCCAGACTCCTGCAGGAAGCGCGCCACCGGGCCCTCACCCCGGCGAGTTGGAGACAGTGGCTGGGCTGGCCCGGGGCTGCCTCGCTGAAACTGTCACCGTCGCGGGCACGGAGCTCCAACTGGGCATGTCCGTCGGGCGGGCAGACACCGCCGTGCCAGCGGACGCGGGCGAGGCCGGTCACCAGGAACTGGCCAAAGCGCTGCTGATCGCCGCCGACCAGGACATGTACCGGGTGAAAAGCGAAAGGCGGCGAGCCGCGCTCCGGCGGCCGGCTGAGCCGCGCGGCCCGGCATCGGAACTGACGAACAGAAACAGAACGACGACGGCAGGAGATTCCCGCCGTCGTCGTGCCGTTACCTGGGCTGCGGGTCCTAAAGGTTAACCGTTTCGAGGTTCGCGGCGCCGTGACGCAGGCTCAGCGTGAAGGTGTTGGGTCCGCTGGCGTGGACGGCGATGTTGGTCTTGGCGGTGTTGTGGCGGACCGACAGGTCGTGAACCAGGGCGTCCAGTTCGCTGTGCATGCTTGCGCGGTCCCAGAGCTTGTGGGTTACCGATGAGTTAGCAGTTTCAAACGTCATTGTTCAGTGCTTCCATTCGTGATCCGGAGGTCCGGGCGCCGCACCGTTGCGGCTTGCCGGCCGGGACGTTCCCGTCCCAGGCTTGCCATTTCATGATGCACAGCGCCGGGAGGGGGTCTCAAGCCAAACGGCGATTATTGCAGGTGAGACTCCTCACAGTCCGGCCCGGACCTCCCATCTGGATGTCCGCCGGCGTTAAAAAGGATACGGCGCGATCTCCGGGCGCATGGTGAGCCACTGGACCTCGGTGAAGGCCTCGATATTCGCCGTGGCACCGCCGAACCGTGACCCTGTTCCGGAGGAACCCACACCGCCAAACGGCGCATTGGCCTCGTCCAGCACCGTTTGCTCGTTGATGTGCACCTTGCCTGAGTGGACCCGGTCTGCGAGTTTCATCGCCGTCCCGACGTCCCCCAGGATTCCTACGGAGAGGCCGTATTCATTGGCGTTGACGAGGGCCACCGCCTCGTCCACGGTGGAGAACTTGATGACCGGGGCGACGGGGCCGAAGATTTCCTCGGCGAAGGCCGGGTTGTCCGGGCTGAGGTCGGCCAGCACCGTGGGCCGGTAGAAGAGTCCGTCATGGGTGCCGCCGGCGGATAGCCGTGCGCCGGCCTGGACAGCGTCCTCCACGATTGCGTGGATGCGTTTGAGCTGTGTCTCGTCAATGATCGGTCCCAGCGCCACCGTGCCGCTTGCCGGGTCGCCGACCGGGAGGTGCGCGGCTTTGTCACTGAGCGCAGCCACGTAGGCGTCGTAGATGGACTCGTGGACGAGGTGCCGGCCGGTGGTCATGCAGATCTGGCCCTGGTGCATAAACGAGCCGAACGCACCCGCGGATGCGGCCTTGGCGAGGTCGGCGCCTGGAAGCACGATCAGCGCGTTGTTGCCGCCGAGCTCAAGGTGCGCCCGCTTAAGGTGCCGGGCTGCCGCCTCGCCCACCTTGCGGCCGGCCGCCGTCGACCCGGTAAACGAGACCACCCGGACCTCGGGGGCTTCGACGACGGCGGCGCCCGTTTCCGCGCCGCCGGGCAGGAGCGAGAGAAGCCCGGCGGGCAGGCCGGCTTCCTCGAAAACCCGCATCAGCGCGACGCCGCCGGACACTGCCGTCCGCGGGTCCGGCTTCAGCAGCACGGCGTTGCCCAGGGCCAACGCCGGGGCCACGGAGCGGATGGACAGGATGAGGGGAAAGTTGAACGGTGCAATCACGGACACGACGCCGGCCGGGCGGCGCCGCGCGAACGACCACCGCGCGTCATTGGAGGGCAGGACCTCCCCCGCCGGGTGCGAGGGCAGCGCGGCGGCCTCGTAGCATTCGTTGGCCGCGATGTGCGTCTCCAAGGCCGCCTTCGCCGGAATACCGCCGCTTTCGCGAATGATCCAGCCCTGGATTTCTTCGGCGTGCTCCTCCCAGAGTTGGCCGGCACGGCGAAGAACGGCGGCCCTTTCCTCGGGACGCGCGGCAGCCCACGCCTGCTGGGCGTCGGCGGCCGTGGTGGCGGCGAGCCCCACGTCCGCGGCCGTGGCGACGCCGACGCGGCCCAGGACGGCACCGGTGGCCGGCTCGATGACGTCCAGGCTTCCACCGGAACCTCCAATCCAGCCGGCGATGTTGATTTTCCCGTCCCAGCGGGCGGTGTCGAGGAACGTGTCGAGAATGGTGGGGGAGACAGCCATGGCGTGCCTTTCGGTGGAGTGGATCAGAACGGGGAGACGGTGGTGATGGGGACTTCGATCAGGGTGGGGCTGCCGGAGGCGAGCGCCTTGGTGAAGCAGTCCCGCAGCTTCTCCAACGAATCGGCGCGGTCCGCGTCCACCCCGTAGCCCGCGGCGAGCGAGACGAAGTCGATCCCGGGGACGTCCAGGCCGGGCGCGTCGAGGGCGTTAAGCTTGGCCGCGAAACCGCGGAGGGCCCCGTAGGTGCCGTTGTTCAGAATCACGAACACCACGGGGATCCCGTACTGCGCCGCCGTCCAGAGTGCTGTGATGCCGTAGTTCGCGGAGCCGTCGCCGATGAAGGCCACCACCCGGCGCTCAGGTTCCGCCAGTTGGACTCCGACCGCGGCCGGCATGCCGAACCCGAGCCCGCCGGAAGCGGGGAAGTAATAGCTGCCGGGGTGGCGCATGTCCATCCGGTCCCAGAAGGCGCCGACCGTCGACGTCGTCTCGTTGACGTACACGGCGTCCTCCGGGGCGAGCCCGTTGATGAGATCGAAGACGGCCTCCGGAGCCAGCCCGCTTCCGTCACCCGGTTCCTGCGCGGTCGGTGCGGTCAGGCCGCGCCTCTGACGCGGCTGCTGCTGCGCACCGTGCGGTGCCACTGCCGCGGCCAGGCGGCGCAGCGCCGGGCCGATCGACGCCACCAGCGCGCGCCCCATCGGTGCGCGGGCCGCCTCTGAAGGGTCGCAGGTGATCTGCAGCAGGGAGGCGCCCGCGGGGAGGTAGTTCCCGGGTTCGTATTGGTGGTACCGGAACACTGGGGCGCCAACCACCAGGATCAGGTCATGCCCGGCCAATACGCCGGTGATGCCCGCGACGGCGGCGGGCAGCACGCCGCGGAACGCGGGGTGGGTGGTGGGGAAGGGGCAACGCGCGGCGGACGGTGCCACCCAGACCGGGGCGCCGAGCCGCTCGGCGAGCGTGACGGCGTCGGAGTTCCCCCGGGCGGAGTCCACGTCAGGTCCCAGGACCAGCACCGGGTTCGCGGCGCCGTCGAGGGCTGCCACCAGGTCCGCGAGCTGGCCGTCGGAGAGCTCACCGGCGTGTTCGACGGCGCGTGCGGCCAGGTGCTCTTCTGCCGGTCCGGTCTCCTCCGCCCAGTCGTCGTAGGGGATGGAGACGTAGACGGGTCCGGACGGCTCAAGCGTTGCGGTGTGGATAGCCTGGCTGATAGTCCGGACGACGTCGTGCGGCGAGGCCGGCTCGGCGCTCCATTTGACGAGCGGGCGGGGGAGCGAAGCGGCGTCCACGTTGGACAGCATCACCTCCTGCCCGATGGTGGCGCGGACCTGCTGGCCCGCGGTGATCACCAGCGGCGTGTGCGAGTACCAGGCATTGGTGAGCGCGCCCATGGCGTTGCCCGAGCCCGAGGCGGCATGCAGATTGACCAGGGCCGGGCGGCGGGTGGCCTGGGCGTAGCCGTCCGCCATTCCTGCCACCACTCCTTCGTGGAGGCCCAGGACATACCGGAAATCCGCCGGCATGGCGGCGAGGAACGGCAGCTCGTTGGAGCCCGGGTTCCCGAAGATTGTGGTGAGTCCATGCTGGCGCAGGAGCTGGTACGTGGCGTCGTTGACAGTGGTCATGGTGGTGCGTTCCTATCCCGGGGCTGCTGGTCCTACAAAACTAGGATCCGAGCCCCTATGCCGACAAACAAATAATTCCATGCACCCGCATAGACGCTCTCTATGATGGGCTGGTGAGCCTTGACCTGAACCTGATCCGGACATTCCTGAGCATCTATGACCACCGTTCGGTGACCCGGGCTGCGCAGGAACTGTCGTTGACGCAGCCCACCGTCAGCCATGCCCTCGGCCGGCTGCGGCGCGCCTTGCATGACCCGCTGTTCGTCCGCGGCCCGGCCGGATACGCGCCCACAGCCCGAGCCTCGGAACTGGCGGCGGTGTTCCGTCAGGCAGTGCTCGCCGTTGACGACGCCGTGGACGCGGACCGGGTGTTCGATCCCACCCGCACTATCCGGACATTCCGGCTGTGCCTGACGGACATTGGCGAGAATGCGTTCCTGCCGCGGATCATGAAACAGCTGGTGGTCCAGGCACCCGGCGCCAGCCTGGAAGTGGTGCCCATGCAGATTTCCCAAGTCCGGACCTGGCTTGCCCACGGTGAGATCGATGGAGCCATCGCGAGCATTCCGCTGGAGGTCTCCGGCCGCCGCACCGTCGTGGCCGATGACCGCTACGTCTGTGTGCTGCCGGCCGACGCGGCGGCTCCGGGGCCGCGCATTGGCTGGGAGGACTTCCTGGCCCTCAAGCATGTGGCGATGGACCCGGCCGCGGGCCACGACCAGGTGGAACAGGCGATCCGGTCGCAGCAAGTGGAGCGGGTCATTGCTTTGCGGGTTCCGCACTTCTCCGCGCTTGCGGAGGTGGTGGTGGGCTGCCGCATGATGGCCATCCTGCCCCGGCAGATGGCCACCCGGATGGCGCAGCGCTGGCCCGTCGCCATCCGTGAGCTGCCATTCGATATGCCCCGGTTCGAAGTAAGCCTCTACTGGGATGCGGCCGTCTCGTCCACCGGCGCTGCGGCCTGGTTCCTGGAACTGGTGGCTGATGCGCTGGCCGAACCGGAGGAGTAAGGGCACCGGCGACGGTGACCGGTCCCGGGCGGCGGGGCCGGGCGCCGGACCGCGGCGCACGGGAGTCTCCGGCATCGCGGCGGCAACCTAGGAGATGCCGGCAGGCTTGGCCGACCCGGCGGGGGACTCCTCGGTGACCTCCGGGGCGCCGAGCTTGACCTTCGGGATGACAGCCACCGCGGCGACACCCAGCAGTGCGGCTGCCGCGAAGACGTAGAAGCTGAAGGGGTAGGCGATGCCGGCGACCACCAGCAGGCCCGTGATCCAAGGGCCCGAAATCGCGCCGAGGCGGCCGACGGCGGACACAAACCCCATACCGGAGGCCACGATGTGACGGGGGTAGAGGTAGCCCACGAAGCCGTAGACGAGCACCTGGGCGCAAAAGACGAAGAAGCCGGTGACGAAGACGATGCCGTTCAGCACCAGCTGGTTCTCCATCTTGATGCTCAGGATGGCCAGCAGTACGGCGGCAGCCGCGAACCAGAACATCGTGGTGCCCTTGACGCCGCGGCGGTCGGCGACCCGGCCGCCGACCAGCAGTCCGGCGATGGCACCCACATTCAGGACGAGGAGCAGGACGAGGGAGTCAGCCACGTTGTAGCCGGCTCCGCGCATCAGCTGCGGCAGCCAGGTGTTCAGGCCGTACACCAGCATGAGGCCCATGAATGCAGCGACCCAGAGGCCCAGCGTGATGCGCAGGTAACGCCCGCGGAGCAGACTGCCGATGCGGACCTTCGGCGCAGGCGCGCCCGCGGTCTTCGAGGCGGCAACGATAGGAGACGTTTCCGGCAGCTTGGCCCACATGAGGGGTACTGCGAGCAGCCCGAGAATGCCGCCGGCGTAGAAGAGCCATTCCCAGTGGCGGCCGACCAGCAGCGCGAGCAGCGACGCTGCGACGGCACCTACGTGGTAGCCGGTCATGGTGATGGTGCTGGAGTGCGCTTTGCCGTTACTGGCCGCAGCTTCCTGCATGGCCGTCACGGCGACCGGCATGCATCCGCCGAGCCCGAGTCCGGCCACCAGCCGGAGAATGCCCATCAGAGCCACGTTGGGCATCAGGGGGAACAGCAGGGTGAAGACGGAGAAAAGCGCCACGCAGATAATCAGGGGCAGGCGCCGGCCGAAGCGGTCCGAGATGGGACCGATCAGGGCCGCGCCGATTCCAACGCCGACGAGGGAAATCGTGGCCACGAAGGTGGCGCCCGCCGGGTCAATGCCTGCATGCTTGGTGTCCAGCAGGGTGGGAATAGAGGCGCCCAGGGCCACGAGGTCGAACCCTTCGAAGACGACCGTAAGCCAACAGAGAATGACGATCCATTTTCGTTGCGTTTGCATAGTGTGAACGTCCTTGGTCTACACAGCGGACACGGAAGCGTCCGGCGAAAATTTTGTTACTCCAAGTCTGGTGAGACCCACGACACATGTCCAATAGATAATAACGGCCCCGCGCATAGATGGGCTCTATGCGCGGGGCCGTTACAACAACCCGGGTTACGCGCCCTGGACCCGGTCCAGGAACTGCCGTGCGCGAAGCCGCAGGCCATGGATCTGGCGTTCGACAACCTCGGCAGGGTCCGGGTCGATCCCACTGACTGGCCGTGGCACGCGCACGTTGCCCGAGCACAGGAAGTCCGCGCAAGGGCATCTTGTCCTCCCGCCAACCGAGGACGTCCACATCCTCCCGCGTCAGCGTGCCAAAGAGGCGGGGAAGGTTGAGTTCGGCCGCCCGAGCAGCAGCCGACCTGCTACGGCAGCCGGGACGGCCGCAGCAACGTTGGGGTACCGGCCTGCCCGGGATCCAGGGGCACGGGGCTGATGAGCACCGCTGGTCCGCGGTGCAGGATGCCGTTCGAAAGCGGCTGGCAGCGGATGCCGCCCCGGCCCCGCATCGCGGCGTGCGCACCGGGGGCGAGCATCCGGTCCATCCAGGCACACGGATGGGCAGGCCGCCCGGCATGGAGCCGTACCAGGCCGCCCCGCGATTCCAAGCCGAACTCCCCGCCCAGCAGCGGGGCCAGCTGGGCGCCTCTGATGACCACATTGCGCCGGGTCAGCAGCGGATCAAACGGTCCGGTCCCCAGTTCCGCGGCCATGGCCTCAAGAGCCTCGGCGGAAATCAGGGTGACGGCCGCATCCATATGCGCGGCCTTGCCAAAGAACCGGTCCCCAACGATGCCCTTGCCCGCAACCAGCTCCACGCTCTCCGCATCAGCCGTCGGGACATCGGCTGCGCCGTCGCGGGCACGGCCGAAGTACGCGTGGGCCGGCGAGACGAGAAGGTGCAGGATCTCAACGTCATACCTGTAGCTGGGGGTCATACGTTTAAAACTATCCGCTGGCGGGGCCACCGACGGGGTCCTCTCCGCCGGCCTACCGCTGCCGGCCGCCGGCAAGCCGCAACCGGCCCACCCGCTCGCCCAGGATCCGCCGGGCCTCACCGGGCAGGCCTTCGTCGGAAATGAGTTCGTCGGCGTCTTCAAGACCGGCGATGGTGCTGATGCCCAGGGTGCCCCATTTGGTGTGGTCGGCCAGCACCACCACGCGGCGGGCCGCGGCCACGAACGCGCGGTCCGTTTCGGCCTCCAGCACGTTCGGCGTGGTGAACCCGGCGTCGGCGTCCACGCCGTGAACACCAAGGAACAACACATCGAGGTGCAGCTGCTTCAGGGCGGATGTGGCCAGCGGCCCCACCAGGGCATCGGAGGGGGTTCGCTCGCCGCCGGTGAGGATCACCGTGGACGGGGAGGAACTCTGGTGGAACACATCTGCGACGCGCACCGAGTTGGTGACCACCGTGATCCGGGGTCCGGCGGACAGCAGGTGGGCCAGGGCCCAGGTGGTGGTGCCGGCGCTGATGCCCACGGCCATGCCCTCGCGCACCTGCGCGGCGGCCTCGTGGGCGATGGCCATCTTCTCGTCCTGCAGCTGCGTTACCTTCAGGTCAAAGCCGGGTTCATGGGTGCTCACACCGCCGGGCAGTTTGGCGCCGCCATGGATTTTTTCCACAGCGCCAGCGGCGTCGAGCGCATCGATGTCCCGCCGGACTGTCATGAGTGAGACTCCCAACATGCCTGCGAGGTCCGCGACGCGAACGATGCGCTCGCGCTGGACTTCCGCGACGATGGCGGAGCGGCGGGCTGCGGCTAGCATGGAGCATCCTTCGTGGGGTGTTGAATTGGTAGCGGGGGAGTGGGGTGCGGGATGAACGCCAGCTTCCTCCTGCACATCCTAACTCCGCAGCCCGGTGCTTCATTTTGTTCTCTATTGTTTGATAATGTTTTGTCGTGTAGAAATGGATCCATGACGCGCATCACGAAGACCCGGCTGGGCGACGGCCGTGAGCTTTTCTACTTCGACGACGACGGCTCTGCCGAGCGGCCGGCCGCCTCCCTCGTGGACCACCGCGGACTGCCCAAACGGCCGCTGCCCGCTCAGCTGCGCTTCGATGCGCTAAGCCGCGAGTGGGTCGCCGTGGCCGCGCACCGCCAGTCCCGCACGCATCTGCCGCCCGCGGACCAATGCCCCATCTGCCCGACGACGCCAGCCAATCAAACCGAAATTCCGGCCCCGGACTACGATGTGGCCGTTTTTGAAAACCGGTTCCCCTCCCTCGGCCCGGACGCCGGCGGGATCCCCGCGGCACCGGGCTGGGGAACCACTGCGCCCGCCATCGGCCGCTGCGAGGTGGTGGCCTTCACCCCGCAGCACACCGCATCCTTCGCCGGCCTGGGCTGGCGTCGTGCCCGCACGGTGATTGACGCCTGGGCGCACCGGACGGAGGCCCTCGGCGCGCTGCCCGGAATCAAACAGGTCTTTCCGTTCGAGAACCGGGGCGCAGAAATCGGCGTCACCCTGCACCACCCGCACGGTCAGATCTACGCCTACCCCTACGTGACGCCCCGCGGGGCAGCCCTGGCCGCCGCGGCCGGCGCGTACCGGGAGGCGTCGGCCGGCATGGCAACGCTCACGTCGTCTTTGCTGCGGGCCGAACGCAGCGACGGCAGCCGCATGGTGCTTGAGGGCGAGCACTTCAGCGCCTACGTTCCGTTCGCGGCGCGCTGGCCGCTGGAGGTCCACCTGGTCCCGCACCGCCAAATTCCGGACCTGGCCGCCCTGACCGGGGCCGAGCGCGACGAACTGGCAGAGCTCTACCCGGAACTGCTGAAGCGCTTCGACGCACTGTATCCCACGCCGACGCCCTACATCGCGGCCTGGCACCAGGCCCCGCTGGAGCCGGCCCTGCGTCAGGCCGGTCACCTGCACCTGCAACTGACCTCGCCCCGGCGCGCGGCGGACAAGCTCAAATACCTGGCCGGCTCCGAGGCCGCAATGGGGGCCTTCATCAATGACACCACCCCCGAATCCGTTGCCATCCGGTTACGCGAAGTAGCGGGCGCCACGGTCCCCTTCGTCGCTAGTGAACCGGCCGGCGCCGCACGCCGCACCTCTCCAACCCCGGAAAGCACCCCCGCATGAACACCACACCACGCATCGACGCCGGGGCCCTGGCCCACCGATTCGAGTCCGTCTTCGGGGCGGCCCCGGACGGTGTTTGGGCCGCCCCCGGCCGGGTAAACCTGATCGGCGAGCACACCGATTACAACGACGGTTTCGTCCTGCCGTTCGCCATCGACAAGCGGGCCCGCACGGCCGTCCGGCTGCGCAGCGACGGCACCATCCGGCTGCTCTCCCTCTTTGGCGACCAGGGAATGGTCGAAGCCGATGCCTCGGCCCTGGCCCCGGGGGGCATCAAAGGCTGGGCCAAGTACCCCCTCGGCGTCATCTGGGCACTGCAGCAGCGCGGTATTGCAGTCCCTGGTTTTGAGCTGTTGCTCGATTCCGATGTCCCGCTCGGCGCGGGGTTGTCCTCCTCGCACGCGATCGAATGCGCCGTCGTCACGGCCCTGAATGACTTGACCGGCGCGGGGCTGACAGCCCAGGACATGGTCACACTGACCCAGCATGCCGAGAACGCGTTCGTTGGCGCGCCCACGGGGATCATGGACCAGTCCGCGTCATTGCGCGGCGCCCGCGGGCACGCGGTCTTCCTCGACTGCCGGGACCAGTCCGTGGAACTTGTCCCGTTTCAGGCGCAGGACGCCGGTCTGGTGCTGTTGGTCATCGACACCAAGGTGGCGCATTCCCACGCCGACGGCGGATACGCCTCCCGCCGCGCGTCCTGCGAGCTCGGCGCCGATCTCCTGGGAGTCGCGGCCCTGCGGGATGTCACCGTGGCCGACCTTGCGGAGGCCCGCGGGCTCCTCGATCCCGTCACCTTCCGGCGGGTCCGCCACGTGGTCACCGAAAACGACCGTGTGCTGCAGACGGTGGAGATCCTCCGGTCCCAGGGTCCGGACCAGATCGGCAGCCTGCTCGATGCCAGCCACGCCTCCATGCGTGATGATTTCGAGATTTCCTGCCCCGAGCTGGACCTCGCCGTCGATACCGCACGCGGTCACGGCGCCATCGGCGCCCGGATGACCGGGGGCGGTTTCGGCGGTTCGGCCATCGCGCTGACTCCGGTCGAAGCTGAGCAGGAGGTCCGGGACGCCGTCGCGCGGGCCTTCGGGAAGGCCGGGTTCACCGCGCCGGACATCTTCACCGTCACGCCGGCAGCCGGCGCAGAGCGACTGTCCTGACGACGACGGTTCTGCTAGGGCTGGAGGGGCAGGTCCAGCACGGTGAAGATTCCCAGCACGGCGAGAACCACAACGCAGCAGGCAATGGCTGCCGTCCCCTTGATATTCGCAGCCATCGCGGCGCCGCCGATGCCGCCGGCGTGGTGGTGGTAGCGGCGCCGCTGCGTCAGGGCAATGCCTGCGGCGGCCAGGAGGGCGGCCGTTACCAGGGTGCCGGCAAACCAGCCATGGAGCGGAACCCAGCGCAGGAAGACGCAGGCCGCGGTGACCAGCGTCAGTGCGGTCCGGCGCCAGGCGAGATCCGTGCGCTCGGGCTGGAGACCGGGATCATGGTGCAGCCTGGCGGGCCGGGCACCGGCCACGGCTAGGACGCCCGTCCGAGGACGAAAACCATCAGTACGGCAGCCACTATGGCGCCTCCTGCCGCCAGGACCGGGGCGAGCAACGGCGCGGGGAGGGGAATCTGTCGGCGCATGGCACGCTCCACATTGAGCCAGCGGAAGAACGAGCCACCACCGGTGACCAGGCCCAGCAGGAGTAACAGTACGGAGACCGTCTTGCGGAGTTCCGGAGTGAACAGTTCCAGGGTGAAGGCCTCGACGGCGATGCCGCCGGCCACCATGGCCAGCGAGGTCCGGATCCAGGCCAGGAAGGTGCGCTCATTGGCCAGTGTGAAACGGGGGTCGGGGTCGGTGCCGCCGCCCAGGGCGCGGGCCAGCAGTCCGCGCGGGCTCTGCCCGGGGTCCGGACCATTACCCACAGGACCGGGTGTGTTGTGTGCGTCTTCAGATGCGCTCATAGTGCTTTTAGGATGTCACTCAACCGGTGAAATCCACACTCTGCCGCCGCGGACCCTGCTACTCAGTTCTGAATGGCCGCATACATATTCAGGCTCGCCGAGAACACAAGCCACGAGAGGTAGGGCAGCATCAATAGTCCGGCAACCCTGCTGATGGGTCCGAAGTGGAGGACCGCGGCGGCCGCCGCCGCGGCGTGGGCACCAATGACGAGAAGTGCCAGCCACAGGGCGGCGGTCCCCAGTACCGGGTACAGGCCGAAGAACATCAGCGGCCACAGCAGGCACAGGAGCAGCAGCGCAGCATAGATCCTGAGTGCCGGCCGGCGGGCAACGTCCTGCTGCCGCCACACGAGCCACACCGCGACGGCCATGGCGGCGTAGAGCACCAGCCACGCGGAGCCGAACATCCATCCCGGCGGCGTCCACGGTGCCTTCTCCGCGGCCGCGTACCAGCCGTCTCCGGCCATTCGGATCGGCAGGGAGCCCAGCGCAGACACGCACCAGGACGCCGCCAGGAAGCCCAGGAGGGCCACCCTTTGCCGTCCCCGCGGGCCGCCTTCGGCCAGGGTGGGGCGCAGGAGGCTGTTGTTGGGGTTCGCGGGCACTGACCCACGGTGGCCAATCGGGGCCCGCGGGTCAAATGACAACGCTGACCTCCGGCCCGGCTACGCGGTTCGAACCAAGCCTCAGGCCTCCGGCACCCGCAGCACCTCCACGGCGGCCAGCAGGTACGGCACGGGATCGGGGTCCGTGCCTGCCGCCCACTGCATCCACGCTTCAAACGTTGCGGCAAGATAAGCCGCGCACAGGTACCCTGCTGTGGCCTCGGGAACGCCGAGACCCATGAGGTAAAGCCGTGCCCGTTCGCGCTGGGAGGCGAGGGACTCGTAGCTCCGGCTGGCCAGTTCCGGATGTTCGGCGATCAGCCGCAGCCGTCCGCGCGACACCGACAGATCGGGGATCACCGCCACGCCGGCGGCGGCGGCCGCTCGCAAGCCCGCCATAACTCCGCCGCCGTCAAGGCCACTGCCGGTCATCTCGAGGGCGTGCCCCGAGGCCTCGATCACCGGCTCCATGCCGCCCCAGATCAGATCAGCCTTGTTGGCGAAGTACCGGTAGAGGCTCTTGCGCCCGATCCCGGCTTCCCGGGCGATGTCCTCCATGGAAGTCCGTTCGTAGCCATTCTCGGCGAACAGGCGCAGTGCCAGGCTGGCGATGGCGTCCGGGTCAATGGTCGCCGGGCGCCCTGCGGCACGCCTGCCGGCGGGCTGGGGGCAGTGCGGGGACATCCCACCAGTATTCACCCTTTCATTATGACACAGCGTGTCATAAGGTGGTGTGATCAACAGCGGAATCATCGGAAAGGTCATTATGGGCAGCGAAGCCACTTGGCAGGAAACCATCACAGCGGGCCGCTTCACCGGCAGGACAGTGATCGTGACGGGCGCCGGATCCGGCATTGGTCTGGCTACGGCCCTGCGCGTCGCAAAGGAAGGCGGAAGAGTAATCGCCGCCGACATCAGCACGGAACGGCTGGACGAACTGGTCGCCGGGAACAGCAGCCTGGATCTGGTTCCTGTCGCCGGTGACATTGCGGATGAAGGCGTCGTCGCCGCCGTCGTCGCTGCTGCGGGCGGCCGGGTCGACGCCCTCGCGAATGTCGCAGGCATCATGGACCACTTCGCCCCGATCCATGAGGTTGACGACGCCACCTGGGAGCGGGTCTTCCTCATCAACGTCACAGCCTTGATGCGCCTCACCCGGGCGGTGGTGCCAGTGATGCTTGAGGCTGGTTCCGGCTCCGTGGTCAACGTCGCTTCCGAGGCAGGGCTGCGCGGTTCGGCCGCCGGCGCCGCCTACACGGCGTCCAAGCACGCCGTCGTCGGCCTCACCAAGAACTCCTCGGTGATGTATGGGCCGCGCGGCCTGCGCTTCAACGCCGTGGCTCCCGGTGCCACCCTGACCAACATCGAAGCAACCTGGGGCTCCCAGTTGGCGGCCGAGCGGCTCGGCCCGCTGATGGGCGCCAACATCCCGGCTCCGGCCACGGCGGCCCAGCTGGCGGCTTCGATCACCTTCCTGCTCAGTGACGACGGAACCAATGTCAACGGTGCAATCCTCGCCTCCGACGGTGGCTGGTCAGCGGTTTGATCTCAGCCGCCGAACGCGCCGATCCGGAAGAACGGACCGCTCTGGACGAGACAGGCGGACAACGGAAGCGGACGACGGCGGGAGCTACCCGCCGTCGTCCGCTTCCTGCTTGTCCGGCTGTTTGCCAGCCGCCGGGCCGGACTAGGCGGGCTTCAAGGCCGTCCGCCACACCGAGACGGCCTTGGCACTGAACGTCCAGGTGGCTGTTCCGCTGGCCCCCGCGGTGGCTTGCACTTTGTCCGCCAGTTCAGCAATCTGCGCATTGGCGGCCTCCCAGCGCTCGGTCCAGCCGCTCGGGGCGGTTGCCGCGGGTAAGGAGCTGTCGAAGCCGACACCGCCGATCAGCATCGCCTTGTTGCTGGCTGTGGTGATGCTGGGAGCCGTGATGCTGGTGGCTGTGTAGGTGGTGTTCGTGGCTGTCACCACCTTGGTGTCCAGCGGCGTGGTTTTGTTGACGCCCCGGTAGGCCGTCATGCCCCCGCCCCATTTCACCGCAGTACTTAGGGTCCAGCGATAGCTGGCAGGGTCAGCGGAACCCACCACGTGGTAGTACGCAAACACCCGCGCTCCGCTGCTGATGTTGAGGGTGTTCACGATCGGGGTCCAGCCCGAGGGGGCGCTGGCTGCCGGGTTCTTGTCCGCAGTGAAGGACGCGACCAGGACGTCGCCGGCAGCGGTACCTGAAGGCTTGTTCAGCGTCACGGCAGTGGTGGCCGTGTTGGCGGTCGTGGTGGTGGACGCGCCGACGGTGATACTCGACGTCGGCGGCGGGGGTGTGACCCCGCCCAGCGTCCGGTAGGAGAACCAGTAGCGCTTGGTGACGTTGTTGCTGGCCAGCACCACCAGGCCGGTGGTGCTGTTGACGCTTTGCTTGCTGGTGGTCACATCATTCATGTTCGAGCTGGCCCCGTCCTGGATGATCGGGGTGCCGCGTCCGGATTTGAAGACGGGGTTGTCCATGGAGGCCGTCTTCTCGTAGATGGCGCCGGGGATGCCGGAGTAGGCGCAGCCGCTGACACCGGTGCCGGGCGCCGTATAGAACGCGTGCACCACGTTGTTCTGCGTATCCAGGACGATCTGCGGGCGGGACACGCAGTCACCGAGCGTGGCGACGGTGGATCGCGTGAACGCGCCCGTAGCCGGCTTGAAAACCACCAGCAGCAGCTGTGGCAGGGTCTTATCGGTCGAGCTGTCGTTGAGGCCGGTCTTGATCGCCGCGAAGACACGGCCGGTGCTGTCGGACTGGAGTGTCTTAATACTCAAGTGGTCGTCGGCGAGCTTGTTCCCCTTGACGGCATCCTGGACCTTCCATGCGGACGCCGCGGTCGGACTCGTCCCGTCCGTGTGGGTCGCCCAGTGGACGGCACCGGCGCGCTGGTCGCTCCACATGATGCCGATCTTGTTGCGGCCGAAGGCCACAATGGCCGAGATGTCATCCGGGGCAGGGCGGGGGTTCACGACAGGAAGGACGAACGGAGAGCTCCAGCTGGTGCCGCCCACTGCGGAGCGGTTGACGTAGACGGTGTTGGTGAAGCCGCTGGTGGAGTTGCCGGCGACCTGCGTCCAGGTGGCCCAGATGGCTCCGGTGCTGTCCCTGTCAATCGTCAGTGACTCACTGCTGTTATTGGTGATGGTGGTTGGGAAGCCACTGTCCAGGGTGAACTTCCCCGCAGCGAAGCTGTAGCGGTAGAGCTTGGCCGGCTGACCCGAAACAGAAGCCTTGGGTGAAGAGTCACCGGACACGGTCACCACATGGGAGGCGATGTACAGGTGGCTGCCGTCCCACAGGGTGTCGGACAGTGTGGAGGCGCGGGTGTCGTTGGTGAGGCCGGTGCTGACCCACGTCTTCGTTGAAACGTTCAGGCGGTAGATTTGCCAGCCCTTGCCGGAGGTCCACATATCGGCCCACCACGACCCGCCCGTGAACCACAGCTTGCTCTGCGGTTTATCCGACGTTGGCGGGTTGCTGACTCCGGTGTAACTGATGCTCGGATAACCGTAGTTGGTGGCCGCCGAGGCGCTGCTGGTGATTCCCAGCAGGCCTCCGGTCACAATTAAGGCCATGACCAGGCTTTGACTAATCCAGCGGACTGTTTGTTTCATCGTGATCGCCGTTCCTTAATACGCATAATCGCGGTTTGCATGACGAGCTGCCAATATCTCCCGACTACGGTGATGCCAGCTACTCTTCCCGGAAGTGAAAAGGGTTCTTTCGCTAGTGGAGTTTTCTGTCTTTCGTGGCGGAGAAAGAGCTGACATGGAATACGCGATATGTCCCCCCGGGTGTCAGGCAACCTGCACCCGGCATCCCGTTTCCCCCAAAGTCGCAGCCGCGGGCAAGCGCTGCCTCGACTGCGGTGCGCCGGCCCTAGACCTTGTGCTGGGGGCGGCGTACGGTTCCAGTATCTGCACAAAAGCGCTCAAACTCAACGAATATCGGCGTCAAATCCACCGAGTGAGTACACCGCCGAAGAGCCAGTCCCGGTTCCCGAGTAGGCAGCCCCGGACACCCAAGTAGAGGTGCAGGGATAACGTAGTCCGCGGAACGGACAACCAAGTATTAGCCACTCGTGACACAACATTGGGTGAACTTTAGGCTCAGACCAGGTCACCCGCCGGTGGCCGCTGGGGGTTCGGGGTCGCGCATAGTTTGACGAATATCTCTGAATTCGTCCTTTAGGTTCTCATTCGCTGGTGGCAATGCTGTTAGCGTCCGAAATTTCATGAAGTGGTGAGGCTTTTGTCTATTCCAAACTTAGTTCCAGATTCGCCGAGTGAGCGAATCGACGGCTCGCCGAGAGCTTCGGTGAGCGTGGTAATTCCAACTCTTAATGAAGAAATGAATTTGCCCTGGGTGCTGCGGCGCATGCCGTCCTATGTGGACGAAGTGGTCATCGTCGACGGTCGGTCCCACGACCACACGATCGACGTCGCCAAGGCGCTGAGGGTGGACGTTGTTGTCGTGGCGGAACCGCGCAAAGGCAAAGGCATCGCGGTCCGCGCCGGCTTCGCAGCGGCGTCCGGAGACATCATCGTCATGCTGGACGCAGACGGAAGCATGGACCCGCAGGAAATCGGCTGGTTCGTCTCCCCGCTTCAGCATGACTATGACTTCGTCAAGGGTTCCCGGTACGTCACGGGGGGCGGGTCGGAAGACCTGACCTGGTTGCGGAACGCCGGAAACCGGGTGCTGACAGGGCTCGCGAACACGGTGCTCAGGAGCAACTATTCGGACCTGTGCTACGGCTACATAGCACTCCGCCGGGAGTGCCTTGAGGTTCTCGAGCTGGAGTCCGACGGCTTTGAAATTGAGACGGAACTGATCGTCAGGGCCGCCCGTGCGGGTCTGCGGATCGCGGAAGTCCCGAGCTTCGAACTTGACCGCATCTCCGGTGTTTCAAACTTGCAGACCTTCCGCGACGGCTGGCGGGTTCTCCGGACCCTGGCGAAAGAGTGCACTGCGTGGGAAGCGCCGACCGCGGGGGCAAGGCCGGAAGCCCTCCGTCGGGTCAAGTACACCTATCCAAATGTCCGCTTTGCCCGCACACCTACGGACCCGCGGAGCGTGCTTACCGCGGTGGAAGGAGCCTAAGGTGCTCGACTTCAATTTCCGACCCAACGCCTCCGTGGTCATCTGCTCCTACACCGAGCAGCGCTGGGACCTGCTCATGGACGTCCTTGACTCGGTCCACGCCCAGACACTTCAGCCGAAACAGGTGATCGTTGTGGTTGACCACAACGAGGACCTGTATAAGCGGCTGGTTGCCGCTGTTCAGGACGTCACCCTGGTGGAAAGCACCGGGCTGCAGGGACTTTCCGGGGCACGGAACACCGGCGTCGGCCTGGCCACGTCGGAGATCGTTGCATTCCTGGATGACGATGCTGTAGCGGCTCCGGACTGGCTTGAAAAGCTGACGGCGCTCTATGACGATTCCGATGTCCTGGCTGTCGGGGGCAAGGTTGAGCCTTCGTGGGAAAGCGGACGCCCCGGACATTTCGGCCCTGAACTGGACTGGATTGTGGGGTGCAGCCACCGGGGCATGCCCAAGGTGGCCTCCGAAGTCAGGAACGTCATCGGCGCCAACATGTCCTTCCGGCTGCAGGTTCTGCAGCAGGTGGGCGGCTTCAACCTTTCCCTTGGCCGCCAGGGCACCAAGCCGCTGGGTTGCGAGGAGACCGAGATCTGCATCCGGGCCGGGGTCGGTTCCCCGGGTTCGCGCATCGTGTATGAGCCCGCAGCCTTGGTCCATCACTACGTCCCCCTGCAGCGCGGCACCTTCCGCTACATGCTGGAGCGTTCCTGGTCGGAGGGAATTTCCAAAGCCCAGGTCAGCCACATTGTGGGCCACAAACGGGCGCTGGGCCCCGAGCGGCGCTACGTGCGCAGCGTCCTGCCGCGAGCGGTTTTTTCGTCCCTGGCCTCGTGGGGCCGTGGTTCCGACCCTCAGGGTCTGCGCAGGGCGGGAACCTACGTGGCCGTTCTGGCTGTTACGGCGGCGGGATACTTCCGGGGCCGCCGTTCTGCCCACGGCGCCGGATCTCTCCTGGCCGGCTCCACTCCCGTCCCCCTCAGCGGCCCTCCCTGGAGGGAAGCCACGTGATTGCAGTCGGAAACGAGTTTGTGGTGGATATCGCGGACGCAGGGTTGGATCTCGCTCCTTCGATGGCAAACGAAGCCGTCCCCGACTGGTCGGGAGCTTTGTGGGTAGGTGCGGTGGATCTGGAGTCCCTCGCGGGCTACACCCATCTAAGACTGCAGGATTCGGTGGGTTACCACCGTGCACGCCTGCTGGTGCGCAGCGGACCATCCGTCCGGGGCTTCGTCGACGTCGACGCTCCGGGCGGTGTGGTGGATCGGGAGGATCTTGAGACTGCCGCGTCGGCTCTGCCGGCCGCGGTGGCACAGCAGGAGTCCTCGACGCCCTCCATCACGGTGATTGTGTGCACCCGGGACCGTGTGTCCCAGTTGCGTGGCGCCATCGCTGCGATCTTGCGTCTGGACTATCCAAACTTCGACGTGATCATCGTGGACAACGCGGCAAGCGCCGACGAAACCCGCGAGCTTGTGCGCAATGAGTTCCCGGACCCCCGGCTGACACTGATATCGGAACCACGGCCCGGGCTCTCCAGGGCCCGCAACGCCGGCATGTACCGCGCCGGCGGCGACATCGTCGCGTTCACCGATGACGACGTCGCGGTGGACACTTACTGGCTGCGGGGCATTGCCGCCGGGTTTGAACAGGCTCCTGATGTTGCGTGTGTGACCGGGCTGGTGCCGGCCGGAGAGTTGCGGTCGCCCGCGCAGGGCTACTTCGACGACCGCGTCAACTGGTCCAAAATCGTCGCACCAAAAGTTTTCTCCATGGCGGATCCGCCGGCCGACCTGCCGACATTTCCGTTTTGCCCGGGAGCTTTTGGCACGGGAGCGAACTTCGCACTGGATCGGCGTTCCGCCCTGGCGCTGGGAGCCTTTGACCCGGCGCTAGGCGTCGGTACGCGCACGGGAGGGGGCGAGGACATTGACATGTTCACCCGGGTAATACTCGAAGGTCACTCGCTGGTGGTCCAGCCCTCAGCGATTGTCTGGCACCGCCACCGTGCAGAGCTCGATGACCTGATCGTGCAGGCCCGCGGGTACGGCAAGGGCCTCGGATCATGGTTGACGAAGATCCTCTTGAACCCGCGCACAGCACGGTTCGCGATCGCCCGAAGCCCGCAGGGTGCCCTGCATTTCCTGAAGAACGCCCGGAACCATTCCTTGGGACAAAGTGCGGCAACGTCAGTCCCGGCGCACCAGGACCCTCGCATCGCGAAGGTCCTGCGCGCTGAGCTGGTCTCCGTCGGACGGGGACCACTGAACTACCTTCTTGAGCGGCGGTCGGGACACACATAGGCAGGCTTCCCGGCCTCCGGCACGGTATTCAGAGTTCCTTGGGGGAACGCGTCAGAAGGGGACGCTGCCTTCCTACCTGCACAGTCCCCGAAGATCGATCAAGAAAGTATCACCGATATGGGTCTCTTACTCCACGATGAAACACCCTCCGCCAAACGCCCACGACCAACGGTGGCGGCGCTGAGGGCAGACAGGCCATTGGATTTCGTGCTGGCCCTGGCAGGCCTCGTTCTTGCCGTCCTCATCCTCCTTGACCTCGGCGGCCCGATCCTAGCGCCTGTGACCTTCCTCGGCTGCCTTGTGCTGCCGGGGTGGGCCCTGGTGCGGCGCCTCCCGGATGCTGATCCGGCGGCCCGGGTGGTGTGGACTGTGGTGATGAGCGCGGCCATCTACACCGTTCCGGCCGCGGTCATGGCGTGGGTCCATTTCTGGCAGCCCCGGCCCGTGGCAGCTGCCATTCTGATTGCTGCGGCGGCCCTCATCGCACTTTTCCCCCCGCCGACCAGAACGGGCCGGCACGCAATCTACGGGCACCCGGTCAGCCGGCGCTCGCCGGATTGGCGTTCGCTGTGGACCCTGGGGGCATTCCGCGGCCACGGCCTCTCAACCTACCTGCCGTGGGCAGTGCTTACGGTCGCGCTGATCCTCTGGGGAATGGCGCTGGCGATGACGGGGGAAGCACTCGTCGGGAACCGGGGGCTCCTGACAACGTTCCCCCTGCTCTGGTACGTTGCCCTGGCCGTCGTCGTAGCGCTGTGCATCTGGGCCGTGGCCGCCAAGGAAATGGCTTCCAATACTTTCCTGGCCGCCTCCACGACGGGCCTCGTCGCCATGCTGTACGCCTCGGCCCCCATGCTGGTCAGTGTTCCGCGCCTGCCATGGTCCTACAAGCACATCGCGGTAACGGACTACATCGGTGCTACGGGCCAGGTGGATCCGTCGATCGACATCTACAACCGGTGGCCCGGTTTCTTTTCAGTCAGCGCGTTCATGGGCGAGGTCGTCGGGTACCGCGACGCCGTGGACTACGCGGCCCTGGCGGAGTTCGGCTTCGCCTTGCTAAACGTTGTGATTGTTCTCGCCATCGCGAGGACCCTCACCTCCAACCCGCGAATTTTCTGGACCGCAACCCTGGTCTTTGCCCTTACCAACTGGGTGAACCAGAATTACTACTCACCGCAGGCGTTCTCCTACACCCTCTACCTCACGATGTGCCTGATCGCGTTGACGTTCCTCCGCGGCACACCGGTGAGCATCGCCAGCTCCATTGAGGGCCGGCTGCACAAACTGCAGGGCCGGTTCAACCGGAAAGTTCCGGCGACCGCCAAGCTTGACGAAATTCACTCCAGCCGCGCCATGGTGTTACCCGCCACGGTGGCGATCCTCCTTCTGCAGGCCGTGACGGTGGTAAGCCATCAGCTGACGCCCTACATGGCGATCCTGGCGCTCTTCCCGCTTTTCGTCGTCGGGTACTTCCGGCCGAAGTGGATTGGCCCGGCGATGGCGGCCATGGCGATCCTCTACCTGCTGCCCAACCTGGACTACGTGGACAACAAGTATGGCCTCTTCAGCGGATTCGACATCTTCAAGAACGCCAGTTACGCCCCGCCCCAGGTCATCAATATTGAAGACGCTTCCGGCTGGCTTGGCCGCGCACCGGAAGTCCTCTCGCTCGTCGTCGGCCTGCTGGGTGTGGCCGGGCTGTTCCGCAACTTCCTCCGTGGCAACGTCAGGCAGACCGTAATTGTGGCTTGGCTGGCGGTGGCCCCGCTGTTTTGGCTCCTGGGCCAGTCCTACGGCGGAGAGGCCAAATTCCGGGTCCTGCTTTTCGCCCTGCCGTGGCTGGCGATCGGTACGGCCTGGCTGTTCTGGTCCGGGCCGGTCCGCACCCGTAAAGCGGTCACGGGCGCCATCGCTTCGCTGACCATTATGGCCGTCCTCTTCACGATTGTTTATTTCCAGGCCGAAGCGAAATTCCGGGTTCCCAAAGCGGACGTGGAGGCTGCGCAGTGGCTGGACGCCCGGGTGGGTCCGCGGGACGTGATTTTCGAAACCAACGCCTTCTTCCCGCTGCTGATCGGGCCAAACTACCCCAGCTACCTCGAATGGGGCCGGGTGACGTCCCTGACCAAGTTCCTCCAGGGCTCCCAACGCAGCCTGACACCGGAGGGCGTGCAGCAGTACGCGAACAACAACTGGAAGCCTGAGCGCGTCTTTGTTGTCTTCTCGGATTCACAACGGGACCAGGCGATCAAAGACAAATTGTTCGATGCCAACATGCTCCCCGCTCTTGAACGGGAGATAGCCGTAGGGGATAAATCCGATCATGTCTATGACAATGGAGCCGTCCGTATCTACCAGATCAAAAAAACCGGCTAACTTGGGGACGGGCGGCGGCAAAACCGCCAAAGCCATTATGGTCGTCGTCGCAGTAGCGATGCTGGTCGCGGTGGCTTTGTTCTTCCCAAGGCGGCCGGATCCCACCGGCATGCCGGTGGGCGACCTCCCCGGCTGGAAGCAAACCGGAACCCAGGATTTCACCACACCGGCCCGGCTGGGCCGGGTGGGGGAGGTCTACGGACCTGACATGCGCGGTTACCACGATCTCGAGGACACCTCCGGTGAAGGCCGCTACACGCC
Organism: Arthrobacter sp. MP_M4; assembly: GCF_035984855.1. NCBI lineage: Bacteria > Bacillati > Actinomycetota > Actinomycetes > Micrococcales > Micrococcaceae > Arthrobacter > Arthrobacter sp. MP_M4. Next base: position 24,215 of record NZ_JAXCHX010000001.1, read on the forward strand.
GGACTCCGTGCTCTCCGTCAAGGACGGAAAGCTTGACTACTATCTCCACACGAAGAACAGCACCCCGCGGGTAGCCAGCATCGTCCCCTTTGGCTACGAGGGCCAGACCTACGGCCGCTATTCCATCCGGTTCCGGTCGGACAGCCTGCCAGGCTACAAGATCGCCTTTATGCTGTGGCCCTCCAGCGATGACTGGCTGGACGGCGAGATTGACTGGCCGGAGGGCGAGCTGAACGGGAAGATGTACGGGGTCTCCGCTATCAAGGATTCTCCTTTGAAAGGACCGGAGAGATTTGACCCGGCCACACGGTATTACTCGAAGACCGATGCGACGGACTGGCACGTGGCGACGACGGAATGGACGCCCGGAAAAGTGAAGTGGTTCTGGGACGGTGAGTTCGTCGGAAAGACGACCATCCCGGAAGGTGTTCCCACCAACAACATGCGGCTGACGCTGCAGGCGGAGACGAAGGACGGAGCCGACAGTTCGTCGCCCCGGCCCGAAACCGCCGGCCATCTGGAGGTTGATTGGGTCGTGCAGTATGCCTACGCTCCCTAGAACGGTCCGCGTGAACAGTCCGGCAGGATTTGCCGACATGATTTCCAGTGTTACGGCGGAGGAACAGATGGAAGTCTCGAGCAACGGCCCGGCCGACCCGGGGGAGTGGAACGGTGAGCAGCCGGAGATCCACCCCATGATTGCGTCGGCGTTCCGGGCGCTTGACGGGCTGGGCCCCTGGGTCCTGTTGCGGGGCGAAGATGATCTGGTCCGCCCCACCGGCGACGTCGACGTCTTGGTGGGAGACGGCCACATCCAGCACCTGGACGAGATGTTGGAAGGCGTCGGATTCCGTCGGCTGCTGGCACCAGGGCACGGAAGTCACCGGTTCTATTTCTGCTACGACTCCGCAGCGGACCTGTGGCTCAAACTGGACGTCGTCTCGGAGATCTCCTTCGGCCCGTATCAGCAGTGGCAAACCCCGCTGGCTCGCGGGTGCCTCAGACGCCGCATCCGCAACGGACTGCTGTGGCTCCCCGCCACAACCGAGCAGGCCTGGCTCCAGCTCCTTCACACCATGCTGGACAAGGGCGGCAGGGTCAGGCCCGGCCGCCTGGACACCGTCCGGATCGCCGGCACCCTGGCCTCGACCAATGATGCGGTCGCAGCTTACGTCGACCGGCAAGTAGGGCCGGGAACGGCCGCTCAGTTACTCGAACTCGCCAGATCCGGCAGCGTTGAGGATTTGCCCGGGCCGGCCCACCGCATGGCGGCGGCCCTGACAGCGAACGCGCCGTTGCGCTCCCGGCTGCTCGCTGGTCGAAACAGGGCGTCCCGGCTGATCAGCCCGACTTTTCGGGGGCGCTTCGGCCGGGGGATTGTGGTCGGCGTGGTGGGCCCGGAGGGTGAGGCCAAAACGGCGCTGCTGCGCGGACTGAGGGAGGCGTTTCCCGTGCCCGGCCGCCTCGTGCACGTGGGCGGGGATGAACCCGGACGGTGGGACGACTGGCTCAGAAGGGTCCCCGGCGGCCGGCTCGGCCCAGAAATGATCAAGCGGCTCCGTGGTGCGGTGGCCGCCCGGTACCACTGTCGACGGGGCCGGCTGGTCCTCATGGACGGTCCGGCCTACGAGTCATCGTTGCGCCGTTCTGCCGGGCCCGCTGCCGGAGGCCGTCGGCGGGGGTCCTGGGCGCCCCGACCCGACGTGCTGCTCGAGCTGGACGCGCCCGGCCGGACTGTCTCGGGGGCGAGACGTCTTCGCAACAGGTGGGTTCTCGATTCTGCCGAACCTCAGCCGACACTCCAGCGGCTTGCCGCCGGGATAGTCTGGGCGCAGGTGACGGGGTCCGCCCCGGCGCAGGCCGCGTCCGGGGGTCCAGCGACGCAGGATGGGAGCGTGGGAGAGCAGGCATGAACTTTATCGATTCGGTACTCCGTGAGCACCACCGCGAATGGGACCTGGCGGCCTTCGGGCTGGGGGCAGAGTGGTCCACCGTCCTGGTCACGCCGCAGTTCACCACGTCCCGGCATGTTGTGGGCCTCGTTTTCGCGGCCGGGGACCGCCACCCAAGTTTGGTGGTCAAAGTGCCCAGGTGCCCCGGAGACAATGAAGGTGTCCAGCGGGAGGCTGACATGCTCCGGCAACTGACCGCGGTCAGCCGCGGGCGGGTGGAAGGAATTCCGCGCGTCGTGGCAACCCTGGACCGGGGGGACCACACTGTACTCGTGGAGACAGCCCTGACCGGGTCTCCGCTGGACCCGGACCGGGTGGCAGAAAATCTTCCCGCGGCGGTCACCCTCGGGATGGACTTCGTGGCGGCCCTGCCCTGTACCCGGCCGGGCGCGGTTAACGGGGACTGGTACGAACGGGCCGTCGCCCGTCCGATGCAGGCCCTCGCCTCGCTGCTCCCCGGTGATGCCGAGGTTTCCGGCCTGGTTCACCGTACCCACGAGCTGCTCGCACCCCTCCGGCTCCGCGCGCTGCCGGCCGTTTTTGAACATGCCGACTTGAGCCACCCCAATCTTCTGGTCCAGGCCGGTGGGCACCTCCAGGTTATGGACTGGGAACGTTCGTCGCTTCACGGCATGCCCGGGCACGACCTCATCTTCTACCTCCAGTACCTCAGCGAGTCGTCCGATATGGCGTTCAACCGGGTCGCCCAAATGGCGGCGTTCGACAAAGCCTTCGGACCCGGCGGGTGGGCGCTGGCGCCGCTCCGCGACCACCTGGTGCTCCGGGACGTTGACCCCGGGTTGCTCCCGCTGCTTGTGATTGCTGCCTGGGCCCGCTCGGCATCCACCCTGGCCTACCGCCTGGCAAGCGAGGGCACCCCGGCGCCGGGATCAGCCCGGCTGCGGGCCGCGGTACTGGATGACCGGGACTTTTGGTTGTGGCGGCATGTGGTGACCTCGGGTGTGAACTAGACCTGCCGGACTGGTCCCGCTGGACCGGTCCGGATTCGCTGGCAGCGGCGGTTCACGGCAAGATGTTGACCATGGAGCACACTGACCAGCAGCCCTGGGTGAAGAACTACCAGCCGGGCGTCCCGGCCGATATCGAACTGCCCACGGAGTCCCTTGCCGTGATGCTGGAGCGGTCCGTTGCGGAGGCCGGCACCGCGCCCGCGCTGGAGTTTTTTGGGCGCCGAACCAGCTACACCGAACTGGGGGAACAGGTGGACCGGGCGGCCGAGGGACTGCGCCGGCTCGGGGTCCGCGCCGGCGACCGGGTGGCCCTGATCCTGCCGAACTGCCCGCAGCATGTCATCGCGTTCTACGCCGTGCTGCGTCTGGGCGCGGTGGTCGTCGAACACAACCCGCTGTACACCTCGCGCGAACTCCGGCACCAGTTCGAAGACCACCAGGCCCGCGTCGTCATCGTCTGGGACAAAGCTGCTGCCGCCGTCCGGGATTTCCCGTCCGACATCGAGATTGACCACGTGGTCTCGGTTAACCTGCTTGAGGCTTTCCCTGCCGTCAAGCGCCTCGCCCTGAACCTGCCCGTCAAGAAACTGCGGAAGTCCCGCGCGGCGCTGACCGGCCCCGCACCAGGGACCACCCCGTGGAAGGAACTCCTCCGCCACGGCCGGATAAGCCCGGACCACCCCCGCCCCTTGGTCAACGACCTCGCCGCGATCCAGTACACCTCGGGAACCACCGGCCGGCCAAAAGGCGCGATGCTCACCCACTTCAACCTGCACTCCAACGCCCTTCAGGGTGAAGCCTGGATGCACGGGGCGGAGTACCGCAAGGAGGTTTTCTACGCGATCCTGCCGATGTTCCACGCCTTCGGCATGACGCTTTATTTGACCTACGGCATCCGCAAGCAGGGTCTGCTGGTTCTGTTCCCCAAGTTCGAACCGGATCTGATCCTGGCGGCCATGAGGAAGTCCCCTGCCACGGTTTACTGCGCGGTCCCGCCGATTTACGAACGCACCGCCATGGCTGCGAAGGAGGCAGGCATCTCACTCCGGTCCTGCAAATTCTGCATCTCCGGGGCCATGAACCTGCCGGACCACGTGGTGGAACTGTGGGAGTCAGTCTCCGGCGGGCTGTTGGTGGAAGGCTACGGAATGACCGAGTCCTCTCCCGTGGCGCTGGGCAACCCCTTCCACCCCACCCGCCGCAACGGCACTATCGGCGTACCATTCCCGTCGACCCTCATGAAGGTCGTCAGCCTGGACGATCCCACGGTCGAGGTAACGCCGGGGCAGCCGGGGGAGTTGCTGCTGAAAGGACCGCAGGTGTTCCAGGGCTACTGGAACAACCCGGAAGAAACAGCGAAGACCCTCACCGCGGACGGCTGGCTGCGGACCGGGGACGTCGTGACAGTGGACGCGGACGGTTTCACCACGATCGTCGACCGGGCCAAGGAGCTCATCATTACCGGCGGCTTCAACGTCGCACCCACCGAAGTGGAGGCGGTGCTGCGCCTGCACCCGGACGTCAAGGACGCTGCCGTCGTCGGCAGGCCACTGGAGCGGGGCGGCGAGATGGTGGTCGCCGCCGTCGAACTTGAGCCGGGCAGCACACTGGACGAGGACGGCCTCCGTGGGCACTGCCGGGAGCACCTGGCCGGCTATAAGGTGCCCAAGCGTATCGTTGCCATTCCGGACCTTCCCCGTTCAATGCTGGGCAAAATCCTTCGCAAGCAGGTCCGGGAGCAGGTGCTGCCCACACTGTGAGAAGGCGGAGCGAGTAGGCGCGGGTGGGATGGAACAGCCGGCCCAAGTAGCACCCGGGCACCGGTCCAGAAGCCGCTACTAGTGACACCCGTTGGTGTGGATCGTAGGCTTCAGTACACAGTTGGGACGGCTGTTCCGTGACTGGAAACCCTGGCCAAGGAGGTCTCACCCCATGGTTCATCCGCTCCGGAGCGCCGCTCCTGCACCGGCACTGCCACGGCACGCCCGACGGCGGCGCGCATGACCGCGGACCCGCTCGCCACCCCTTCGGCGGTCCACCCGACGGTCGCCAAAGCCTTCCAGGCACTTGAGGCAACGGGTGTGCCCTGGGTGTTGCTGCGCGGCGAAGACGATCTCCTCCAGCCCTCCGGTGACGTGGACATCCTTGTCGCCCCGGATCTGCTGCCGGATCTGGACCGGGTGATGAACGGAATCGGGTTGTGCCGGGTACACGCCACCGGACACGGAAGCCACCGCTTCTACTTCGGCTATTCGGAGTCCGGTGAACTGTGGCTGAAACTGGACTTCGTCACGGAGATTTCCTTCGGGCCGTTCCAGCAATGGCAAACCCCCTTGGCGCCTGGTTGCCTGGCGCGCCGCATCCGGAAGGGTGACTTGTGGCTGCCCGCCCCGGCCGACCAGGCGTGGCTGCAACTGCTGCATCTACTGCTGGATAAGGGCAGCATTGAGCCGCAACGCCAGGAAACCGCCCGGGCCGCCGCCGCCGTCGTGACCCCCGAGGACGTTATCGCCCGCTACGTCGATGGTCGCAGCGGAGCAGGCACCTCTGCCCGAATACTGGGCCTGGTCCGCTCCGGCAGGTTCGGCGGGGCGCCCGGGATGGCCGCGGGGCTGCGGTCCGGCTGGACTGCCGGGGGGCCGCTGCGCACCCACGGGCTTGCCCTGCGGAACAGGGCGATGCGCCAGCTCAGCCCGAGGCTCCGAGGCCGGGGCCTGGTGGTGGGTGTGATGGCTCCCGACGGCGCGGGCAAGACCACCTTGCTGAACGGCCTGCGGGGGGAGTTTCCCATTCCCACGGCCTACGTGTACATGGGCTTGTGGGGCGCTGGCCCCTGGGACGGCTGGCTCCACCGGGTTCCCGGCGGACGGACCGCGAAAAAGATGTACCGGGTCCTCAAGGGCGGGACGGCCGCACGGTACCACCGCGCCCGGGGCCGGGTGGTCCTGATGGACCGGGTGGCCTACGACGTCCTGCTGCCCAGCGCCGCGCCCGGCAAAACAAAGTCCAGTGTGTCCGATTCGCTCGCTGTGCGGCTGGCTGCTGCCCCTGACCTCCTTCTGGTCCTGGACGTTCCGGGCGAGGTGATGTTCTCCCGCAAAGGAGAGCACACGGCGGAGATTCTGGAGGGCTGGAGGCAGTCCTACCTCCAGCTCGCGGACCGGCTGCCCGGATCCCGCATCCTTGACGCCGCCCAGCCCCAGCATGTGGTCCAGGCCCAGGCAACCCAGACGGTATGGGGCAGTATGTGCCCGGGAACCGCCGGGGAACTCCCGGAGGATGCTGCCGCCCTTTCGCTGCACTTGTGGCGGCTGCTCGATTGGCGGTTCCTGGTGCCGGTGCTGCAACCCCGCAATGTGGGCTACGGCGGCGCGGTGGGCGCGGATCTACTGGCAGCGCTTCATCTGCTGGACCCCGACGCTGTGCGCATTCCGCTGGGTGGCGAGGGCATAGCGGCTGATGCGTTCGACGTGGTACTTCTCCGGGAACCTGACCTGCAGCTCTTTGGCAATGCAGCGTCGGCGGTAGAACCCGGGGGGTGGATGTGCGCCCAGGTGAAACGTTCGTTCCTGCGGCGTTCCGGTCCGCGCACCCTGGCTGGATGGAAGCGGACGTTTAAGCGGCGCGGCTTCGATGACGTTAGTGTTCACTGGAACGCCACCACCCTGGACAGCCCGGGCCGGCTGGTGCCGACCGCATCGGGCACCGCGGTCCTGGACACGCTGTCGCTGCACAAGGGAGTCCGCTTCGGGCTGGCAAAGGCTGTTATGGCACGGCTCGCCTTGATGTTGCGGCTGTTCGACGCTGCCGTCCCGGAAGGAACCGTGACGGGCCGCAGGCCCGGAACCTGAGCAGCTCCACAGGTTCAGGCGGTGCCGGCGGCGGGGGCCGGTCCGGCGGCACGCCTGCTCACCGGCGTCGGATCAGCTGCACCAGCTCGTCATGGAGGGGCCGGAAACCGAAGCGGAGAATCGCGTAGACGACCGCGACGGCGCTGGGCACCACCAGGGCCAGGGTGAGCACTTCGCCCAGCACCGGCGCAGCCAGGACACCCAGCCCAACCACTCCCACGGCCACCCCGCAAACCAGGCCGGGAGCCATCGCGCGGAGCAACTCGCCGGTGCGCAGCTCGATCACCCTGGCGGCCACGAGCTGCATGCCGCACGCAAACAGCACCGCCACCACGAACTGGGCGCAGGCCACGCCCACGATGCCCCACTGGGTGGCCCACAGCAAGACCGGGAGGAGAATGACGAGACGGACGAGCGAGACCCAGATGGAGAGGCTCGGCCTGCCGATTGCCTTATAAACGTCGTTGGCGCCCGCGCCCAGGGAGCGGGCCGCGGCATAAAGGGCAAGGAATACGAGTGGCAGCACAGCGTCCAGCCACTTCTCCCCGAAGACCAGCGGCACCAGCACTGGAGCCACCACCGCCAGCCCCACGCCCGTGGTGACCCCGTACAGGGACTGGACCCGAACGCTGGTCAGATAGCCGGAGCGGAGCCGTTCCGGTTCGCTGCGGACTTTGGCGTACAAGGGAAACAGGACAGTTGAGAGCACGAAGAAGACGTTGAGGATCAGTGCCTCGGGGAGGCGGAATGCCAGGGTGTAGTAGCCCAGGGCGTGCGCCCCGAGTAGCAAGCCAATGATCAGATAGTCGATGTCGAAGATCAGCCGGGCAAGCATGCTGCTGCCGGCGACCGGTGCTCCGTATTTCAGGTTGGCTTGGAGGGCATCCTTGCGAACACGCCAGATTTGCCAGGGCGCCGCTCTGCCCACCAGGAACCAGCACGTCGCCGCGTACGCCACCGACCCTGCAGCCGTTCCCACCGCCAGCGACCATGCCCCGTGGCCCGTGAAGGCCAGGCTGAGGGTGACCGTCCCCATCGTCGCGGCACGGATGACGGGGGCCGCCGTGAGCTTCCGGAATTGCAGATCGCGCCGCAACAGGGCTTCGGGAACGGCGCCGAGCGATGTCGCCAGCACCGAAATGCCCAGGACCTGCACCAGGGGCTGCACTCCGGGAAGGCTGAAGATCTCCGCCACCAGCGGCGCGAGGAGGAATGCGCCCAGCCCTAAAAGGAAGCCCAGCACCGCGGAGATGAGCAACGCGGATCTCGCAATGACACCGGTGCGTGGCAGGTACACCAGCGCCTGGGCCACGCCGGCGTCGGCGATCGTCTCCGCGTAGCCCATGAGCACGAGGGCCAAGGCCACCAGGCCGTATTCCTCGGGCGACAACAGCCGCGCCAGCACGATGGTGGTGACCAGGACGATTATTCGTCCGCCGGCGAAGGCCAGCCCCTGCCACACGGCGCCGCGGACGCCGGTCCGGGCCAGTTCCCCGGGCGCGTACGTCATGCCGGTGAACTTCCGAGGGGAAGGCCGGCGTTGCCGGATCGAATTGCGTTGCGCAGCTCGTCCAGGTATTCCTGGGTGCACACCTGCCAGGTCCGGACCTCGCCGGCGGTCCGTTCTGTGTCTTCCGGCCGCGGCCCCGTCAGCCGGTTGATGACGTGGTCGGCAAAGCTCGCGGAGTCCTCTTCGATGGTCAGCAAGGGGTGGGGGTCCTGCTCGCGGGCGGCGACGGGGGTGGCGACAACGGGGAGCCCGGAAGCCAGAGCTTCCCGGACGGAGTTCCGGATGCCGACCCCGTGTTCGTCAGGGAACGCTGCCACATCAGCGGACTGGAAGACCTCCAGGACCGACGGCACGTTCGCCAGGACCTCCACCCGGGGGCCCGCCAGGGAGAGAACCTCAGGTTCCGGCCGGCGGCCGGCGAGGACGAACCTCGCGTCCGGGACCTTCTCCCAGACCAGGGGGGCGATGGTGCCGACGAGGACTTTGGCGCTGTCGATGTTGGGTCCGTAGTTCAAGCTGCCGACAAAGCAGACCACAGGCCCGGATCCCCTGACGGCAGGACGGAGGGCCTGCTCGGCTCCGTTCGGGATGCTCCGCACCGGCCGCGCCAGACGGCGGGACCATTCGACGGCGTCCTGGGCTCCCACCGTGAGGAGGCGGGCCCGGCCGGGGAGTCGGCGCTCGGCCTGCAGCGCCAGGCGCTCTCGTGCTTTGTACGCAGGCCGCAGCCGGCCGGCGATGGCGGTGTCCATCCCTGCCCGGATCGACCAGGGATCCACAGTCTGCAGGACCAGCGGTCCCTGCACCTGGCGGGCAAGGAAGAGCGCGTGCGGACCGTGGATCAAGGTGGCGTCGCACTGCGCGGACAGCCTCGCTGCCGCCACGAGGGCCTCCGCCGTGGAACGCTCATGCTTTCCCACGCCGTTCAGGCCCCCAACCGACAGCGCCAGGGCCGACCGGCGGCTCCGGGGAGCCAGGACGTGCACCTCCGCGCAGCGGCCACGCACCTCGTCCGGAAGTTCGACGGGACCCGCGAACGTCAGCAGAATCACGTCCACCTCAGCCGGCAAATTCCGCAGGATCTCATAGGGGATCATCGAGCTGCCATCACCGAAGACGGGGTCCCGGTTGGGCACACTTTCTGTAATGTACAGAAGCTTCATTGCACGAGTGTACTGGACCGCGCGGGCGCGGGGCCGGGCTTTTGGCGGCCGGTTTTGGCCCGCGGGCCTGAACCCCCTGAAGTCAGCCCAGCAGGTCGTCCACGTAGCACCAGCGCCAGTTCTCGCCCGGTTCGATGCTCCGCATAACGGGATGGCCCGTGGCGGCGAAATGCTTGGAGGCATGGGTGCCGGACGACGAATCACAGCACCCCACGGTGCCGCAGGCCAAACACATCCGGAGGTGGACCGGCGTCGTGCCTTCCCGGACACAACCCGCGCACAACGCATCTGCGGCCACCACGGGATCCGGCGCAGTCTCCAGGTGCGGGCACACCCCGCCCGGCTGCGCGAGGCCCTCGCCGCCGCCGCTGGACAGGTCCAGGTCCTCCACCGCCGCGTCCAGCATCGATTCCTCCACATCCAGCCGTTCCAGGACCGAGCTGAGAACCTCATGCGGGTACCCGCCTCCGCGGCGCAATTCCAGCACCTTGGTCCGTTCAGCATCCAGCATCGCAAGACGCAGCTGGGCGTAGCGTTGACTCGGTGTTGCCGCCTCGGCCGAGGGCCTGCCCAGGCGCTCCCACGCCGCCAACCCGCGCTCCTGGGCCCGCCGTTTAAGCATCGCCATAACCTCGGGCGGATCGGCCTCGGTCCGGAGTTCATGCAGCCGTTCCACCCCGGCCGCCGTGGCCAGCTGCATCAGGGACGCCTGATTAAGGGCGTCCTCCCGCTGGTCAGGGCCCTGGACGCGCAGCAGCCGGACCAGTGAAGGCAAGGTAAAGCCCTGCAGCGCCAGAGTTCCGCCCACCACCACCATGGCTGCCAACACCAACACGGAACGGTGCTCCAGATCCGCAGGCAGCACCAGCACCGCCGCGAGGGTAACGACGCCGCGCATGCCCGCCCAGGACACAATCGCGGCATATTGCCACGGCGGGGCGGGCTCCTTCTTGCGGACGGCCGGAATGAGCCGGGGCAGGTACGTTGCGGGAAAAACCCAAACCGGCCGGAGCAGGAGCACGGCCAGCAGGATCACGGCGCAGCCGGCCCAGATCCGGGGCGCACCCAGCGAATCGCCCTGAACGCCCTGGATGATGGTGCTGACCTGGAGCCCGATCAGCAGGAAGACAGCGTTCTCCAGCAGGAACTGCACCGTGTGCCAGTTGCTGCGCTGGCTCAACCGCGCAGCCCCGTTCGGCATGGAAGGAGCCTTCGTGCCCATCACCAGGCCGGTGACGACGACGGCGAGTACCCCGGAGGCATGGATCGCCTCCGCCGGGAGATAAGCGATAAAGGGTGCCATTAGCGAGATGGACGTGTTGATCGCGACGTTCCGGATCCGTTTGCGCAGTTGTGTCAGCACAACGGCCGCGGCCAGGCCCACCGCGAGCCCGCCCCCGGCGGCGAGGAGAAACCCGCCGGCCAGCCCGGTAACCGAAACGGTTCCGGCGATGGCGGCGATGGCCGCCCGGAGGCAGACCAGGGCGGTTGCATCATTGACCAGGGATTCACCTTCGAGGATGGTGACGATCCGGCGGGGCATGCCCACCTTCCGTGCGATGGCGGTCGCCGCGACGGCGTCCGGCGGCGCCACCACGGCGCCCAGGGCGATCGCTGCGGCGAGCGGTATCTCGGGGAACAGCCACCAGACGACCAGGCCCACGGCGATCGTGCCAAAGATGACGTAGCCGACCGATAGCAGGCCGATGTCGCGCCGGTTCGAGCCGAAATCGAATAGCGACGTCCGCAGCGCCGCGGCATAGAGAAGGGGCGGCAGCAATCCCACCAGAACGAGCTCGGGGTTCAACTCAATGTCAGGGACGAACGGCAGGTACGACCCGATGACGCCTGCAAGGACCAGCACCAGGGGCACGGAGACGTTGATCTTCCGGCCCAACGCGCTGCCCGCGCAGATTACTGAAGTGAGTGCAAGCAATCCCAGAGCGACTTCCATGGGGCTATTGTGTCAGGCGGGGCGGGAAGGCCGGCCGGCAGCCCGGCGCCCGGCCGGGTCAGTACGCCGCGATCTGCGCCAGATACCCGTAGTACTTCCCGTCGATCGGACGGAACGGATCGCCGTCGAAACCGAAGCTGCGGTGCTGGCCGTTGTAGGCGGCGGTGATGTCGAGAAATTGGGACATCAGTGCTTTGCCCGAGCCCTCGCACTCACCGTCACTGATGCACAACGCCAGTGAGCCGGCGACGGCGGGGCTCGCAAAACTGGTTCCGTGACCCACTGCATAACCCTCCGGCTCCGGGGACGTGGAAGCCACGCAGAACCCGGGGCCTGCGATCGTGTGGGCCACGTCCCTGGACCGGCTGGCGAAGTTGGAGAAGAAGGCCGGCTGGTCGTCCAGTTGGCCGGCAGTGGACCAGTCCTCCGCCCCGCAGATCGGGGACGCGAGGCCGCCCCGCTTGCCATCGAAGTCTGCCATCGCCGTCGCCGTAAGCACCTCGTCGTAGGCGGCGGGAACGAAGCCGGCAATATCTTCGCCGGAATTTCCGGCGGCTACGGCGTAGGCGACGCCGGCCTTGACCGAGCGGCAGATGGCGTAATGCATCGGATCCGTACCCTTACCGCAGTCGGGGGTGTCCGCGCCGCGCCCGCCGATGCTGATGTTGGCCACCTCAATGTCATTGTCCGGGTCCGCGTCTTTGCGGGTCGACGTTACCCAGTCGATGGCGCAAATGAGCATTTCCTCGGTGATCATTCCGTTGTTGTTCACGACGCGCACGGACCACAGCGGCGTTCCCGGTGCTGCGCCGATCACGCCCTGATGGTTGTCTTTCGCGCCGATTACACCGGCCACGAAGGTTCCGTGTCCGACTTTGTCCGTCGAGGTCACTTTAACCGGCGATCCGGTGGAGCAGTCGATGCCGCCGCGAACGTTAAGGTCCGGGTGGGTGGCATCAATGCCGCTGTCGATCACTGCCACGTTGACGTCGACAGCGTTGTCCGCTCCGTGGTGTGTCCGGTCACCAGGGGTGCCGCCCATCCTCTGCCACCAGTCCGGTGCCAGTTGGGTGCTGGGTTGCGGGTCCGTGGGCTTCTGGAATTCCCGGGCTGCAGTGACGAAGTCAACGCCCGGGTCGGCAGCGAGGCGGGCCGCCGCGGAGGGGGTCATGGTGGCTGCGTAACCGTTCACTGCACTGCGGTAGACAGTGGAAACCGTCAGCCCGTAGCTGCCCTGCTGGGCCGCCGCCGCGGCTCCGGCGTCCGCAACACTGTCCTTCAGCACCACAATGTAGCTTTGTTCCTGCTCGGACGCGGTGGAGGGGACTGCCGCGACGAGGACCCCGGCCACAGCCAGGGCCAGTGCTGCAAGCCCGCCTGCCAAGGACCGCATCCGCAGCCTCCGCAACGCCGCGGACGGCGAAGCCGCGTTGCCGGGATTCCGAGGCGGGCGCGCTGCTGCGATCGCCCGTCGCCGGTACGATCCTGGGTGTCGGACGTGGCTGAACATAGTGGCCTCCTCAAGCGTCTACGCTAACGAGTGCCCCCCGGTCATAGCTTAGGCCCGCGAGTGTGCATTGCACACGGACTTATGCCCCTAGGCCCTTAGCCAGTCCTGTTCGAAGTCCGGGTGGTCGAAATAGGGCAGGGCCAAGGTGTGGAGCGAGTGCTCCATCCATTCAAGGGATTGCGGGATCCAGCCGGCGTCCCGGCCGGCATCGCTGACCAGTGTGGCGAGGGCCGCCTGGCGGGCGGATTCCACGATGCTGATCAGGCGCCGCTTTGCCTCGCACTCCAGCAGCAGCCGCTGTTCGTACCAGGCTCCGGATTTCGAGACAGTCCGGTCGCCGAGGAGGGTTTGAGCCGCGGCCTCGTCCTCGCTGATCCGCTCGGACAGGAATTCGACAATGTCCACACCGTGAGCGTACGCGCCGCCCGCACCAGCCAACCAGAGACGGCGTACCTGGCGGTCAGTGCGTCGCCAGATGTGCCGGGTCCCCGGGACCGACATGGTGGTCAGGCCCCTGGTGCCTAGGTGGTGTCCTTGCCGTTAAATTTCTGCATCAGGCCCGGTGCCGGGTGCAGGCCTCGGGGGTATATTTCGAAGGAGAAGGATCCTGAATCGATGAGTCACGAGGGGCGTGCCATGACGGTGCCACATTCGGAGGAAACCGGCGAGCGGGCGCCGGGGCTGCAGGACACTGACCCGATCGGTGCCGAGGCACTCGCCACCCGGCTTGGTGATATCGCGCGGGAGCTCCAGCAGGAGGACGACCTTGACTCCATGTTGGCCGGAATCGTGCACGCCGCACTGGAGCTTGTGCCGCATGCTGCCGAGGCCTCGGTCAGCCTGATCGCGGGACGCCGGAAGATTGACTCGCGTGCTGCTTCCAGCGATTTGCCGCGCCGGGTGGACGCCCTGCAAAGCGAAACCGGTCAGGGACCGTGCCTGGACGCAGCCTATGATAAGCGGATTGTCAGCACTCCCGACCTCAGCACCGATACGCGCTGGCCGGAGTTCTCGCGGCAAGCGTTCATGCTCGGAGCGCGGAGCATGCTGTCCTTCCCGCTCTTCGTGGACAGTGATCACCTCGGAGCCCTGAACCTTTTCGGGAATGACGTGAACGTCTTCGACGCCGATTCGGAGCGGATCGGGGCCTCGCTGGCCGCGCACGCCGCCGTCGCCGTGGCTGACACCCAACAGATAGGCCAACTGACCCTTGCCCTGGATACCCGGGACCTGATCGGACAGGCGAAAGGAATCCTGATGGAGCGCTACAAGATCACCGCCCAGCAGGCCTTCCTGCTCCTCTCAAGGGCCAGTTCGGAGCTGAACATCAAGCTCCGCGATGTCGCGGAACGACTCACTGTCAGCGGCGAGATGACCAAGAGGCACTGACTCCCCGACGCCGAGGTGTCAGGCCGGGTGATTGTCCGCGACGCCGGCACCCGGGTGCTGGCCCGTGATCAGCGTGGAGCACACCCGCGATATCGGTTCACCGCTGGTCCGGGCGCGGTGCAGTAACTCCCGAAAGGCTTCCTCGGCTGACAGCCCGCTGCGTTCCATGAGGATCCCGCACGCGCGGTTGGTGTTGTCCCGGGCCTCCAGTGCCGCTTTGAGCGGGTCGCTCAGGCGCTGCGGCGTTGCCGGTCCCTGGACGTGGGCGAGCAGCGTGGCAGTGGGAACGGCAAAACTTTCCAGCAGATGCCCGGTGTTGGCCGTATAAGCAGCCGGCAGGGCGGCATAAAGGGTCAGGGTACCGATGGTGCCGCCTGCAGCGGACAGCGGTGTGCTTACAACAGAGCGGACCGGAAGGGAGACTGCCGTCTGGCTCCAGAGCGGCCACCGGGCGTCAGCGGCGGCGTCGTGCACCATGATGGTTTTATGTGTCGTCCACGCGTCCAAGCTTGGCCCCTGGCCCAGACGGTGTTGGGCGGCGTCCGCCTGCTCCCCGTAACGTCCCGTAGCCGCCGTGGTGCGTCCTTGTCCCAGCGCGTCGAACACGGATACACCTGCCCCGGCGGATCCGGGGATGACGTCCTTGACAGCCTGGACGAGCAGTTCGAGGGCGCGGTCCACCTTGTCTTCGGTGAGGAGGAGCCCTTTGATCCGCGCGAAAACAGCCGTCAGTTCATCGATCGGAAGGGGATTGAATGGCTGGTTGAGCACTTTAGCCTCATGCCGTGCGGGGGCAGTCGCCCTGCGTATGCCCCCTGCTGAGCCGGGACGCCTCAACCGGCGGTCCACTACCAGCATAGGCCCTGAAGCTAGGACTCGTAGTCTTCCACTTGCTCGACAGGGCGTGGCTGGGCGTCGTCCGGGTTTTCCCCGTACTGCCGCTTGGCCCTGCGCTGCCGCAGGAGGTCCCAGCACTGGTCCAGATCCTCCTCAATGCGCTTTAACCTGGCGTGCTCCGGGCCGTGTTCGTAGTCCTGGGCGGCAGACGGTGCCTTTTCGCGGAGGACTTGCTCTTCCTCCACCAGCGCCGAAATCCGTTCCAAGAGGTGTTGTTCGTCCATGGCGGCCTTCTTCCTGGGTAGCAATCTTCCCGCCAGAGTAGCGACGCAACGATCCGCTGGCCAGAGGACCTTTCGTTGGCAGCAAGATCAGACGCCAACGATATAATCAGCTTGCTTATTAGTTTGTTGCTTTCTACAGTGGATCCCGGTAAGACATCAATCTTTCCGGTGCAGGATCCCGCTGGCGCGAGCGCCGCCGGCTCCGTCCGGATACTCAAGGAGGAACCATGTCAGAGCACAACATTGCCGGTAAGAAGGTCGCCTTCCTGCTCACGGACGGCGTGGAACAGGTAGAGCTGACCAGCCCCTGGGACGCGGTGAAAAAAGCCGGCGGCGAGCCCACCCTGGTGGCCCCCAAAAGCGGGAAACTGCAAGGCTATGACGGTACCGAGAAAGGCCAGGAGTTCGACGTCGACCTGACCGCCGCCGAAGCCAACGCTGCTGACTTCCACGCTCTGGTGATCCCCGGCGGTGTTGTCAACGCCGACCACCTCAGGGTCGACAAGGATGCACAGGCATTCGCCCGCGCCTTCTTCGAACAGCACAAGCCGGTCGCTTCCATTTGCCACGGCCCCTGGCTGCTGATCGATGCCGGCGTGATCAGTGGCCGGAACGTCACCTCGTACCACACGCTCCAGACCGATTTGAAGAACGCCGGTGCCACCTGGAGCGACGAGGAAGTCGTCGTGGACCAGGGCCTCGTGACCAGCAGGACCCCTGATGACCTCACGGCCTTCAATGACAAACTGCTTGAAGAAATCGAAGAGGGCGAACACGCCGGACAAACGGCCTGACTACCTGCCTGCCGCAGCCCGGCCGTGCGTCCGCAGCACCTACCCCGCTCGGAGGATTTGGGGCAGGATACCCCTGTAACGTGCACAGCCCCGCCGTACCACGGCATTCCGGCCGGCACCCAGCTGCAAGGAGTCCAGGCGATGACCACACTCAACCCCTACCTGAGTTTCCGCGACAACGCCAAAGAAGTCATGAGCTTCTACCAGTCGGTCTTCGGCGGCGAGCTGAACATGAGCACTTTCGGCGACTACCACGCCAGTGAAGACGCCACCGAGCAGGACAAGATTATGCACGCCATGCTGACCACCAGTCATGGGATGGTGCTGATGGGCGCGGATACGCCGAACGGCATGGCCTACACGCCCGGCAGCAGCATCTCGGTCTCCCTCAGCGGCACCGACGAAGCCGAGCTGCGCGGCTATTTCGACAGGCTGGCCGACGGCGGAAAGGTGACCGTACCCATGGAGAAGTCTCCCTGGGGAGATGTCTTCGGGATGTGCACCGACAAGTTCGGCACCGACTGGCTCGTCAACGTCGGTTCCGAGCCGGGTCAGGAGGGCGGCGCGGGCTGAGCTTCCGCCCGTCCCTCGCCCCCCTGTCCCCGGTCCACGCCTCTGGCCCAGGGCCGGGGACCGGCGTATGCTCCCACCATGGGCCAAGATCCGGTGGTGTCGAATCCCGGCTTGTACCGGGTGGTTTTCGAGAACGAGCGCGTCCGTGTGCTTGAATACCGTGACCGGCCGGGGGACAGGACCGTCGAGCATACCCATCCGGACAGCGTCATGATCACTCTGACGTCCTTCCGCCGCCGGCTGTCCGGCCATGGGGACGCTGTCGACGTCGACATCCCGGCCGGGGCAGCCCGCTGGCTCAAGGCCCAGGAGCATTCCGGCGAGAATATTGGTGACTCGGAAACGCACACCATGTTCGTCGAACTCAAGGAGCCTGGTGCTGGTGCTGGTGCTGGTGCTGGCGACGGGGTGGTGTTGGGTCCGTCAACCAGCTGAGCGGAGTTCGGGTTGCCGGTCCCACCGGCGGCCCGCCGTATTCCCCTCCTTCGCCGGCCCGGTTATCCTTGGAGCGGCCCGGACGCAGCACACGTCGGGCCTTCGAGTCCGCCCCAGAGAGGCACGCCATGACTGAAAAGCTTCACCTCACGCCGGAGGACGAGTTCCCTGAAGACCTCAACGAGGTGGATGATAAGGAATTGCAGGTCCTGGACAGCCAGGTCCAGCGGCAGCTGGATCACGAGTATGTGGCAGACGGCGAACCGAACCCGGAGACCGAGTTCCGACACTACGAGCTCGATGAGGAATTCAGCCAGCGGGACGAACGGCACGACTGACAGATCAACTGTCAGTATGCTTAGTAGGCGCTGACAGTCGCGCAGCCCGTATGAGCCGAACAGAAATGAGCCACCATGAGCAGACCCGAGCGGCTTGAGATCGAGGTCGCAGGGCATCTGGGCCACGTGTTCGTCTCCAAGAGACCTGCCCCGGAAGATGCACCACGCCCGGCCATCGTGCTGGTCCACGGGATCGGCGTCTCGCATCGCTACCTCAGCAGGCTCCAAAGGGTGCTGGCGGACTCGGCGGATACCTACTCCATCGACCTGCCCGGCTTCGGCTCCACCCCGCGGCCGGACCACACCCTCTCCGTGCCGGACCACGCCACCTACATCCTCGGGGCCCTGGAACAGCTCGGCGTCCTGAGATTCGCGCTCGTCGGACACTCCATGGGGAGTCAGTTCGCAATCGACGCCGCCCTGCAGCAACCCGAGCGTATTACCCAGCTGGTCCTCATGGGGCCCGTCGTCGATGCCAAGCGCCGGACCGTTGCGCAGCAGGCCCTGGCCCTCGGGCGGGACAGCCTTTTCTTCGAGAGTCCGTCCTCGAACCGTCTGGTTCTGACCGATTACGTCCGCTGCGGCCCCACCTGGTATATGAAAACCCTGCGGGTCATGATGGGCTACCCCACCGAAGAGCGGATCACGGATGTCACAGCACCGGTCCTCGTCATCCGAGGAGCCAACGATCCCGTCGCCTCCGAGGACTGGTGCAGGCGGCTAGCCGGACGCGCAGCCACGGGTCGGCTCGTCGAAGTCAAGGGTACCGGTCACGTAGTGCAGCACACCCGTTCACAGGAAGTGGCAGAAGCCATCCTGGACTTCGCCGGCATCAGCCAGGCAGCGGAGGATGCCACCCGGATGGGCCGCGCGTGACAAGCATGCTGCAAACCGGGCGCTGGTGGCTTCAGGACTACATCTACGCAGCTGGACGCCAGCTTCTGAGCGCCGTGTCCCGGACCAGGCCCGATGATTTCCTCAGCGGAACCGGGCGGCCGGTGGTGGTGATTCCGGGAGTCTACGAGGACTGGCGCTTCATGCTGCCGTTGGTCAACCGGCTCCACCAGGCAGGCCACCCCGTGCATGTGCTGGGCCTGTTGCATCGGAACCGGCTCGCCGTTCCGAAGGCCGCGGACCTGATTGCCGCCTACATCCGGGACCGCGACCTTTCCAACGCAGTGATCGTGGCCCACAGCAAGGGCGGGCTGATCGGCAAGTTCGTGATGATGCAGTTGGACCCGGAGCACCGGATCACCCGCATGGTGGCGGTGTGCTCGCCGTTCTCCGGCTCCCGTTACGCCTCCTTCATGCTGCTGCCAAGCCTCCGGGCATTCTCCCCCCGGAATGCCGTGACCATGCAACTCTCGCGGGAGGAACGCGTCAATGAGCGCATCACCTCCGTCTATGGAATCTTTGACCCGCACATCCCCGAGGGCAGCGAGCTCCCCGGCGGCCGGAATATCCAGCTAGACACTGCCGGGCATTTCCGGATCCTGGCCCATGAGGACACGATCCGGACCATTTTGGACATCGCAGCCGCGCCGTAGCGGGCGATCGTCCCGAACCTAGGCGTCGAAGTGAGTCCTCGCCGGGCCCTTGCCGAGCGATTCGACCACCCCTGCCGCCACCAAATGCACCTTGATGCTCCGCGCGCTGGAAGCGGCCTTGAGGAGTTGGAAGGCCTCGGCCTGGCTGCAACGGTTTTGGTCCATAATGATGCCGACCGCCACGTCAATGCCGGTTCGTGTCTCCAGAGTCGCTTTGAGGTTCGCCGCCGTGTCACTTATGTGCGCAAAACGTACCGCCGGATCGCGGATGTGGACGGTCTCCTGTTCCCGGGACGCTGTTACGCACGGGCCGTCGCCATAGGTGTACCGGATTTCGTCCATGGCCTGGGCAGCTGCGTTGCTGCTGGCCACCGTCGCGCCCTTCCGGTGCCGGAAGAGTGTGATGCCGCAGAGGATGTCATCGCCGGGCTCGGAGAGGCTGCTGGCGGAAACCCGTGCCAATTCGCGGAGGAAATCCTCGACGTCGGAGCTTGCTGCAAAACGGTACCGGAAGACTATATACAGCAGGCTCCCGCGTTCCTCACCCGCCCCACCCTTGACAGGCGCGGGCGGGAAACCGTCCGGCGGTCCGGCTGTGGACGTACCCTTGGACATAACCCGACGCTTGAACGGAAACTCCATGCCACAGCTCGAGACCAGGGAACCGGCCTCCCAGCCTCTCGCGATCACCGACGCCGCGCACCGGCCGGCGGAGGAGGTGCTCGAACGGCTCGGAGTGAGCACGGACGGCCTCAACAGCGCCGAGGCCGCCCGGCGCCTCGAGGAGCTGGGGCCCAACGCGGTTCGTACCCACCAGGCCAGCGGATGGTCCGTTCTTGGCCGGCAACTGCGCAGCCCCATCCTGATTCTGCTCCTCATCACGGCCGGACTTTCGCTGTTTCTGGGCGACGCGACGAATTCGATCGTGATCGGCGTGATCCTGCTGGTCAGCGTCGGCCTCGGGTTCAGCAACGAATTCCGTGCCGAACGCGCCGCGGAAGCGCTGCACTCCCGCGTAACCCACCGCGCCGTCGTGGTGCGCGACGGAACACCCGAGGAAGTGGACGTCACCTCCCTGGTTCCCGGCGACGTCGTGCACCTGGCCATCGGCGCGGTCATCCCGGCTGACATGCGGCTGCTGAGCGCGAAGGACCTGCTCTGTGATGAGAGCATTTTGACCGGGGAATCCATGCCGGTCAGCAAGGATCCCGCCCGGGTACCCGGCGCGGCGGCGCTGGGGGATCTGGCGTCCTGTCTGTTCATGGGCACCGTCATCCAGGCCGGAAGCTGCACCGGCGTGGTGGTTTCCACCGGCGGACGGGCCGAATTTGGTCGGATCGCCCTGGGCCTGGGCGAGCGCCAGCCCCAGACCGAATTCCAGCTTGGCCTGCAACGCTTCTCGTACCTGCTGCTGCAGGTGGCGGTGGGCCTCACGTCCCTGATCTTCATCGCCAATCTGCTGCTGCAGCGGCCCATCATCGAGTCCCTGCTGTTCTCCCTTGCGATCGCCGTCGGGATCACGCCGCAGCTGCTGCCCGCCATCGTCAGCACGAGCCTGGCCACGGGAACCCGGCAGCTGGCCAAGCGCAAGGTCCTGGTCAAACGCCTGGTCTGCATTGAGGACCTCGGTGACATGGACATCCTGGTGACTGACAAGACCGGAACGTTGACAGAGGGGCGGATCAGTTTCACTGCGGCCCTGCCTGCCGGCCCCGGCGCTTCCGCCGGGGAGCTGCTGACCCTGGGGCTCCTCGCCACAGAAGCTGACTACGCCCAATCGCAGGGGTCGCCGGTGGGTCTGAACCCGCTCGACGCGGCGTTGTGGGCGTCTACCGGCGCGGCCGCTTTCGCGCCCGCCCGGTATGAGCGCCTCGACGTCATCGACTTTGACCACCTGCGGCGGCGGACCAGCGTGCTGGTCAGCGAAAAGGGAGCGGCGGCCCGGATCATCACGAAAGGGGCGCCCGAGGACGTCCTGGCCCTTTGCATCGGCACACCGCCCGGCGTGCAGGCCATGCTGGATGAACAGTTCGACGCCGGATCCCGGGTGGTTGCCGTCGCCGCCCGGGCAGCCGATGGCCTGGCCGCGATCAGTCCCGCCGACGAAAAGGATCTGGTCCTGGCCGGTTTCCTCATCTTCCTGGACCGGCCCAAGGCCAATGCCCGGGTGTCCCTGGACCGGCTGGGGGAGCTGGGCATCACGGTCAAGATTGCTACCGGTGACAACGCCAAGGTGGCGGAAAAAGTCTGCGACGAACTCGGGGTGCTTTCCGGCGGAACACTCACCGGCGCCGCGGTCGAGGCCATGTCAGATCCGGAACTGGCTGCCGCGGCCCGCGAGGCCAGCATCTTCGCCCGTGTATCGCCGGAACAGAAAGCAAGGATCATTCGGCTCCTGCGGCTGAGCGGGGGGTCGGTCGGCTTTATGGGCGACGGCGTCAACGACGCACTGGCGCTGCATGCGGCGGACATCGGCATCTCCGTCGACAGCGCCACCGACGTCGCCAAGGATGCCGCCGACGTCGTGCTGCTGGACAAGGACCTAGGCGTCCTGGCGGAAGGGGTGATGGAGGGCCGGCGGATCTTCGCGAACACCATCAAATACGTGCTGATGGGAACCTCCAGCAACTTCGGCAACATGTTCAGCGCTGCCACTGCCTCCGTGGTGCTGAGCTTCCTGCCGATGCTGCCCGGGCAAATCCTGCTCAACAACCTGTTGTACGACGCCGGCCAGCTCGCCATCCCGGGGGACCGGGTGGACAAGGAACAGCTCCTGGCACCCTCGCACTGGGACATCAGCTTCATCCGGCGTTTCATGTTCCTGTTCGGTCCAATCAGCTCGCTGTTCGACTTCGCCACGTTCGCCCTGATGTTGTTCGTTTTCGACGCCGTGCCGGGTGAGTTCCGGGCCGGCTGGTTCATCGAGTCCATCGTCACGCAGACGCTCATCATCTTCGTGATCCGGACCCGACGGGTGCCTTTCTTCCGCAGCAGGCCCTCGCCCGGCCTGGTGGGCGCCTCCCTCGGCGTTGTGGCCTTGGGCGTCTACCTTCCGCTTTCGCCGTTGGCCGGTGTGCTGGGCTTTGATCCCCTGCCTGTCCCGTTCTTCCTCGCCCTGCTGGGGATGGCCGCGGTGTACCTGGTGCTCGTTGAACTGGCGAAACTCTGGTTTTACGCCCGCGCCGCGCAGCAGCCCGTTTCGCCCCGGATCGCAGGAGTACGGCGCCGCGGTAAGACGCACACCATCGCGCGCCGGGCAGCACGTTTCAGCACGGCGAGGTCCAGCCCTCTCCTCCTCAACCGGGGCCCGGGGCGGCACGGCCGAATCCGGGCACAAAGGCCCTCACATCCCCGGGGCTCCTGACAGATAGTGGGAGGGAGCGGCCACCTGGTCAATTTCCCAGCCTGCGGAGCGCATGGCTGGATGTGACGCGGCCGACGCCCCGAATGGAAAGCCATTGTCATGAGCATCTTCGAAGACAGGGTCGACGCCGGCCGGCAACTCGGCCGGCGGCTCGCGGGCCTGCGGGGCCAGGACATCGTGGTCCTGGGACTGCCCCGCGGCGGAGTCCCGGTCGCCTCCGAAGTCGCTGCGGCCCTCGATGCGCCCCTGGACGTGATCGTAGTTCGGAAGCTGGGCCTTCCCTACCAGCCCGAGCTCGCCATGGGAGCGGTCGGTGAGGGCGGCGCCCGGGTGCTTGAAGAACAGGTGCTGGCCCGCGCGGGAATCAGCGAGGCGGAGCTGCAGGCCGTCGAAGACCGCGAACGGGCGGTACTGGAATCCAGGGTGGCCCGGTTCCGGAAGGGCCGCTCGCGGCAGGACCTGACCGGGCGTATCGCCGTCATCATCGATGACGGGATCGCCACCGGATCCACGGCCAGGGTAGCCTGCAGGGTCGCCAGGAAACTCGGCGCGGCGCGGGTGATCCTCGCCGTCCCGGTCGCCCCCGCCGACACCCTCAAGCGCCTGAGCGGTCCGGATGAGATTGTCTGCCTCGCCACCCCGGACCCGTTCACCGCCGTCGGGTATCACTACCGAGACTTCGCTCCGACGGAAGATGACGAGGTAGTCCGGCTTCTCGACACTGCGGCCAAGCGGCTGCAGAGTTCGCCGGTGGCATCCCGGAAGGCCGCCGCGGCCGGTACCCGGGGCGCTGCGGAGTTCGACGAGGAGGTGGAGATTCCGACGCGCGGGGTTCGTCTTCGGGGCCAGTTGCACCTTGCGGCCCCGGCCCGGGCCGTGGTGCTGTTTGCGCATGGCAGCGGCAGCAGCCGGCACAGCCCGAGAAACCGGTACGTGGCAGGCGTGCTGCAGCAGGCCGGGCTCGGTACGCTGCTGCTGGACCTGCTGACGCCGGTGGAGGAGCGCAACCGCGCGAATGTCTTTGACATTGAGCTGCTGGCCCGCAGGCTGTCCTCGGCCACTGGCTGGCTCGCTGCCCGGCCGGACACGGCACGCTGCGCAGTGGGCTACTTCGGGGCCAGCACGGGAGCCGGTGCCGCGCTTTGGGCCGCCTCCGAACCAACCGCCAGAGTTGACGCCGTCGTCTCCCGCGGCGGCCGCCCCGATCTGGCCGGTCCCCGGCTCTCCTCCGTCAGGGCTCCCACCCTTCTCATTGTGGGAAGTTACGACCACGACGTGCTGGAGCTCAACCGCAAGGCGAAGTCGGTGCTGCGCTGCCCCAATCAGCTGGCCGTCGTCCAGGGCGCCACGCACCTGTTCGAAGAACCCGGGACGCTGGCCGCGGCTGCCATTCTTGCCCGGGACTGGTTCGTCGACTACCTTCTGCACGCCAAAACCAGCAACAAGGAGTAACTCCATGGGCTACACCTATACGGCAGCCGTCCCGCTGAGTTGGAAAGACGCTCTGGACAAGGCCCGGGCCGCACTTGCCGCCCAGGGATTCGGGATCCTCTCGGAAATCGACGTGCGCGCCACCTTCGCCGCCAAACTCGGCGAAGACGCTGCGGAAGCCTTGGGCGACTACGTCATTCTCGGGGCCTGCAACCCGATGCTGGCCAGCCGGGCATTGGCGGCCGAACCGGAAATGGGGGCACTCCTGCCCTGCAACGTGGTGGTCCGGCGCGGCACCGGCGCCAGCGAAACGACGGTCCACGCCATCGATCCGCAAACCATGGTGCAGTTCAGCGACACCGCCGTGGTCCGGGAGGTGGCGGAGGACGCCGGCACCCGGTTGCGCGCGGTCATTGCCGACCTTTCGGGGGTCCGCTGACCAGTCAGACCCCGTGCACCCTCCGGTGTCCGCCGGTGCGGTGGCGGTACGCGTAAATGAGCAATGCTGCCCCGGCGAGCACCAGGAGCGCCGGAACGAAGAATTCGCTCGCAGTGATCAGCGCCGAAGCCTGCAGGGCGAAAAGCAGCCCCATCATGGCCAGGACCGATGCCGGGATCAGCGGCCACTTCATTCTGGTTGATTCCGTCGCCGCGGACTGGTCGGGCAGGAGGTTCTGCTGTTCCGGTCCGGGGCGGGGACCCGGCCGGACGGGAACGAGGGAGAGCGCCGCGAACGTGGCGGCCAGGCCCAGGAAGAGGACTGCGGCAACCGGCATGCCTTCCCAGTTCTGCGGGAGGGCCACCACCACCGAAAGAGTCAACATCACGCCGCAGGGGATCAGTGCCCACCAGTTGGAGCGCTCGCGGACGTAGACCGCGCCGAAGCCCGCACCCATGAAGAGAAACAGAAAAGCGCCGGCCCAGTCGGCCGCCGCGGCCGGCCAGAGCAGGGCAATCAGGATGACCGCCGCGAGGCCCAGGAAGACGGAGCCGGGGATCGCAGCCCACCAGTTGTCCCGGCCGCGGAAGAACACAATGATGAAGGCAGTCCCGGCTGCAGCGAATATCAGCGGCCACACCAGGGCGGCACTGTCGAGGACTCCGAGCAGGTCCAGTAACAGCAGGACACCGGCCGCCATCAGTGCGAGGCCTGCGGAGATGGTGGTTTTCGGTGATTTCACCGGTGCCTCCCGGAATCTTGCGGACGACGGGGTCCGCCCACGGACTTTGAGACCGGGGCGATAGCGCCTTCGGGGTGCAACTCGAGTCGCCCCAGGTGCAGCCCACCCAGGACCAGGAAGAAGGCGGACAGCAGGACCGAGGACCAGAGGGACACCGCCGATACGGGGATGTTGAAGAACGGCTTAAACAATTCCCCCAGGACCAGGGAGAAAATCAACGTGAAGCCCAGCAGATACAAGGCGGGCATTAACACCAGTCCCGGCCAGCGGCCGCGGAACGTCAGGACAGCAAGGATGAGGAACGCCGGCATGATGAAACACAGATCAAGGATGAAAACGGAGTACAGCGAATCGATCTGATCACCGGTCCGCATCAGCGGCAGCAGCATGCTGATCCACAGCGGATAGAAGATGGCCGGCTGCAGGAGCGCGCCGGTGGCGGACAGGATCCGCACACCTTTGGGCAGCTGGGCGCGCTTCGGGCCCTCGGCCCGGAGGTCCAACGCCGTGTAGAGCATGGCCCAGAAGGACAACGCAAAGATTGCCAGATAAACGAGGTAGAAGCCGTTGTAGGTCCGCTCCATGGAGTAGATGCCGTAGGCGTAGAACAGATAACCCATAATTCCTAAGGCCACCACGTGCGTTTTGGGCTGCCCCCGCCGGACGGTCACCGCCAGGCACAAGAGGGCAACGCCGGCAACAGCCGACATCAGGTCCTGGGATACCGCGCCGGGCAGCAGGTCCACGGCGACGACACCCCGGTAGATCTCCGGCAACAGCAGGCCGGACAACGCAGCAGGGAGGGTCAGGACACCGGTGGCTATCCAGAGCGCCCGCACCGGCAATGGGCTACGGATCATGTTCCTGACCCGGGCGTGCCTGCTTGCTCGCCGACCACCAGCACCGGGCAATGCGCATGAGCCACGCAGGCTCCACTGACGGATCCCATCACCTGGGCGAGGAAACCGCCCCGGCCGCGGCGGCCCACCACTAGCAGCTGGGCGTTCCGGCTCTCCTCCACGAGGACTTTGGCCGGGGCCCCGAACTTCACGGTCCGGGTCAAGCCCTCCGGAACGGAGTCGCCGAAGGCACGTTCCAAGGACTCGCTCACCAGCCGTTTCGCCGTCTCTTCGAGCTGGGTTGTGGTGGGGGAGCTGTCCTCGGGCAAATGGGAGGCGAGGAAAAGATCAGAGGTGCCCAGGCAGGTGACCAGCTCCAGGGGTGCGTCGAGGCCCCGGGCCAGGCGCCCGGCGAGCCGGAGTGCCGTCGTCGAGAAATCCGAACCGTCCAAGCCCACGACTATCCGCTGATCAGCTTTCATGGGCCCAGCCTGCCCGCTGGACGCTGGCGCGCCTAGGGCCAAAAGTCACCCGGGGGTGTGCACGGCCGCCGGGCCCCTTTAGGGTGGAACAAGTGCCACACCGCACCACTACGCGAGGAGTACCAATGAGAGTTGCTGTAACCGGAGGAAGTGGAAAGCTCGGCCGAAGCGTCGTGCGACGGTTGGACGAAGACGGCCACGAGGTCACCAATCTGGACCGTACCGGAATCCGCGGCCACGGTTTCACGGAAGTAGACCTGCGCAACTACGGTCAGGTGCTGGATGTCTTCCTGGGACTGGAAGACCGGCATGCCGGGTTCGACGCGGTGGTCCACCTCGCTGCGATTCCGGCCCCCGGCCATGCACCGGACGCTGCGACCTTCGAGAACAACATGCTGGCCACCTACAACGTGTTCCAGGCGGCCCGCCGGGCCGGAATCCAGAAGATTGTCTACGCCTCCAGCGAGACGGTGCTGGGACTGCCGTTCGACGTCGACCCTCCCTACATCCCGGTGGATGAGGAATATCCTGCCCGGCCGGAAAGCACCTATTCCCTGGTCAAGCACCTGGAAGAACAAATGGCCATCCAGCTGACCCGGTGGGATCCGCAGCTCAGCATCACAGGGCTGCGTTTTTCCAACGTGATGGATCCGGAGGACTATGAGGAGTTCCCCGGCTTCGACGCCGATGCGAAGCTGCGCAAGTGGAACCTCTGGGGCTACATTGACGGCCGCGACGGTGCCCAGGCTGTGGCCCGTGCCCTCGAACACGGTGCGCCGGGGTTCGAGGCGTTCATCATCGCCAACGCGGACACGGTGATGAGCCGTTCCAGCGCTGGCCTCGCCGCCGAGGTGTTCCCCAACGTCAAGGTGGTCAAGGAGCTCGGCGAGCACGAAACGCTGCTCTCGATCGACAAGGCCAAACGCCTGCTGGGCTACGCGCCGGAGCACAGCTGGCGGAACTACCACCCGTTGCGCACCACCTCCACCGAAGACTGAACAGGAGTTCCATGAGACACCGCACCCTGGGCGCCAGCGGCGCCGTCGTTAGCAATTACGCGCTGGGCACCATGACCTTCGGCGCCGAGGCCACCGAGGAACAGTCCCACGCGATCCTGGACGCGTACGTGGCGGCGGGCGGCAACTTCATCGATACCGCAGACGTCTACTCCGCGGGCGTCTCGGAGGAGATCATCGGCCGCTGGCTCGCCGCGCGCCCGGAGGCACGGGACCGCGTGGTGCTCGCCACCAAGGGCCGCTTCCCGATGGGCCCGGGACCGAACGACGTCGGCACGTCCCGACGGCACCTGAACCGCGCGCTGGATGACTCGCTGCGCCGCCTCGGCGTGGAGCAAATCGACCTCTACCAGCTGCACGCCTGGGACCCTGTCACGCCCCTGGAGGAGTCCCTGCGGTTTCTTCACGACGCCGTGAGCAGCGGGAAGATCGCCTACTACGGCTTCTCCAACTTCCTGGGCTGGCAGCTGACGAAGGCTGTCCATCTGGCCCGCTCCCACGGCTGGAGCGCCCCGGTGACGCTGCAGCCGCAGTACAGTCTGCTCGTCCGCGAGATTGAGTCGGAAATCGTGCCGGCCTCGCTCGACGCCGGGATCGGCCTGCTGCCGTGGTCGCCCCTGGGCGGGGGCTGGCTCTCGGGGAAATACAAGCGGGACCAGCCGCCGACCGGAGCCACCCGCCTGGGGGAGAATCCCGAGCGGGGCATGGAGGCGTGGAAGGCCAGGAACGCGGATCCGCGCACGTGGGAGATCGTGGAGGCGGTGCACGACATCGCCGCACGGCACCAGGCCAGCGCCGCCCAGGTGGCCCTGGCCTGGCTGGCGGAGCAGCCGGCCGTGACCTCGGTGATCCTTGGCGTGCGCAGCACGGAGCAACTCGCCGACAACCTCGCGGCCGCTGACCTCGCCCTGACGGAGGGGGAGCAGAGGCGGCTCACGGAGGTGAGTCTCCCGCGCGTCGGCGTCTATCCGTACGGTCCAATGGCCCAGGAACAGCGGAGCCGCAAGATTACCGGCGGCCGCTAAAAGCGCAGCACGGGGCACGTCGCGTCCATCCGGCTGCCTCTGATGGGCGCGACGTGACCCCGCGTTGTGGTTTCAGGTGCTGGCTCCGGCGGCCGGCTGCTGATGGCTGGACCAGATGTGTCCCATCTCCTCGCTGGACTGCTCCACGATCCTGCTCATCGCCGCGTGTGCCGCGTTTGCTTCGCCGCGCTGGATGGCGCTGGCCACCTCGACGTGCAGCTGCAGCGCCTCATGGTGGGGCAGGTGCGGCATCAGGCCGTGCTCGGTGCGGCCGGTCAGGACCTCTGTCACCAGGTTGTGCAGCTGTGAAAACATCGCATTCCCGGAGGCTTGCAGTACGGCGGCGTGGAAGTCGATGTCGAGCCGGAGAAATTCGTCCTGGTCCCCGCGCTGGCCCGCTGCCCACAGCCGGGCGGCCTGGGAGACCAAATCGCTGCCGGCGTCCCAGGATGCGCGGCCCGCGGCCAACCGGGCGGCCTGAGGCTCTATCGCACCGCGGAGTTCATTGAGCGCCTGCAATTGCTCAAGCCTTCTGGAGGACGCAAGGCGCCAGCGGATGACCTGCGGGTCGTAGGCGTTCCAGGAGTCCTCCGGCTGCACCACCGTACCCAGCCTGCGCCGGGATTCCAGCATCCCTTTGGAGGACAGCACGCGGGTGGCCTCCCGGACCACCGACCGGGACACGCTGTACTGCGCCTCCAACTCGTCGAGGCGCAGGATCGAGTGCGGCGCCAGGGTCCCCTCGGCGATGGCGAGTCCCAGCTTCTGAACCAGCGCTGCATGCAGGTCGCCGGTGGACTCCGCCTTGGGGGTTTTCATAAATAAATCATACGGGTGGGCCGCAAGGGGTTGTTTAAGTCTGCTTTATTTCTCTAAGATCGCTTGCAGAGCAGATGTAAAGATGCATTTGCAGCCGGCTGGACAGTGACGCCAGCCCTGACTGAACCAAGGGAGTCGTAATGAAGCGACGTTCGATCCTGCAGTACGCGGCTGTCGCCGCGGCCCTGTCGTTGGGCCTGACCGCTTGTGGCGGAGGCGGCGGCAGCAGCGATGCCAAAGCCGCCGGCACCGTCCGGGTCACCCTCGCGAACCATGTCTGGACCGAAGGCATCAAGGCCGCCATTCCGGAATTCGAGAAGTCCAGCGGCCTCAAGGTCGAACTGACGCAGCTTGGCGAAGACCAGCTCTCGGACCAGTACAACGTCAAGCTCAACGCCGGCAGCGACGAGATCGACGTCATGATGTACCGCCCGCTGCAGGAAGGCAAGGCGTTCGCGAAGAACGGTTACCTCGCGGACCTGACGTCCAAGGTCTCCGCCGACTCCGGCTGGGACTGGAAGGATTACCAGGAGGGCCCGGTCAAGGCCAGCACGGTGGACGGCAAGGTCGTAGGCGTGCCGATCATCACCGAACGCGAGGTGCTCTACTACCGCAAGGACCTGCTGAAGGCTGCGGGCCTTGAGGTTCCCAAGACCATGGACGAGCTCGAAGCCGCCGCCAAGGCCATCAAGGCGTCCGCACCTGACACCGCCGGCTTCGTGGCGCGCACGGGAAAGTCCGCTGCGGTCACCCAGTTCTCCAGCTTCCTGTACAGCTTCGGTGGTGACTGGACCGATGACAGCGGCAAAGCCGCCGTCAATTCCGACGCCGCCAAGGAAGCCTATGCCTACTACGGCGGCCTGATCAGGAACTACGGTCCGGCCAACGTCAGCACCGACATGAGCTGGCCTGAGGCGATGGCAATCTTCACCCAGGGCAAGGCTGCCTTTTACACCGAGGCCGATTCGCTCTACAAGAACGCCACCGACCCGGCCAAGTCCAAGGTTGCCGATACTGTCGGGTTCGCGGCCCTGCCTGCCGGCCCGGCCGGTTCCAAGCCGTACAACATCCCCTCCTGGGGACTTGCTGTCAACCAGGCTTCAAGCAACCAGGACAACGCCTGGAAGTTCATCCAGTGGGCCACCAGCAAGGAACGCACCCTGGCGGCGCAGAAGGCCGGCGTCCCCGGGCCCCGCGCTTCGATCTGGGCCGACCCCGCTGGAACGTCCACGTACCCGAAGGACCTCGCCGAGGCCATCGCCGCCAGCGCCAAGAACGGCGTCGGCCATGACCGTCCCGAGGTTGTCACGGTGGGCAAGGCCCGCGAAATCGTCGGCGGCCCGATCGTTGATACCATCACCGGCGCCGACTCCGGCGCCGCCGCTGACACGGCCAACGAGGCATTCCAGAAGTTCCTGGACAGCGAAAAGAAGTAGCTTGCCCCGGCGCAGTCCGCGCCGCCCGCACCACCGCCCGGCAGGGCGGCGGCCCCACCGCCGCCCCGCCGGGCCAGCTCGTCACTTCACCCCCGACTCCTTAGGTGAACCATGTCTGTATTGACCCCACCCCGCAGCGCGCAGCCCGGGTCCCCGTCCGGCCGGAATGCCGGCGCCGGGTCCGGAGCCCGTGAGAACTTCTCCGCCTGGGCGAACCGGCACCGCAAGTGGCTGTTCGCCGCCCCCGCGATGATTTTCGTCGGTGTCCTCATCATCTTCCCGCTCGCCTGGACCCTTTATCTGAGTCTGACCGATTCGCAGGGCTCAGTACGGGCCGCGTCCGAGTTCGTCGGCCTGCAGAACTACCTCACGGTCCTCGCCGATGCGGAGCGGTTCTGGCCCGCCGTCGGACGTACGCTGACTTTCACCGGTGTCGCCCTGGTGTGCGAGGTGGTGCTGGGCATGTGCATAGCCCTGCTGCTGTGGCGCCCGTTCCGCGGTGAAAAATGGGTCCGTGTGGCCATCCTCCTGCCGCTTGTCGCCACCCCCGTGGCCGTCGGCATGATGTGGCGGCTGATCTTCGATCCGAACATCGGTTTCGCCAACCAGCTCCTCGGCATGATCGGCATTCCGCCGCAGCCGTGGCTCTCCGGCCAGGACACCGCCCTGGGCACCACCATCTTCATGGACGTGTGGCAGTGGACGCCCATGGTGGTGCTGATTCTGCTGGCCGGCCTGACCTCGTTGTCCGAGGAGCCCGATGAGGCCGCCAGGATGGATGGCGCCAACTCCTTCCAGCGCTTCTTCTACATCACGCTGCCGCTAATGATGCCGACCGTCATTGTGGCCATCCTGCTCCGGGGCATCGACGCCCTGAAAACCTTCGACATCCTCTACGCCACGAAGGGCAAGGGCGGCGGTTCCTTCCACGAGGTGGAAACCCTCAACGTGTACGCCTACGGCCTGAGCTTTGACTACAACCAGTACGGGCTGTCCTCCGCGGTGTTGATCCTGTTCTTTATGATCATCGTCGGCTCCATGTGGCTGCTGACCATGCGCAAGAAAGCGGTAAGCAAATGACCGTCCAGACCGAGGCCCAAACCGTCACCGCCGCCCGGCCCGCGCCGGCCCGCCGCCGGAAGCCGCTGGCCACCCGCGCGTACAAGGTCTTCCGCGTCGTAGCCCTGATCGCCGTGGTGCTGTTCCTGATCGCCCCGCTGATCTGGATGCTGCTGGCCTCCTTCAAGACGAACGTGGACATCTACGACACGGGCAAGGCGCTGCTCTTCACCCCCACCGCCGAGAACTACGCGAATGTGCTGCAGCGCAACAACTACTTCATCTTTATCTTCAACAGCTTCTGGGTAGCCTTTGTCTCCACGGTGCTGTCCCTGGTCCTGGGCGTCCCTGCGGCCTACGCGATGAGCCGCTTCACGATGCACCGCTCGGCCCTCGTGGTCCTGATGGCGCGCGTCATTCCCGGCGTCTCCCTGCTGGTGCCCTGGTACTACGTGTTCTCCAACCTGCGGATGGTCGGCGGCTTCGAGGTGCTGATCCTCAGCCACATGTTCGTTGCGCTCCCGCTGATCGTCTACATCATGATGAGCTACTTCGATTCGATGCCGCTGGAGCTCGAGGAATCCGCCCAGGTGGACGGGCTCACCCCGATCGGTGCCTTCCGCCGCATCACCCTGCCGCTCTCCATCGGCGGCATCGCCACCGCCGCCATCCTGTCCTTCATCTTCTCGTGGAACAACTTCATGTTCGCCCTGGTGCTCTCCGGCTCCAAGACCAAGACCCTGCCGGTCGCGATCTTCGACTTCGTCTCCTACGCCAGCATCGACTGGGGCGGGCTGATGGCGGCCGCCACGGTGGTTACCATCCCGATCATGATCATTGCGCTCTTCACGCAGAAGTACATCGTCTCCGGCATGACCGCCGGTGCGACCAAGGGCTAGGCGAGCGATGACACGCATCAGCAGGATTGAAACCTTCCTCGTCGCACCGCGTTGGCTGTTCGTCCGGATCGAAACCGACAGCGGGATCGTCGGCTGGGGCGAGGCCAGCTGCGAGGGCCGCAGCGAAACGGTCCGCACCGCCGTCCACCAGCTCGCCGAGCTCCTCATCGGCAACGATGCGCTGCGGATCGAGGACCACTGGCAGGTGATGACCAAGGGATCGTTCTACCGCGGCGGCCCCATCCTGGCCAGCGCCGTGTCCGGTCTGGACCAGGCCCTCTGGGACATTGCCGGCAAGCACTTCAACACACCCGTGCACCAGCTCCTGGGTGGCCACGTCCGGGACCGGATCCGGATGTACGGCTGGGTAGGCGGCGATGAGCCCAACGAGGTGGCCGACCAAATCAGCGCGCAGCTGGAGGTGGGGCTCACCGCCGTCAAGATGAACGCCAGCGGCCGGATGAGTCCCATCGCCTCGGTAGCGGAGCTCGACGGCGTCGTCCGCCGCGTCGCCGCCGCCCGCGAGGTGCTCGGGGACCACCGCGACGTCGCGGTGGACTTCCACGGCCGCTTCAGCCTGGCCAACGCCCGCCGGGTGGCGCCACTGCTGGAACCGTACCGGCCGTTCTTCCTGGAAGAACCCGTGGTCCCGGAAAACACCCATCTGCTGCGCGAGTTCACGTCCTCCACCACAACGCCGGTCTCCACCGGCGAGCGGCTTTACAGCCGGCAGGAATTTCTTCCCGCGCTGCAGGCGGGCATCGCCGTCGCCCAGCCGGACCTCTCGCATGCCGGCGGCATCACCGAGGTCCGCAAGATCGCCTCGCTCGCTGAAATTTACGAAGTCCAGCTGGCGCCACATTGCCCGCTCGGCCCGCTGGCCTTGGCCGCGTGCCTGCAAGTGGGGTTTGCCACGCCCAACTTCCTGATCCAGGAACAAAGCATCGGCATCCACTACAACCAGGGCGCCGAGGTCCTGGACTACGTGGTGGATAAGTCCCCGCTGGCATTCGTGGACGGGCACATCGAACGCCTGACCGGCCCGGGCCTCGGCATCGAGATTGACGAGGCCGTGGTCCGCGCCGCGGACAAACGCGGCCACGCCTGGCGGGGTCCCGTCTGGCGCCACCCCGACGGAGCCTTCGCAGAATGGTGAATCAGATGACCGAGAATCCCAGCAATGACCTGACGCCGGAAACCCTGCTGGCCGGTATCCGGGAAGCCCGGCTGGTCGCCATTGTGCGCGGCGCCGACGGCGGAGCAGCAGCGAAGGCGGCCCTCACGGCGATGGAGGAAGGCTTCCGCTACGTCGAAATCGCCCTGACCACCCCCGGCGCGCTGGAGGCCATCCACGCCGTCCGCGCCGCCGCGCCGGCCGGTTCCTTTGTCGGCGCGGGAACGGTGCTGACCGAGCAGGACGTGGACCACGTCACCGCAGCCGGCGGACAGTTCATCGTGACGCCGTCGCTGGCCAGCTCCATCCAGGAAGCTGCCCGCCTCGGCATTCCCGCCCTCGCCGGTGCCCTGACTCCAAGCGAGGCCTATGAGGCGATGAACCGGGGCGCCACCGCGGTCAAGCTCTTCCCCGCCTCCATCGGCGGTCCGGGTTACCTCAAGGCGCTCCGCGATCCCTTCCCCGGCATCCCGTTCATTGCCGTCGGCGGAGTCGGGTTGGATGAGGCGACGGGGTACTGGGAAGCCGGTGCCGTCGCTGTCGGCCTCGGCGGGCCGCTGTTCGGCGACGCCGGCTCTGGTGGTGATCTCGCCCCTGTCCGTGAACGGGCCCGCGCGTTCGTGGGACTGGCCGCGGACTTCGGCCGGCGGCCGGCCGCAGGGCACCCGAGGTGAGCGTCGACCTGCTTACCCTGGGCGAATCCATGGTCTCGCTGCGCTCCACCGGGCCGCTGTCCGCCGGAGGCAGCCTGGGCATGCACGTGGCTGGGGCGGAGTCCAACGTCGCCGTCGGCGTCGCCCGGCTCGGGCACAGCGTGGCCTGGGCCGGCGTATTGGGCGCCGACCCGCACGGCGAATTCATCCTGCGGCAACTGCGCAGCGAGGGCATCCGGATACACCACCGCGAGGACGCAGACCGCAGCACCGGAGTGATGTTCCTCGAACAGCGCACCGCCGATGTCAGCCGGGCCTTCTACTACCGTGCAGGGTCTGCTGGGTCCACGCTCAGCCGGGACGACGTCGATGCGGCCTTCCGGAACGGCGCCAAGGTCCTCCACCTCACCGGGATCACCGCAGCCCTCGGCCAGGACGCGCGGCGGGCCGTCGAGTACGCGGCCGCCCGCGCCGCCGGCGAAGGCCTGGAGGTCTCCCTCGACGTCAACTACCGCAGCAAGCTTTGGTCCCGGGACGAAGCACGCGCCGTCCTCGGTCCGCTGGCCCGACATGCCAGCATCCTGGTCGCCTCCGACGACGAACTCGGGCTGGTCGCCCCCGGCGGCACCTGCGCGGGAACGGGCGGAGACGCCGAAACGGCCATGGCCGCCGAACTGCTGGGCCGCGGAGTCCGCGAAGTCGTGGTCAAGCGCGGCGCCGCCGGCGCCGGGGTGCACACCGCCGGCGGCCGGTGGGAAACGCCCGCCGTGCCCGTCACCAGCATCGACACCGTGGGCGCCGGCGACGCCTTCACCGCCGGCTACCTCTCTGCCCTCCTCGACGGGGAGGACGTGGCCGGCCGGCTGCACCGCGGCGCCCTCGCCGGAGCTTTTGCGGTCAGCACGGCCGGCGACTGGGAGGGCCTGCCCCGCCGCCGTGAGCTCGCCCTGCTCGGGACCACCCCCGGCGGAACCACGCAACGCTGAAACACGCCGCCTCCACCTCCCCTCAGACCCACCCAGAAAGCACGGACCACCAGTGAACATCATTGCCGCAGAAGTGTTTGTGACCAGCCCGTCCCGTAACTTCGTGACATTGCGGATTACCACGGACGACGGGGTGACCGGCATCGGGGACGCCACCCTCAACGGCCGCGAACTCGCGGTCGCCGCGTACCTCAAGGAACATGTCGCGCAGCTGCTGGTCGGCAAGGATCCGCATCGGATAGAGGACACCTGGCAGTTCCTCTACCGGTCCTCTTACTGGCGCCGGGGCCCGGTCACGATGGCCGCGATCGCGGCCGTGGACATGGCGTTGTGGGACATCAAAGGCAAGGTGGCCGGGATGCCCGTCTACCAGCTCCTCGGCGGTGCGTCCCGGAACGGGCTGCGCGCCTACGGCCACGCATCCGGCGCGGATCTGGAGTCGCTGTTCGATTCAGTCCGCGAGCACCTGGAGCTTGGTTACAAGTCGATCCGGATCCAGACCGCGGTCCCCGGCATCAAGGCCGTGTACGGCGTCGCCGCCCAGGCGCAGGCCTCGGGGGAGCGCTACGACTACGAACCGGCCGGCCGGGGAACGTTCCCGCTGGAGGAGGACTGGGACACCCGGGCCTACCTGCGGCACCTGCCGACGGTGTTCGAAGCCGTGCGGAACGAGTTCGGCCCGGAGCTGCCGCTGCTGCACGACGGACACCACAGGATGACTCCGATCCAGGCCGCGAAGCTGGGCAAGGCGCTGGAACCATATGACCTGTTCTGGCTTGAGGACTGCACTCCGTCGGAGAACCAGGAAGCACTGCGTCTGGTCCGCCAGCACACCACCACCCCGCTGGCGATCGGTGAAATCTTCAACACCGTCTATGACTTCCAGAGCCTCATCAAGGAACAACTGATTGATTACGTCCGGGCAGCGTCCACACACTTTGGCGGAATCTCGCCGTTGAAAAAGGTGATGGACTTCGCGGCGCAGTACCAGATTAAATCCGGCTTCCACGGCCCCACAGACATCTCCCCGGTGGGCTTCGCCGCGCAGCTGCACGTGGGCCTGGCCATCCACAATTACGGCATCCAGGAATACATGCAGCACTCGGATGCGACCAATGAGGTCTTTGAGCAGTCCATGACGTTCGTCGACGGCTACCTGCATCCGGGCGAAACCCCCGGCATTGGTGTCGAATTCAACGAGGCCGCCGCCGCGGCCTACCCCTACCAGCAGGCCTACCTGCCCTACAACCGCCTGGTCGACGGGACGGTGCACGACTGGTGACCGTCACGATTGGTGACCGTTCACGCCTGGTCGACCGGGCACGATTGGTGACCGTTCCGCCCTGGTCGGGCCGGGCACCCCGCCGGTCAGCAGAAAGGTCCCGGGCGGGTTTCTCCGCCCGGGACCTGCTGCGCATGCGTCACGAAGGGGTAACTGGCGACTGCGGTGGGTAGCCGGCGTCAGATAAGAACTTCCCGGGTCATGCCGAAGGGTACCTGGTCGGACAGCGCTGCCGTGTAGTGGCCCGGCTTGTTCCGGGTGATCAGGATGCCGT
The DNA here is from genome assembly GCF_035984855.1 of Arthrobacter sp. MP_M4. Taxonomy (NCBI): domain Bacteria; kingdom Bacillati; phylum Actinomycetota; class Actinomycetes; order Micrococcales; family Micrococcaceae; genus Arthrobacter; species Arthrobacter sp. MP_M4. The sequence continues at coordinate 61,243 of NZ_JAXCHX010000001.1, forward strand.
GCGTGCCGGTGGCCATGGCAATCTGCTGGAGTCCGCGCACGGCGTCGTCGAGCCGCTCGTCGAGGACCCTGCGGTTGTCGACCTGGATCTCGATGCGCTCAGTTGCTGTGGTCATGGCTCTGTTCCTTTTTTTTGGGTTTCACTTCTCGGCCCCAATGATCGAAGTGACCATAACGTCATACTTATGTGTCCGTCAAATGGCCTAACCGGGGAAAAGCGACAGGTGTTCGTGGACGCAGCGCACGCTGCCGTCCTGCCCGCGGTGGAAGACAATGGTCTCCCGTTCATCGCTCTCCTGGCGCCCGCCCGCCCGGTCCGTCTGCACGGTCGTGGCGACCCGATGGGAAAAGATGGCGGTAGTGCCCAGGAGCTGGATGTTCTGCTCGCTGCTGCGGCACTCCAGCACCCTCCAGCCCGACTCCAGCCAGTCCTCCCAGAGGCTCCGGTACTCGGCCCTGGAGGCCGGATTCTTTTCCTCCGGATGGAAGATGAACGTCGCATCAGGACTGAAGGATTCGAAGTAGGCCTCCGTGTCGCAGGCCCCGAACGCTGCGACCAGACGGTCGGCGGCCTCCTGAATCTCCGCACGGCCAAGCTCACGGCCGCAAACAGCCTCCCCGTTGCGGGCTCCGGGCCTCCCCGGTGCCGGCTGCTCCGGCAGTGGGCGCGCCACGGCGCGGATGGGTGCGCCGTCGGCACCCGGGATGTTAAGGGGAAAAAGGAAGACTTCGACGCCGGAACCGGAATCCAGGGTGCTCTGGACCAGGCCGAGCCCGGTGAGGTTCTCCACGATGACGCAGCCGTTGCCGGCCAGGATGTCGTGGGCCGGGAAACCGTGACCTGTCGCGGAAGCGTCCGGGCCACCGTGCGGGCTGGGATCGACGCTCAAGGCGTCGAGGCCCACGGTGCGGTAACCGCGGTCGACGATCAGTTGTGCGGCGGCGGCGTCGAGCCACGGATGCCGCAAGTATTCGTCCGTTCCCCAGGCGTCGGCGAACCCGGTCCGGAGCAGGAGGAGCCGCTCCGGGTTTCCGTTGCCGTGTTCCCCGTGTCCGGCCGGAGCGATTCCTGCGAGGTGCGCCGCGGTGATGGGGTGGCCACGTCCGACGTCGCGCACGTCCACCAGTTCGGCGGTGCCGCTGTACAGCGACAGGGGCAGATCGGTGAGCGATGCCCAGCTGTCGTTGACGTGCAGCGGCGCGTCGGCGTGGGTTCCTGAATGCGTCCCGATGGCGAGCGAGAGTACGTTGGCGCCGTCTGCCCCGACGGTCAGGGCGGGCTCAATCCTGACCTCCGGGTCACCGGGGTAGATGGGCATTCCGGTCCGGAGCGGGACGCTAAGGTCCAACCACGTCACGGCCCGGCCACCAGTTCAGCGGCGCGGTCCTCGCGGGAATTGGAGCCGGCGGCGCCGTCGGCCGGGACAACGTTCCCGGCGGCGTCGAGGACCGGAGTCACCGCTGTGTCTTTCGAGGGGACCCAGCGGGGCCCGGCAGCGGGAAACACTGCGCGCGGTTCCGGGAAGAACCAGAGCATGCCGAGGTAGAGGACGGCGGCCAACACCAGGGACGCCGGCAGGCTGACGTCGACGCCGCCGGCCAGGTTGCCAAGCGGGCCTTCAAACTGTCCGGGCATGTTGACCATGCTCAGGCCCGCTGCGGCGCTGACCAGCCACGCGAGCATTCCGCGGGGATTCCAGCCGTGGTTGAACCAGTACCGGCCACCCGTCTGGCGGCGGTTGAAGACCTGGAGGGCGTCGGCGTCATACCAGCCCCGCCGGGTGATGAAGCCGATGATCATGACCACCATCCATGGGGCGGTGCACGTGACGATCAGGGTGGCGAAGGTGGAAATGCTCTGCACCAGGTTGAAGGCGAAACGGCCCACGAAAATGAAGATGATGGCCAGGATGCCGATAAAAAGGGTGGCCTGCACGCGGTTGAACCGCGGGAAAACGCTGCTGAAGTCCAGGCCCGTGCCGTAGAGGGACGTGGCTCCGGTGGACATCCCGCCGATCAGGGCGATGGCGCAGAGCGGCACGAAGTACCAGGCCGGCGATACCGCCAGCAGTCCGCCGACGTAGTTGGGTGCGGCCGGATCCATGAACTCCGGAGCCTTGGTGGCGATGATCGATGCCGTTGCGAGTCCGAAGACAAACGGCACCAGTGTGGCCAGCTGCGCCAGGAGGGCAGCCCCCATCACGCGGCGCATGGGTGTGGCGGTGGGGATGTAGCGTGCCCAGTCGCCCAGGAAAGCTCCGAAGGAGATCGGGTTGGACATGACGATCAACGCCGCGCCGATAAAGGCAGGGATGAAGCCGGCGATGCCGATGCCGTCGAAGCCCGTGCCGAAGGCCCCCTCGAAGTTCAGGTTGAAGTCGCCGGCGAAGGCGATGTAGCCCACCACGAAGAGCAGCGTGGCGGCGGTGACGGCGATCTTGTTCACGAGCAGCATGAACTTGAAGCCGTAAACGCAGACGGCAAGCACCAGGACGCCGAAGACCCCGTAAGCGACCGCGAACGAGCCCATGTCCTGCGGCAGGCCCACCAGCCGGTTCAGGCCGCCCACCAGGGCGTCACCGGAACTCCAGACCGAGATGGAGAAGAAGGCAGTGGCCGTCAGGAGCGACAGGAACGACCCGACCACCCGGCCGTGCACGCCAAGATGGGCGGACGAGGACACGGCGTTGTTGGTCCCCTTGGTGGGGCCGAACACGGCCATGGGTGCGAGCAGGAGGGCGCCCACCACCAGTCCCGTCACCGTCGCGGCGAGACCCTGCCAGAAGGACAGCCCGAAAAGGATGGGAAATGCGCCCAGGAACGCGGTGGCGAAGGTGTTGGCGCCTCCGAACGAGACCCTGAAGAGGTCAAACGGGCTCGCATTCCGGTCCTTCTCCGGAATCCGTTCGATGCCGAAGGTCTCCACTTCGGTGACCTTGCCCCGCTTGCGGTTCGCGGGGGCAGCGGCGTGCTGTGCCTCGGGCATGGTGGTTCTCCATCCAGCTGTTCATTCAGTCAGTGCGAGTTGCTTAGCAAGCATCACAAGTTGACTGAAAGGCTACAGGTCGGAGCAGGCTTTGTGAAGCGGCTCACAGTGCGGCCGGGATATCCGCCACGGAAGATCCGGGCACCCCGGCATCCGCAGCGGACGGAAGCGGGATATTCTTCACCAAGAAATATCCACACGCGGTGCAGAGGCGGACGCAGGAATGGCAGAAGACAAGACCGGAAAAACGCCCGGCCGGTGGCGGGTCTTCCACGACAAATTTGTGGTGGAGGAACGCTACATGAGTGCGCGGGACCGGAGAAATCTGTACCGGACCGCCGTCGGCCTTACGATCGTGGGCGCCGCGCTGTTCACCTTAATCCTCGCCGGTGTCCTCCAGCACGGCGGCCTCGCGGAAGGCGACCAGCCGGTCCGCACCTGGCTTCTGACTCTCCGCTCCGAACCACTGACCACCATCATGATCATCCTGGCGATTATCTTCGGTCCGGTGGCGCTGCCCGTCATCGTCCTGGTGGTGACAGTGGCTTGGGGCCTGCTGGCCAAGCATGCCTGGCGGCCCATGCTCCTCGCCGGGGCTATGCTCACCGGCGTCATCCTTGCCCAGCTCATCGGGCGCACCATCGGGCGCCAGCGTCCTCCCGTGGACCTCATGCTCTTCGGCGCCGACTTCACGTTCTCGTTCCCGTCCGGGCATGTCCTGGGCGCCTGCGACTTTCTGCTGGTCAGCGCTTTCCTGATCGTATCCCGGCGGCGCGACCGCGCGTCCGCCGTGGCGGGCTTTGTCCTGGCCGGCGTTGGGATCTTCTTCGCTGCGGTCAGCCGGTTGTACCTGGGCTACCACTGGCTGACTGACGCGCTGGCCTCCCTGTCCATTTCGTTGGTGATCCTCGGAGCGGTGATTGCCCTGGACACCTGGCGTACTGCCCGTATCAGCGGTGAACAGATCACCGGAACGCTCTCCAAGTCAGACGCCGGCCAGCCCTAGGTGCACTGAGCCGCCTCTTGTCCGGTCCCGGGAACCGGTGCCACAGTGGGGCCATGGTTACCGAGGAGGATGTCCGCCGGGCGGCCCTCGCGCTGCCGGGCGTGGTGGAACGGTCCAGCTGGGGACACCCGGCCTGGTTCGCGGCAACGCTTATGGCGCGGATCTGGGACGAGGGTGTGCTGACGGTCAAGACGGGGGAGCGCGAGGCCCTTGCCGGAACGGAGCCGGAGACCTACTTCTGGACCCCGCACCACGAAAGATCGCCACAGCTTGTGCTGGTGCGGCTGGTCCGGGTCGATGCCGAGGAATTGAGGGAACTCCTGACGGAATCCCACCGCCTCGCCGGAGGACGGCAGCCTGGTGGGCCGCTCTAGGGCCGGCGGGAGCGGAGGCGGTCCAGTTCCATCCGCAGCCCGGCGTTTACCGCCTCCAGCTCAAGGACCCGGGCCACACCGGCCAGGTTGAGTCCCTCTTCCAGCAGTTCACTGATCCGCCGCAGCACGGCCAGATCGGCGTCGCTGTACTGCCGTGTTCCGCCGGCGGTGCGGTCCGGGGTCAGCAAGCCTTTCCGCTCGTAGAGCCTGATGTTCTGTTGGCCGGTCCCCACCAGCTGGGCCACCACGGATATGGCGTAGAGACCCAGTTCCCCGCTACGTTCCGTCACGGTGCTCCTTACGGTTGTCGGGCGTCCGGTTCCAGTGTGGCGCCGTTACCGGGTTTCCGCTTGCATCAGTGTTTCACCGGTGCTATAAAAAATCTATATCCACCGACACAGATATGGGTTGGCTGGATACAGGAAAACCAAGAGCTCTCACCTGAAGGAGTGGGAAATGATGTTGATGCGTACAGACCCTTTCCGTGATCTGGACCGGTTGACCCAGCAGGTCCTCGGAACGGCGGCACGGCCCGCGGCCATGCCGATGGATGCCTGGCAGGAGGAGGGCGAATTCGTCGTTGCCTTCGATCTTCCCGGCGTCAACGTTGACTCGGTGGACCTCGACATCGAACGCAACGTCCTGACGGTCCGGGCTGAACGGCGGGACCCGACCCAGCCCACCGTGGAGCTGATCGCCGCCGAGCGGCCGCGCGGGGTCTTTAGCCGCCAACTGATCCTGGGTGACACGCTGGACACCGAGAAGGTCAAGGCGCAGTATGCCGATGGCGTGCTGACACTTCGCATTCCGGTGCAGGAGCGGGCCAAGCCGCGCAAAATTGAAATCACGCATCCGAAGGACACCCTGCAGGAGATCGGGAAGTAACTGGGGGAGGGCCGGTACTGACAGCCGGGAGATCCCGGTGCGCTACCGCCGGGAAATTCACCGCTCCTGCGGGTAACACCGATGCGGTAGGAGCGTGGCCCGCTGCGGCACTGGTCCCGGCGCCGATCCCGGTGCACCAGATCAGGAACACAACTGAAGGAGGAGGCCATGACCGCATGGCGCCGCTACGATTCGCTGCTGTTGCCCGCCTTCCACGAGCGTTTTGTGGCCCGGTGGGGTGAGGGGACGGCGCCTTTTCTTGACCCGGAGGCCCACGAAGCGCCGTTGCCGAGGGCCCAGTGGATCAATGTCGACACCGGGGCCGCGCTCGCCGTCGTGCCGATCTGGGCCGATGAAGACAGCCAGCACCGCTCCTTCGGCGTCTTCTACCTACCGCCAGCGGGCGACACCTGGGTTCTCAGGCCGGGATACACGAGTTACCTGGAGCCGGCGGCGGACGAGAAAGACCAACTCCAGGCCCTGCGGAACGATGCGTTCAGGAAAGCCGTGGACCACGCCAAGGATTTCCTGTTCGGGCCGGAGAGTTCGGCGTCTTGAGCTTTTGCGGCGCCCCTTCGCAGGGTTTACGCCGGACCGGGGAGACCCGGCACGCGGCCGCCGGTCATGGCGCGGGGGTGCGGCCCGGCCTAAAATCAGTCAACTGACTGAAACTACCAAGGAGCAATCCGCTGATGAAAGCCTCCGCCAAGGAATTGGCCGCCCTCCTGCCGTCACGCTTCACCCTCGGCGTGGCGACCGCAGCCTTCCAGATCGAAGGTGCCTTGGCCGAGGACGGCCGCGGTCCGTCGGGCTGGGACGTGTTTGCCGCCAAGCCCGGTTCGATCGTGGATGACCACAGCCCCGCAATTGCCTGCGACCACTATCACCGGATGCCCGAAGACGTGGCCCTGATGAAGGAACTTGGCGTCGACTCCTACCGCTTCTCGCTGTCCTGGTCACGCATCCAGCCCGGCGGCAGTGGACCTGTGAACCCTGCGGGCCTGGACTTTTACGACCGGCTGATTGACCTGCTGCTGGCCAGCGGGATCACGCCCATGGCCACGCTGTACCACTGGGACACGCCGCTGGAGCTGGACGAAGCCGGCGGCTGGATGAACCGGGACACGGCCTACCGGCTGGGCGAATTTGCCGCGATCGCCGCGGCTGCCTATGGGGACAGGGTGGCCCGCTGGGTGACGGTCAACGAACCGGCCACTGTCACCACCAACGGCTACATGCTGGGGATGCACGCGCCGGGCGAAGCCCTCATGCTCAAAGCCCTGCCGAGTGTCCACCACCAGCTGCTCGGCCATGGCCTGTCGCTGCAGGCGCTCCGGGCAGCGAACGTGCCGGGCGACATCGGCATCACGAACGTCTATTCGCCCATGGTTCCCGCCTCAGTCAACCCGCTGGACAAGCTCAGCGCCAACCTGATGGACATGGCGCAAAACCGGCTGTACGCGGACCCGGTCCTGCTGGGAAAGTATCCCGACACGGTCCGGGCAGCGAGCCTCTTTTCCTCCTTCAGCCCCTCGAGCGAGGACATGAAGCTGATTTCGCAGCCGCTGGACTTCTACGGGCTCAACTACTACATGCCGACCCGGGTGGCTTCCGGACCGGGCGACGGCGCCGTGCCCGAGGGGATGGCCGAAGCAATGGGCGATGACCTGAGCAGCACCGGGTCCGGCGGCCCATTCCACATTGCCTCGTTCCCGGACACCGAGACCACCGCGTACGGCTGGCCCATCAAACCGGAGTACATGGCCGTTGCGCTAACGGAAATGGCCGAACGCTACCCGGACCTTCCCCCGATCTACATCACCGAGGGCGGGGCCAGCTTTGAAGACCTTGAGATCCGGGACCCCGAAGGCCGGCTCGTCATTCCTGACGAGCGCCGGGTGCGCTACTTGGCGGACCACATTGCCACAGCCGTTGAAGCCACCTCCCCCGGAGGTGCGGCGGAGTCCATTGATCTGCGCGGGTACTACGTGTGGTCCCTCATGGACAACTTCGAATGGTCCGGCGGCTTCAAGCAGCAGTTCGGCCTGCTGCACGTGGACCGGTCCACCCAGGAGCGCACCAAAAAGGCCTCGTTCCATTGGCTCCAGGAAGTCCTTGCGGCCCGGCCTCGGAACCCCATTCCCGAGGATTCCGCCGCCACCGCGGCCCCGGCGAGCGCCTAAAGAACGCCGAGGTCCTGGAGGCCCTTTGCCATTCCGGCGCCGTCCGGGGAGTAGATCCACGGAACCTGGGACCCGGTATGGTCCCCGGTGTCAGAGTGACCGCCGGCCAGGACGGCTTCGCTGGCGGAAAGCTGGCGGATGCCGATGGCGGCCACCCGGTCGCCGTGCTGCCGGGCAAAGTGGGAGTAGATGGACTCATCGTGCTGTCCGTTGTCACCGAAGAGCAGCCAGCGCATGTTCGGAAATCCTTCGGCCAGGAGTTCGAGGTTGCGGCGCTTGTGCTCCTGGCCGCTGCGGAACCAGCGGTCATGGGTGAGACCCCAGTCGGTGAGCAGCAGGGCCCCGGAAGGGTACATGTTCCGGGTGATGAAGCGTGCCAGGGTGGGGGCCGCGTTCCACGGGCCGGTGGACAGGTAAATCACCGGCGCCTCCGGATGTTCGACCAGCAGCCGGTCCATCAGCACGGCCATTCCCGGGGTGGCCATGCGGGCGCGCTCGTTGAGCACGAAGGTGTTCCAGAGCGCCAGGAACGGACGGGGAAGCGCGGTGACCATAATTGTGTCATCGATATCGGACACGATCCCGAGGGTGGTGTCCGGGGAAATGACGAAGATCTTCGCGGTGACGGGCTCGGTTCCCGGGGCGCGCAGCACGGCCGTGTGCCAGCCCGGCGGAAGGTCCACCTGCACCACCGTATCCACCAGGCCGCCGCGGTCCGCCCGGACCTTGGTTGTCACGCCGCCGATCTCGATGTCGACCTCGGAGTACTGCACCGGCACCGAGGTGAATGCCCGCCAGCCGCGGACGTTTTGCGCGCTGGTTTGAGCCGCCTGCTCCGCCCGGCCTCCGGGGGAGGGCTTGCTGGTCAATACCACCCGGGCGAGCACCCGGACCCAGGTGGTGGACCCGTAGCCCTGGTAGGCGACGGTCTGGGGGGTGAAGTCCCAGCGTCGGGCGGCCTTCAACCGGACACTGTTGACGGAGTCCGAGACGACGTGCGCCAGTCGGAAGACCCGGTTGCCGGTGACTTCTTGTTGCCCGAGTGTGTGCTGGTAAGCCGATTCCATGCCTCCACTCTCCCACAGGGTTCCGGCGTCGCACGGACCGGGGAGGAAACCGCAGCGGCTCAGATGCCGCCCAGGAAATGGCGCAGCGTCCAGGCATTGCGCACCGCATGACCGCCGCCGTCGTTGTTGAAATACACGAAAACCTCCTTGCCGGCCGACTGCCATTCCCGGATCCGGTCCGCCCACCAGTTCAGGTCGTCATCCGGGTAGGAGCCGCCATACAGGTGGTCCCGGTCCGGGCCGTGCAGCCGGACGTAGACGAAGCCGGCAGTGGCGCGAAGGACGCAAGGGAGACCGGCGCCGCTCATGATGCAGTACGCGGCGCCATGGCGTTCCAGCAACGCATAGACCATGGGGTGGTCCCAGCTCGTATGGCGAAATTCCATGCTCACCCGGATCCAGTCCGGCAACGCCGCCAGGAAGTACTCCAGACGTGCGTCATCCCGGCCGAACTGCGGCGGCAGCTGGACCAGCAGCACGGCCCGCTTATCGCCGAGTTCGTGCCAGCACCGGACGATCCGCTCGATCCAGACTTCCGGAGCATAGAGCTTCTTCCCGTGCGTCAATCCGCGCGGGGCCTTGACGGACAGCAGGAACCCGGGCGGAAGGCGCCGGCGCCAGCTGGCAAAGGATGTGTCGCGGGGCCAGCGGTAGAAGCTGGCATTGAGTTCCACCGTGCTGAAATGGGCCGCGTAATGGGCCAGGCGGTCCCGCGCCGGCAAACCGGGAGGGTAGAGCACATTCTCCCAGTGGTCATAGCTCCAGCCGCTGGTGCCGATGTGGACGCTCCCGCCAAGATGCGTGCCCTGATCCATCCCGTCTGCCCCCTCCCGGCTCATTGTGCCCGCAGTTCCACCGGCGCTGCCGCCGTGTCGGCCTCTACGGATCCTAGTCCCAGGTAGGTGGCTGTGGCACTGTAAGACCCATGGCGCGCATCGAGGATTACGCAATGGTCGGCGATCTGCATACTGCAGCCCTGATCAGCACCGAAGGTTCGATCGACTGGCTCTGCCTGCCGCGTTTCGACTCGCCGGCCTGTTTCAACGCCCTGTTGGACACGCCGCAGGCGGGGCGCTGGCTGCTCGCTCCCGAGGGCGGCGGCGAATGCACCCGACGGCATTACCGCAAGGGCACCCTCATTCTGGAGACGGAGTGGGAAACCCCCACAGGAAAAGTCAAAGTCATCGACTTCATGCCGCCCCGGGACTCGGTGGCGGACATTGTGCGGATTGTGGTGGGTGTCCGCGGCTCGGTGCGGATGCGCGGTGAGCTGGTGATGCGCTTCGACTACGGCCACATCGTCCCGTGGGTCCGCCACGACGATCTTGGCATCCACGCAATCGCCGGCCCCGATGCCGCGTACCTCGTGACCGAGGCGCCGCTGCGGGGTGAGCGAATGCAAACCATCAGCGACTTCACCGTCAAGGCCGGGGACCGCGTTCCGTTCGTCCTGACCTGGACGCCGAGCCACCAGGGCCGTCCCCGGACGCTGGACCCGGAGGAAGTCCTGGCATCGACGGAAGATTTCTGGCAGCGCTGGTCCGCGAAATGCACCATCACCGGACCCTACCGGGCGGTGGTGCAACGCTCGCTGATCACCTTGAAAGCGCTGACGTTTGCCCCTACCGGAGGCATCGTGGCTGCCGTGACGACGTCGCTGCCGGAGGAGCTGGGCGGCGAACGGAACTGGGACTACCGCTTCTGCTGGCTCCGTGATGCCACGCTGACGCTCCAGGCGCTGCTGTCTGCGGGGTACACGGAGGAAGCCGCCTCCTGGCGCGACTGGCTCCTGCGGGCAGTGGCGGGTGATCCCAAGGACCTGCAGATCATGTATGGCATCCACGGCGAGCGGCGCCTGCCCGAGATGGAGCTGCACTGGCTGCGCGGATATGAAAACTCCGTCCCGGTCCGGATCGGAAACGGCGCGGCCGGGCAACTGCAACTTGATGTCTGGGGCGAGGTGCTGGACTGCCTGTCCCTGACCCGGAACTCGCTACTGACCAGCACCGACGAGTCCTGGGACGTGCAGCTGGCACTGATGGATCATCTGGAGACGGCGTGGAAGGAACCTGACAACGGGCTGTGGGAGATGCGCGGGCCGCGGCGGCACTTCACCCACTCCAAGGTGATGGCCTGGGTGGCCGCGGACCGGATGGTCAAAGGCGTCCGGGACTTCGGACTGCCCGGCCCCGCCGACCGCTGGGAGGAACTCCGGGACACCATCCATGCGGACGTCATGGCGAACGGTTTTGATGAGGAAAGAAACACCTTTGTGCAGTCCTACGGGCAGCCCTGGCTTGATGCGAGCCTCCTGCTCATTCCCCGCGTTGGATTCCTGCCGCCGGATGACCCCCGCGTGGTGGGGACAATTGAGGCCATCGAACAGGAATTGATGCATGACGGCTTCCTCCGGCGCTACAAGACGGCGGAGTCCGGTGACGGGCTGTCCGGTGGCGAAGGGGTGTTTCTTGCCTGCTCGTTTTGGCTGGTCCAGGCACTGCTGGGGGCAGGCCGGCACCGCGAAGCCCGGGAACTGTTCGAACGGCTGCTGGCGCTGCGCAACGACGTCGGACTTCTGAGCGAGGAGTGGAGCATTGAGGACGCGAGGCAGCTGGGCAATACCCCGCAGGCCTTCAGTCATTTTGCGCTGGTCATGAGCGCCCTGGAGCTGCAGGAGGACGGGCTGCGCCGCAGCGACGCCACGCACCCCGGTCACTGATTCGCGCCGACGGCGCGGTCGGTGCCCACGCTCGGCCCCTCGGAAGTTTTCGCCCAGCGCTTAGATAAGTATACTTACTAATAACCCAACGCGGGGTGGATTAAAGAGGAGAGTGCGATGGCGGGATACTTCGAGGTCGTAGACGCGCCCGACGGCGGGTACCGGATCCGGATGCTGGATGGCGCAGGAAACCTGATGGCGGTAACGATCACCTTTCCCACGAAGAGGGCTGCCGTGGCCGGCATCGCCCAGGCCCGCGAAATCGCCGGCACAGGCCTCATCCGGGACCGCAGCGCCGGCCGCCAGACGTCGCAGGCGGCCACCCCCCTGCCCAGGCTTCCCCGCCGGACCACGGGCGGCGCCAGCCGGGGAACCACCCTGTCCGGCGGATCACTGGCAGCCGGAAAGCGAGCGCGGGCTCATCACTGACATGACTCCTGACGGCGGCTCCCGCAGCCCGGGTGCCACAGACTCCGCCACCGGCCGGAACCGGCCCCAGGCCGCTGTCCTCTTCGACGTGGACGGCACCCTGGTCGATTCCTCCTACCTTCACACGCTGGCCTTTTGGCACGCTTTCCAGCAGGCCGGGCACGACGTTCCGATGGCGAGTATCCACCGCTCGGTCGGGATGGGCGGGGACAAGATCCTCGACAGGCTGTTGCCCGCTGACCGGGACACGGGGGAGGACAAGACCATTTTGACCTCGCACGCTGCCGTGTTCTCCACGTTCTGGTCCGCCCTTCGGCCGCTGGACGGCGCCGGCGAGCTGCTGGCGGAGTGCCACGGGCGCGGGCTCGCCGTGGCACTGGCATCTTCGGCCCGGGACCGCGACCTTGAGGTGCTGCGGGGCGCGATCGATGCCGACGCCTTCATCGACGCGGCCACCAGTTCGGCGGACGCGAAGGAGAGCAAACCGGCCCCGGACATCCTCGAGGCCGCCCTCAAGGCCGTCGCGGTGCCGGCGTCGGCGGCCGTCTACGTAGGCGACGCTGTGTGGGACATTCTCGCTGCCGGGAAACTGGACATCCCGGCGATCGGGCTGACCTGTGGTGGCACCAGCGAAGCGGAACTTCGGGACGCCGGTGCCGTCGAAATTTACGCCAGCCCCCGGGAGCTTCTGGAAAACCTCGGAAACAGCGCCATTGGACGGCTCGCGGCCCGCGTCCGCCCAAGCTAGCCGCCGCCGGCCCGGTTACAGTGGTCCCATGAATTCTTCGGGGGACCAGCCATCGGCAGAACCGGGGCCGGCCGGATCCCGGCGGGCGCGCCTGCCCTGGCTGGCCCGGCTCGCCGTGCCGCTGGGTGCCGCGGCCTTGCTGGTGGCGGGGGCGGTCCTGCTGGCGCGTCCGGTGCAGCAGGTCAGCCTAGGCTGGTTTGCGTACGCCCCGCTGTCCCAGCAGACGTTTCTTCCCGACAGCCTTCTGGTGATGGATCCGGGCAGATGGACGGGCATCTGGCTGATCGGTGCTGGCCTGCTGACGCTTGCGTTCTGGGCCGGATTCCGGACAGGCCGGCGGACCCGCCGGCGCGGGGGCGCTTAGCTGGCCGCGGGAGTGAATTTGCCGCACTGTTGCCGCGCACCACTGCCGCAAAGTGCGAACTCGGCATACGCTGACCCGATGACACACCATCACCTGCCCGGCAAAGTGGCAGTAATCACCGGCGCCGGCTCGGGCATCGGCCGAGCGGCCGCCCGGCTCATGCTCGCTGAAGGCTACCGCGTGGTTCTGGCCGGGCGGCGCGCGGCGCAGCTGGCAGAGACCGGCGCCGGACACGCCCAGGCCCTCGCCATTGCCTGCGACGTCACCGTTCCCGACGACGTCGAGCGGCTCTTCGCAGCCACCCTCCTGCGCTGGGGACGGGTGGACGTGCTGTTCAACAACGCCGGTGCGTTCGGTCCGGCCGCTTCCGTGGACGAGATCAGCCCCGCGGACTGGGACGCCACCGTGGCCGTGAACCTGACCGGTTCCATGCTGTGCGCCGCTGCCGCCGTCCGGGCCATGAAAGCACAATCGCCGCAGGGTGGCCGGATCATCAACAACGGCTCCATCGCCGCGCATTCACCCCGGCCCCGGACCGTGGCCTACACGGTCACCAAGCACGCCATCACCGGATTGACCAGGAGTATTGAGCTGGATGGCCGCGGCTTCGGCATCACGTGCGGGCAGATCGACATCGGCAACGCGGCCACCGATCTGATGGAGACCATCGGCGCCGGCTCCGGGGCGGTGCAGGCGGACGGCAGCAGCCGCGTCGAGCCGACCTTCCCGGTGGACGACGCCGCCCGGGCGGTGCTGCTGATGGCGGGGATGCCGGCGTCGGCCAGCGTCGGTTCCCTCATAATCACCGCCGCCGGAATGCCCTTCATCGGCCGCGGATAACCGGGAAGGGCTGCCGGTCAGAGCGGGAGGAGTCCGGACAGATCGGCGCGCAGCCCGGAGGCGGCCACCCGCCCGGCGCTGACGGCGTCTGCCCAGCCCAAGGTACCGCTGACCATCTCCAGCCAGGTGGCGGCGTCGCATTCGATGACGTTCGGGGGTGTGCCGCGGGTGTGCCGGGGGCCCTCCACGCACTGGGTGACACCAAACGGGGGGACCCGGACCTCCACGGAGTTGCCAGGTGCCCGGGCGGTGACCTCCTCCAGGGTATAGCGCACCGCCGTCGCCAGCGTGCTGCGCGGAACCACGGTGCCGGTTTTCGGGCCGGAGGTTTCGGCGGAATCACGCTGCGCAACGTTTACCGCCTGCCAGGCGGCGAGGGCCGCGCGGCCTTCCTCCGGGGCAATCCGGCGTCGTGCGATGGCCATGGCTAGTCCAGCAGCGCCGAGACGGCGTGGCCGAGACGGATTTTGCCCACCGGCCGGCCGCCGCCGAGCACGGGGGAGACCACCTTGTCCAAGACACCTGCCACTTCCGGGACGTCCACGGCGCCGGCGGCGGCGAGCAGGGTCAGGCCCACGAGTGTGGTGGCCCGGATGTTGCCGTCGAGGATTTTGACGGCGACAGAGGCGCCCGCGGGCGTGGCCATCACCAGCACACCCTCGGCGCCGATCTTGGCGAGGATGCCGAGCTTGTCCATGACAATCGTGTTGGGTTCGTCCACGCCCTGCACTGCCCACGGGTAGTCCAGCATGGAAGTGGCGATCGTGGCGGCGCGGGCGTTGGAGTGTTTGTCACCAGGAGCCTTGGCCAGCTTGGAGAACGCACGGGCCAGGCCGGACAAGGAGACGGCGGCGACGGGGGCGCCGCAGCCGTCGATGCCGAGGTGGGCGATGCTTTCGCCGCAGTATTCCTCGATCACGGAGCGGATGCGCTGCTGCAGCGGATGGTTGGGCTCGAGGTAGCTGTGCGTGTCCCATCCGTTCTCCGTGCAGGCCCAGAGGAACGCGGCGTGCTTTCCGGAGCAGTTGAACGCAAGCTTGGACTGGCCGCGGTCCGAACGGACCAGCCAGTTCCGGGCAGTCTCGTCCTCGGGCCACGCGGCCGGGCACTGGAGCTGGTCCTCCTTGACGCCCGCAGCTTTCAGCATGCCTTCGACAACATCCATGTGGTCCAACGACCCGACGTGGCTGCCGCAGGCGATGGCCACTTGCGCCCCGCGCAGCGGAACGCCGGACTGCATGGAGGCCAGGGCCTGCAGCGGCTTGAGCGTGGACCGCGCATAGATCGGGGTGGTGATGTCGCCCAGTTCGGTGACGACGGTGCCGTCCCCGGCGATGACGACGGCGGAGCCGATGTGCCGGGACTCCACGAAGCCGCTGCGTTCCAGGACGGCCAGTTCGACGGCGGACTCCACGGTAAAGGTGGCATGCGAGTTCAAGGGCATGCTGCCAGTCTATGGTGCCCGGCGGTCACAGCCCGTTATTCCACGGTGACCATCAGCGACTGCCAGCCGGATGCGCCGTCGGGCACCGGGTCGGCCCGCTTGTCCGTCTGGACTTCGCCGGTACCGTCGGTGGCGCGGGCCTTGATGTAGTGCGGTCCCGGGGTGGCTTCCCAGTCGAAGGACCACTGCCGCCAGGTGATGACGGAGGCCTCCGTGGACAGGGCCGCCTCGGTCCATGGCCCGTTGTCGATCTGCACCTCAACCTTGGTGATGCCCCGGGTCTGGGCCCAGGCGGTGCCGCCAATCGCGACCCGTCCGGCGGGGACCTTGGCGAAGGACTTGGGGACTTCCACCCGGGCCATGGTTTTGATGGGGCCCCGCTCGGACCAGCCGCGCTGGGTCCAATAGGCCTTGCTGTCCGCGAACCGGGTGACTTCCAGGTCCACCACCCATTTGGTGGCGGAGACGAAGCCGTACAGGCCCGGGACCACCATCCGTACGGGGTATCCGTGCTCCAGCGGAAGGGCTTCACCGTTCATGCCGAACGCCAGCATGGCGTCCCGGTCATCCCGCAGGACCTCCAGCGGGGTGGAAGCGCTGAAACCGTCAATCGAAGTGGAGAGGACCATGTCCGCACCGGCCTTGGGCCCTGCCATCTTGAGGACGTCGCGAATGGGCATGCCCAGCCATTTGGCGTTGCCGGCCAGGTTGCCGCCCACCGGGTTGGACACGCAGGTCAGGGAGACGTGGGATTCGATCAGGTCCGCGTCGAGCAGGTCCTGGAAACTGAGCCGGACTTCCCGGTCCACGAGCCCATGGACGCGCAGTTCCCAGTCCTGGACGTTGATTTCAGGCACACTCAGGGCCGTATCGATGCGGTAGAAGTCATTGTTGGGCGTCAGCCACGGCGTGACGCCGGGCGCCTGGGACTGCACGCCGGCCGGAACGGCCGGGGCCGGTTTCGCCGGGGCGGGAAGTTGCAGGGATTCGCGGGCCTGCGCGACGTTGCTGCGGGCTGCGCTGAGCAGGCGCCCGCCGGTCGCGGCGATAGCGGAGGCCGCGGCTGTGACTCCGGTTGCGGCGAAGAAGGCGCGCCGGCTGGTGGCGGGACGTTCGGGTTCCTTGGCTGCGAGACCGGAGGCCATGTCCGGCCACTGTTGCATCCGCCAGAGCCGTGAGATGAGGAGGCGGAGCACGATCAGCCCGGCTGCGGTGCCGATCAGTGAGGGAATCGCGTCCAGCGGCTTAACTCCCGCCCGGGTCACCACGCTGGCGACAATCACCGCGCCCATCAACAGCACGCCGGCGACACCGAGGGCCCATTTCCGGTAGGCCACAATGCCCAGGACGCAGGCGAGGAGTGCGATGGAGACGGCCATTCCGACGAACAAGGCGAGCTTGTCGTTGGTGCCGAAGGTCGCGATGGCGAAATCCTTCATCCAGGACGGCGTGAAGTCGATAAAGGTCGAGCCGAGGGCAATCACCGGCGTCGCCCGTGCCGTGAAGAACGCCCCGATCAGTTCCGCCACGGACAAGACGACGGCGGCCGCAGCCACTCCGGCAAGGGCGGCGAGCACGGTGAGTCCCTTCGGGGCTGGCCTGTTGCTGCGCCGGGTCAGCCCGGACTCCCCGGTGCTGAGTTCGTCGGCGCGGGGCGGCTGCGTGCTGGGCTTGTCCATACAGGGTCTTCGGAGCCGTGCGGGCCGCGGATTGCCCCGCGCCGGTGCCCGCGCATGCCCTTCGCCCGGATGCAGGAATGGACATGCTGGCAATATGTTCGGCAGCCGCGGCCGGCGATGGGCATGTCCGGTGCTGGCGGCCGTCGATGGGCATGTCCGGTGGGGGTCACAGCTTAGGACCCTGCCCGGTCCACAAAGTACCCTTGGGAACTGTGAAGGTACTTGTCATCGGCCCCGGCGGCCGCGAACACGCCATTGTCCGATCCTTGCTTGCCGACCCGAACGTGTCCGAGGTCCACGCGGCCCCGGGCAATGCCGGCATCAGCAAACTGGTGCCCACCTACGCCATCGACGCGAACAACCCCGACGCCGTTGCCGCCCTGGCCACCAAGCTCACCGTCGACCTCGTCGTGGTGGGCCCCGAGGCGCCGCTCGCCGCCGGAGTCTCCGACGCTGTCCGGGCCGCGGGCATCCCGGTGTTCGGACCCAGCAAGGCCGCGGCACAACTCGAAGCGTCCAAGGCATTCGCCAAGGAAGTCATGGCCGAGGCCGGCGTCCCCACCGCCATGGCCCGGGTGGCCGGCACCGCCGAGGAGGCAGCCGACGCGCTCGACGCTTTTGGCGCCCCGTTTGTGGTTAAGGACGACGGGCTCGCGGCGGGCAAGGGCGTTGTGGTCACCAACAACCGGGACGAGGCCCTCGCCCACGCGCAGAGTTGCTTCGATGCCGGCGGCACCGTGGTGATCGAGGAATTCCTTGACGGCCCCGAAGTCTCCGTTTTTGTCCTCTGCGACGGCCGCAATACCGTGGCGCTGTCCCCGGCCCAGGACTTCAAACGGATCTTCGACAAGGACCAGGGGCCCAACACCGGCGGCATGGGCGCCTACACCCCGTTGGAATGGGCGCCCGAAGGCCTGGTCCAGGAAGTCCTTGACCGGGTCGCCCAGCCCACCGTCAACCAGATGGCCCACCGCGGCACCCCGTTTGTCGGCGTGCTCTTCGTCGGACTGGCCCTGACCTCCCGCGGCACCCGCGTGATTGAATTCAACGTCCGCTTCGGCGACCCGGAAACCCAGGCCGTCCTCGCCCGCCTCAAGACCCCGCTCGGCGGACTGCTACTGGCCGCCGCCAAGGGCGAGCTGGACAAGGCCCAGCCGCTGCGCTGGTCCAAGGAAACCGCCGTCGCCGTCGTGGTGGCCGCCGAGAACTACCCCGGCACGCCCCGGACCGGCGACCGGATCCGGGGACTCAAAAAAGTCGAGTCGATCGAGGGCGTCCACATCATCCACGCCGGCACCAAGCTCGACGACGAAGGCAAAGTCGTGTCCGCCGGCGGACGGGTTCTCGCCGTCGTGGCCGTCGGCACGGACCTGGTGGAAGCCCGGGAACGGGCGTACGACGGCGTCGAACTCGTCCAGCTGGAGGGCAGCCAGTTCCGCACGGACATTGGCGGAAAAGCGGCCCGCGGCGAGATCAAGGTGCACGCCCCCGCCGTCCCCGCCACGAAAGCGAAGGCCTGAGCATGAGAATCCCCAAAGCTTCCGGACCCGACACTGTTGAACCCTCGCCGTCGGCACCGAAGGGCCTGGACACCGCTGCACCGGACCTTCCCGGCTGGCGGCACATCTATTCCGGCAAGGTCCGCGACCTCTACGTTCCGGCCGATGCGTCCATTCCGGAACGCATCGGCCAGGACTGCGTACTGGTGGTCGCCAGCGACCGCATCAGCGCCTTTGACCATGTCCTCGCCAGCGAGATACCGGACAAGGGCCGGGTGCTGACCCAGTTGAGCCTGTGGTGGTTCGAACAACTCGGCGTGGAGCACCATGTGCTGGCGTCCACGGTCGGGGCCGGAGTGCCCGCCGCCGTGGAAGGCCGGGCGATGATCTGCAAGAAGCTGGAGATGTTCCCGGTCGAATGCATCGCCCGCGGCTACCTCACCGGCTCGGGACTGGAGGAATACCGGCAGTCCCGCACCGTGTGCAGCATCCCCCTGCCCGACGGCCTGGTGGACGGGTCCCGGCTCGAGAAGGCCATCTTCACCCCCTCCGCGAAAGCCGAGGTGGGCGAGCACGACGAGAACATCACCTATGCCGCCGTCGTGGAGACGGTGGGCCAGGACATCGCATCCCGGCTCCGCGAGCTCACGCTGGAGATCTACACCAAGGCCGAAGGAATCGCCCGCGGGCGCGGCATCATCCTTGCCGACACCAAAGTGGAGTTTGGCCTTGATGCTGCGACAGGCGCCATCACACTCGGTGACGAGGTGCTGACGCCGGATTCCTCGCGGTTCTGGGACGCCGGCACGTACCAGCCGGGCAAGGCGCAACCGTCCTACGACAAGCAGTACGTCCGGGACTGGCTGACCTCGGCGGAGTCCGGCTGGGACCGGTCCTCCGATGCGCCGCCGCCGGCGCTGCCGGCGGACGTCGTGGCCCGCACACGCAGCCGCTACGTCGAGGCTTTCGAGTTACTCACCGGCCGGACGTTCGTCTAGGCTGCGCCGGCGGAACACGGGCCAGTCGGCTAGGACTCGGCCGCCGCAGCCGCCTGCGCCCGGCGCTGGGCCAGCCGGATTTCCAGCACAGCGTCCATGGCCTGCTGCACCCGGTCCGAGGCGCCGGCTGAGCTGAATTCTTTCTGCGCTTCCTCGAGATAGATCAGGGCCTCATCGGATTCACCCGCGGCCTTCAACGCCTTGCCGAGCAGCAGTGCTACTTCGCCGGCGACGTGCTTGGCCAGCACGTCCCTGTCGGCATGGATCTCGCGCAGTTTCTGGACGGCGGCGACGACATCCCCCGTCAGGTAGAGCCAGCGGGCGCGAATGAACGCGACCTCGAGCTGGTCCGTTTTGTTGCCGCCCACGATTGAGAGGGCCAGCTCCGCGCGCTCGATTGAGGACAGGGTTTCCGGCTCCACGATCCCGGAGGACAAGCGGACGGCAGCCGAGGCCTTGTTGAAGCGGGCCCAGAGGTCAATGTCGTTGGCGGGGGAGAGCATCAGAGCAGCCCGCTCGTGGTACTTGATGCCTTCGGTGTAGTCGTGGCGCATGAAGGCCACGTTGCCTATCACCCAGGCCACTTCGCCGGCGAGCTGGGTCATGGAATGATCATCCATCTGTTCATTCATGGCCTGGCAGTACTGCCAGGCCTCATCCAGGCGGCCGCTTTCGGCCAGCGCGCCGATGAGGGCGCGCAGGGCGCCGATAATCAACGTGGAGCCCTTCGGCAGTTCGGCGCAGAGCCGCACCGCCTCCTGGGCGTGCTCGACGGCGAGCGCCAGTTGCCCCTGCCCGTGGCACACGGCCGCGAGCATCTGCCGTGCCCGGACGCCAAGGCCGGCCGACTCCGCAGCCATTGGGTGGTCAAGGAGGCGCTGCACCAGATCCTGGCACTCCCTGAGGTGGCCCTGCTTCATAAGGCACTCGGCCTGCATGTAGCTCATGTTCCACCAGGCGCTGGTGTTCCGGGCCTCGAGGGCGATTTGGGCTGCCGCCGCGGCGTGGGTCGCCGCCAGCGCATAGTCGCGCAGGTCCCAGGCCTGGCGGGCGTACAAGCCCGCCAGGACGTACTCGGCGTCGCTGACGGACACCGGCTGGCTCCATGCCTCCAAGGCCTTGGGGGCGAGCTCAAGCCGCCTCGCCAGCTCCTCAATGACGTCCGCGGTCGGTTCGCGCCGCCCGGTCTCCAGCAGGGAAATGTAGCTGGGCGAGTACAGGTCGCGGCCCAGTTCGGCCTGCGTCAGCCCGCGATCAAGCCGTTCAGCTCGGAGTTTCTCCCCGAATCCGTTCCCCACGGGTTCCTCCTAATTCCGGACAGTCTTTGTACTAAATCCTTGACAGTCTCTGTGGAAGCCATTTTACAATGTATGTCAACAACAGTTGTTACGGGCGTTGTAATGTGTCCGTCCCGCCTTTCCGACCCGTATTGAGGAACCCACATGATCAAGAAGATTGCAGCTTCCGTCGCTTTGGCGGGGGCGCTGGCTCTCTCAGCAGCGGCTCCGGCAGTCCTGTCCGTCAGTGCCATCGGCAACTGGCCGGATCCCATGGGAACCACCCTGGCGATCGGCAACTGGCCCGATCCCATGAGCTCGACCCAGGGAAAGCTCGCCGCGATCGGCAACTGGCCGGACCCGATGCGCTCCGCCACCAACATCGGCAACTGGCCCGATCCGATGTAGGCAAGAGCCTGTAGGGCAACAGTTCGGTGGTGGCCCCGGGAAAGGTGAAAACCTCTTCCGGGGCCATTCTCCTGCCCGGACCCGCCACAGCGGTTGTTGAGCGGGCGTCAGGTGCCATCTATCGGAGGCAGACGCAAAAGAGGGCCTTCCGGCTGGAAGACCCTCTTTTGAATTGGTCGGGATGACAGGATTTGAACCTGCGACCTCGTCGTCCCGAACGACGCGCGCTACCAAGCTGCGCCACATCCCGATCCGTTACTTCAAAAGCAACTTCACAAGAGTATCCGATCCGGGCCCCGGATGCGAAATCGTGCCGCCGGGCCGGATCAGACCAGCGAGTCCTTCCAGGCCCCGTGCAGCTGCGCGAAGCGGCCGCCGCCGCCAATCAGCTCCGCCGGTGTGCCGTCCTCGACGACCCGCCCGCCGTGCACTACGAGGACCCGGTCTGCAGTCTCCACCGTGGACAGGCGGTGCGCGATGATGAGTGCGGTACGGCCGGCAGTGGTGCCGGTGCCCTGCAGCAGTCCCGCCAAACCGGCCTGTACGAGCCGTTCGGAAGGGATGTCCAGTGAGGATGTGGCCTCGTCCAGGATCAGCACGGCAGGCCGGGCCAGGACGGCCCGGGCAAAGCTGATCAGCTGGCGTTGCCCGGCGGAGACCCGCCCGCCGCGCTTGTTGACGTCGGTGTCGTAGCCTTCCGGCAGCTCCCGAATAAACTCATGGGCGCCCACGGCCATCGCCGCGTCCTCGATTTCCTGCCGGGAGGCGGTGGGCCGGCCCAGAGCGATGTTGTCCGCCACGGAGCCGCTGAACAGGAAGGCTTCCTGGGTGACCATGACGACGTTCCGCCGCAGGTCCGCCGTCGCCAGCTCCCGCAGGTCCACGCCGTCGAGCGTGAGCGAGCCCGCCGAGACGTCATAGAACCGGGCGATGAGTTTGGCGAGCGTGGACTTGCCGGCGCCGGTCTGGCCCACCAGTGCCACGGTCTGGCCGGCAGGAATGTGCAGGTCCATGGCGGGGATGATGACCGGTCCGTCGCCGTACCGGAATTCGACGCCCTTGAAGTCGACGGTTCCCTTCGCATTGTGCAGGGCAACCGGGTTTTTCGGCGGCCGGACGGTGGGGACCTCCTCGAGCAGGCCGGACACCTTCTCCAGCGCCGCCTGCGCGCTTTGGAAGGAGTTGTAGAACATGGCCATCTGGTCCACCGGCTGGAAGAAGCGCTTGGTGGACAGGATCAGCGCCAGCAGCACACCGACGGCGAGTTCGCCCTCCAGCACGCGGAAGCCGCCAAAGAGCAGCACGACGGCGACGCAGACGTTGCCGATCAGCACCAACCCGGGTTGGAAGATGCCGCTGAGGTTGATCGAGCGGACCGTGACTTTGCGGTAGTCCTCGGAAAGCTCCGTGTACCGGGCTGTGTTCTCGCGTTCCTTGCGGAAGGCCTTGACGGCACGTATGCCGGTCATGGTTTCCACGAAGTGCACGATCAGCCGGGCTGATACGACGCGGGATTCGCGGAAGGCGATTTGGGAGTGCTTCTGGTACCAGCGGGCCAGGAAGTACATCGGTACGCCGGCGGCCAGGACCAGGAGCCCGCTGCGCCAGTCGAGGGCGACGACCGTGATGGCGGTGAAGATCATAAACAGCATTCCCGAGGCCAGCGAGCTGACCCCGGAATCCAGGAGTTCGCGCAGCGCCTCCAGGTCCGAGGTCTGGCGGGCGATGATCCGGCCCGACGTGTACTTCTCATGGAATTCCAGGCTCAGCCGCTGCGTGTGCCTGAAGACCCTGACGCGCAAGTCCAGCAGCATGGCCTGGCTCAGCCGCGCGGTGGAAGTGACGTAGAGGGCGGTGAGGCCCGCCGTCGCGACGGCAGCCGCGAGGTAGGCGGCGCCGGTGAGCAGCAGGGGGAGGTTGTCGCCGGATTGCAGGGCCGGCAGGGCCCGGTCGATGCCGAAGGCGATCAGCGCGGGACCGGCGACCCGCGCTGCCTGGGAGAGCACGACGGCGGCGATGGTCAGCCAGAACCGCCGGCGGACGGGGCGGATCAGCGAACCGAGCAGAGCCAGGGAGCGGCGCCGGACGGTCTTGCTCTCGCTCTTGGACAGATGCGCGTTGTCCTCGTTGGCGGTGCCGAAGGTGGCGCTCATCGGGAAACCTCCTCGGCGTTCAGGCCTGACAGTTCCGTGTCCAGCAGCTCGGAGTCCAGGTCCCGGGGTTCCGGGTCGAGGCTGGCGATCACGTAGCGGTAGTGCTGGTTCTCCGCGAGCAGTTCGGTGTGGGTGCCGACGGCGGTGATCCGGCCCTCTTCCAGCAGCGCCACCCGGTCCGCCAGCGCCACGGTGGACGGTCGGTGGGCCACGATCAGCGTCGTGGTGTCGGAGAGCACCTGCCGCAGCCTGGTTTCGACGAGTTCCTCGGTGTTGACGTCCAGGGCCGACAGCGGATCGTCCAGTACCAGGACCCTGGGCCGGGCGGCGATGGCGCGGGCCAGGGCGAGGCGCTGCCGCTGGCCGCCGGAGAGGCTGAGGCCTTCCTCACCGATCAGGGTGTCCAGGCCGGACGGAAGCGAGTACGCGAAGTGGGCCTGGGCGACGTCGAGCGCCTCCTCGAGTGCCTCCTCCATGCGTTCGGCCGGCAGGTCCGCCGGGGCGCCGAGCATCACATTGCTCCGCACCGAGCTGGAGAACAGGATGGTGTCTTCGAAGGCGACGGCCACCACCGTGCGGAGCTCCTCGACGCCGAACTCGCGCAGGTCCACTCCGTCGATGGTGATGGAACCGGTGGTGACGTCATACAGCCGGGGGACCAGCTGCAGGAGGGCGCTTTTGCCGCTGCCCGTGATGCCGACCAGGGCCATGGTTTCACCGGGTTTGATCTCCAGGTTGATGTCTTTGAGGATCGGTTTGTCCGGGGCGTCCTCATAGGCGAAAGTGGCGCTGTTGAAGGTCAGGGCGCCCTTCAACTCCGCCGGATGCTGCGGCTTTTCGGGGCTCGTAATGGTGTTCACCGAGTCCATCACCTCAAAGTGCCGGTCCACGGCGGTCTTGGCGGTGAGGGCCATGGCCAGCAGCATGCCGCAGAATTCCACCGGGGTGGCGATCACGGCGGCGGTGGCGAAGAACGCCACGAGGGCGCCGATGCTCAGCTCTCCCGTGTAGGCCAGCAGCACACCGGCGACGAGCCCGGCACCGAGGGCCAGCTCCGGCAGGAGGGTGACCACGAGGCTGAAGGTGGCGAGGTGCTTGGCCTTGACAATTTCCGTCTGGCGGAGCTCCTCGGCTTGTTCGTTGAAGTTTTCCAGCGCCTCACTGCTGCGGCCGAAAGCCTTGAGTACCCGGATGCCGTGTACCGACTCCTCTACCGTGGTGGCGAGGTCGCCGGCCTGGTCCTGGCTGCGCCGGGCCACCTTGCTGAACCGGGTGCGGAACCGGAAGCCGTAGATCATGATCGGCACCGCCGCGGCGAGGAAGATCAAGGCCAGCTGCCAGCTCATCGTGAACATCACCACGACGCCGATCACCACGGTCAGGGTGGTGACCACCAGCATGATGGCGCCGAACGCCATCCAGCGGCGCAGGAAGTTCAAGTCCGTCATGGCGCGGGAGAGCAGCTGCCCGGAACCCCACCGGTCGTGGAAGGAGACCGTCAGATCCTGGAGGTGCGCATAGAGGGACACCCGCATCCGGGTTTCGACCGTCGTGGCGGGATTGATCACGAACTGCCGGCGCAGTGCCACCATGCCGGCTTCGGCAACGCCGAGGACCAGAATGACGAGTGAGGCAATCCAGACCGCGTCCGTGCTGCCGCCGGGCTGAAGGGATTCGTTGACCAGGATCCGCAGCACCTGCGGGATGGTCAGAGCCACCACACTGGCCAGCAGGGCGCACAGCAAGCCCATGATGAGCCGCGGAATGATCGGCTTGACGTGGGGATAGAGACGGCGGATGGAGGAGAAAAATGAGGTCTGCTTGGCCATGCCTGCTTCTTCACGACGCGACTGCGAAATACTCAACGCAAGTGGATGTAGTTTCCTGTAGCAACTACCCTAGGCCATCACGTGATCTGGTCCACAGGAAAACGCATGGCATCAGGATCTGGCCCAGTAATTACGTTCCGCAATGAGAAGCCTGCCCACCCAGGCCGCAGGGCCTCCGGGCCGGTCCGGATTCAGGAACGCGCAGTGAGCGTCAGCAAGACCGCTTCGGGCTTGCAGGCGATCCGGACCGGCGCGAAGCGGGAGGTGCCGATACCGCCCGAGACGTTTACCGGCGTCGTGCGTCCGTTGCTCTCCCAGCCGTGCAAACCCTTCGCGCGCCAGGTGGGAAGGTCGCAATTGGCGACGAGCGCCCCGAAACCCGGAACGCAGATCTGGCCGCCGTGGGTGTGCCCGGCCAGCAGGAGGTCGGCACCGTCCGCGGTGAAGTGGTCCAGGACCCGCTGGTACGGGGCATGGGCGACGGCGATCCGCAGGTGCGGTTTGGCGTCCTGGCCCTTGGTCCCACGGGGCCAGCCGGCGTACTGTTCGAGACCCAGGTGCGGATCGTCGACGCCGGAGAAGTCAACGCGGAGCCCGCCGATTACCAGGGACTGGCAGCGGTTGGTCAGGTCCACCCAGCCGCCCATGCCAAAGCCGGAACGCAGCCGCGGCCAGTCCAGCATGGCTGGCTCCTTGGGTTTCGAGGAGGGCCCGGCGAAATACGACGCCGGGTTCTTCAGCCGCGGGGCAAAGTAGTCGTTGGAGCCGGGAACAAAAACGCCGGGAAACGCCATCAGCGGACGCAGCGCCTCCAGCACGGGGTCCACCGCTTTGGCGTGGCTGAGGTTGTCGCCGGTGTTCACCACCAGGTCCGGTGCCAGGTCCGCCAGGGAGGACAGCCATGCGGCTTTCCGGTCCTGGCCGGGGACGAAGTGGATGTCGCTAAGGTGCAGGACCCGGATCGGGCCGAATCCCGCCGGAAGAACCGGCAGGGATTCTTCGCGCAGCACGAACTGGTTCTTTTCCCACAGCCCGTATCCCGCGGCGGCAGCACCCGTAAGTGCTCCGGCGGCGGCGGTCACGGCGAAGCCGCGCCCGATGCTTCGGGCGCGGCTGGCCAGGACATTGATCGTCTCCATGGGTCAGGGCTTCCCGGTTGCGCCGTTGCCGGGCCGCGCGTCCGAGGGCGCCGGAGCGGGCGCCGCGGTGGACGGAGCCGGCGGGTCGGACGGAGCCGGCGCCGGGGCCGAGTCGGACGGAGCCGGTGC
Source organism: Arthrobacter sp. MP_M4 (assembly GCF_035984855.1). Lineage (NCBI taxonomy): Bacteria > Bacillati > Actinomycetota > Actinomycetes > Micrococcales > Micrococcaceae > Arthrobacter > Arthrobacter sp. MP_M4. The sequence continues at coordinate 87,398 of NZ_JAXCHX010000001.1, forward strand.
CGGGTTGGCCGGAGCCCTGGTCGGCTGCGGGCTGTTCCGGGGTGCCGGAACGGGCGCGGTGCCGTTGACCATGCTCGACGGCGGGGCCGGGAACGGATCGGTGCCGTAGGCCGGCGCCACCTCGGCCATGAAGTTCGAGAACTGCGGACCGGCAATCATGTAACCGTCAATGGCCTCGTAGAACTTCCCGTTCAGCGTCAGTTTGCGTCCCGGCCGGTCCTGGCCGCCCAGGGCGTCGCCGAACCAGGACGCTGTTGCCAGGCCCTTGGTGTAGCCAACCACCCACGTGGAGTTGTTGGGGTCGTTGGTTCCGGTCTTGGCCGCGATGGGGAAGGTGGTCCGGGTTGAGATTCTCGGCTTGATCAGGGAACCGGAACCGCGGTTCAGGACTTCCTGCAGTGCGGCTGTAACGCCGTGCGCGACGTCCGGTTTGATCGCGTCCCGGCATTTGGTTTCCTGGGCCGGCAGGGGGGCGCCTGTTGCATCCGTGACCGACTCGATGGCGGTGGGTTCGCAGTACTTGCCGTCGTTGGCGAAGGTGGCGAAAGCACTCGCCATGGTCAGCGGCGAAGTCTGCGTTGCACCGATCAGGTTGGACAGGCGCGTCATGGGAACGGGCTCGTTGGTTTGACCGGCGTGGATTCCGACGGCGTCCACGATCTTCTGAATGCCGCAGAGGTCCACCTGAGCCGCGGTGGCGAACGTCATGGTGTTGATGGAGTTGGCCAGGCCATCGACAACCGTCATGTTCTTGTAGTAGCCCTCTTCAGCGTTCTGCAGGTCGTCGGCTGCGCCGAGTGACTTTTCCGCTGTGTTGTAGGCGCCGTCCACGGGGGCGGGGCAGGTGTTCTTCCACCGGTAGTTCAAGGGGTACCTGCGGACGGAGCCGTTGAGGACCGTGTTCATGGACCTGCCCTCGTCGAGCCACTCCGCGAAGGTGAAGGGTTTCATGGTGGAGCCCGGCTGGAAACCGCCGAGGCCGCCGAGGTCGTTGCCCTGGGCGTCCTTCATATCAACGTTGAAGTTGATGACGTTGTTGAACTTTCCTTCGGCTTCCAGGAACTGGGTGTTCTGGGCCATGGAGACGATCTTGCCGGAACCGGGCTGAATGGACACCAGTGAGGCTCCCCACTTGTCCGGGTTCTCCCCGGCTGAACCGTCCACCTGCGCCTGGGCGATGGACTGGGCGTTCGGGTCCAGGGTGGTCTTGATCGTCAGGCCGCCGCGGAAGATCTTCCGTTCGCGTTCGCTGGCGTCCGCGCCGTAGGCGGGGTTGTTCAGCATCAGGTGCAGAACATAGTCACAGAAGTACGGCGCCGTCGCGGAGTAGGCACAGCCCTGGCGGGGCTGGGTGACCTTGGTTTCGATCGGCGTGGCCACCGCGGCGTCGTAGTCGGCCTGCTGGATTTTGCCCTGGCTCAGCATGGACTGCAGGACCAGGTCCCGGCGGCCCTTGGCGTTCTCCGGGTTGGTGATCGGGTCGAAGAAGGACGGGCTGTTGACAAGCCCGGCCAGCAGTGCGGCCTGCGGCAGCGTCAAGTCTTTGGCCGTGGTGCTGAAGAAGAACTTGGACGCGGCCTCAATGCCGTACGCGTCACGGTTGAAGAACACGATGTTGAGGTAGCCCTCGAGGATCTGTTCCTTGGTGAACTTCTTCTCCAGCGCAATGGCCAGCTTCATTTCGCGGAGTTTGTCGCCGACGCCCTTGTTCACGCCGTTGAGCAGCACCTGGTCGCTCTTGCCCTCGGCCTCGAGGGAAGAGTTGATGACGTTGTTGACGTACTGCTGGGTGATGGTGGAAGCGCCCTGTTTGTTGCCGCGTGCCGTGCTGACCAGCGCCCGCATGATGCCGGTGGTGTCCACGCCGCCGTGCTCATAGAAGCGGCTGTCCTCGATGGCGATGACCGCGTCCTTGATGTACGGGGACATCTGGTCGAGAGAGACTTTGGTGCGGTTTTCCGCGTAGAGGTTGGCGATCACGCTGCCGTCGGAGGCGAGGATAGTGGTCGACTGGCTTGGCGGGTCCACGTTGAGTTCTGCCGGCAGGGTCTCAAAGAACTTGATCGAGCCGCTGGCGGTGCTGCCGGTCACGGCGGCCGCAGGGACCAGCAGCCCCGCCACCAGGACGCCGCAAATGGCGCTCACGCCCAGGAAAAGAATGATCTTTCCGAGGGTGGTGGCCGTGTCAAAGAGAGGGTTTTTACCAGTCGCCATGTTTTCCACTTTAGCGGCAAGGACTAGGCTTTAGCTCATGACCAAATGGGAGTACGCAACGATTCCGCTCATTATTCACGCCACGAAGCAGATTTTGGACCAGTGGGGTGACGACGGCTGGGAGCTTGTCCAGGTGGTGACGGGCCCCGACGGAAACGGCCTGGTTGCTTACCTGAAGAGGGAGAAGCAGTAGCCATGAGCACACCCGCCCCCGCCGCATCCGGCGCGGCGTCCGCCGTCGAGCAGCGCCTTGCCGAACTGGGCCTGGCGCTGCCCGACGTTGCTGCGCCGGTGGCCGCCTACGTCCCCGCCGTGATCTCCGGCAACCATGTCTACACATCCGGCCAATTGCCGTTCGTGAACGGCAAGCTGGAGGCGACCGGCAAGGTCTCCGCCGGCACCGAGGGTGCTACGGACGAGGCCACTGTCTCGCCCGAAGCTGCCCGGCAGTACGCAGCCGTGTGTGCTGTCAACGCCCTGGCCGCCGTCAAGAGCGTGATTGGGGATCTCGACCGGATCACGAGGATCGTCAAAGTTGTTGGTTTCGTGTCCTCCGATCCGTCTTTCACCGGCCAGCCCGCTGTGATCAACGGGGCCTCCGAACTGCTCGGCAAAGTCCTCGGCGACGCCGGCCAGCACGCACGGTCCGCCGTCGGCGTGTCCGTCCTCCCTCTCGACTCCCCGGTTGAAGTCGAACTGATCGCTGAATTCGCCTAGGTCTGTTCCCTTGCCTCAGTTAGCCCGACGCCTGTTCGCCCTTCCCCCGGATCTTGAAGGGGCCGCCCGCAGCTGGCTTGATCACGGCGAGCGGACCCCCCGCGCGCCCCGTTTCGCGTCCTCTGTGGTGTTGTTGCGGGATTCGCCTACCGGCCTGGAGACCTGGTTGGGATACCGGCCCGGGTCGTCACCCCTGGGCGTTCTCGCGTTTCCCGGCGGGTCGCTGGAGGCGTCCGACGACGACGCCGTCGGCTGGCTGGGCCCGTCGCCGCAGTATTGGGCAGAGCACATGGGCACCGCCGACGTCGGGCTGGCGCGCCGCCATGTGGTGGGCGCCATCCGTGAATTGTTCGAGGAAACCGGCATCCTGCTGGCCGGAACGGACTTGTCCAGCACGGTGGAGGCGACCTCCAAGGCCGAGTGGATGCGGGCCCGGGTGGCGGTGGCGGACCAGGAAAAGACTTTCACCGAGGTGCTCGCGAAACGGGGGCTGTCGGTCCGGACCGATCTGCTCAAGCCCCTTGTTAACTGGCTCAGCCCCGACTTCGCGCACCGGCGGTTCAATACCCGCTATTTCGCGGCGACAGTGCCCGTCAACCAGCAGCCCTCGTTGCTGGCCAGCAAAGGCGTCTGGGGCCGGTGGGTTTGCGTCCGCAAGGTCGTCGACGGGAGGGACACCCCTGCGCTGGGCGATGAGGTGGGCCAGGAGAACACCGTTGGCCGGACGCTCGGTCAGCTTCTGGTGCCCGGTTCGGAGATTATGCTCGAGAAGATGGCGTCCGCGAATGGTTGCATTGCCTACCTCAGTTACAAACGCAAAGCCCATGTGTACCAGCCGAAGCTGGTCGAAGAAGACGGCCGGCTCCTGCTCGAGGTCGAGGCGGCCAAGACCGTCGCCGGAGATCCCCAGCGCGAACGCTGACGCGACGCTGCCCTGACTGACGCGACGCTGCCCTGACTGACGCGCCGGTGTGCTGACGCGCCGGTGCCCTGACTGACGAGCCGGTGTGCTGACGCGCGGCGCATGGGGCCGTGTGCCCTATCGGACATGCCCTCCGCTGGCCCGCACCCTTGGACATAGTGACATCATGTCCATTTGTTGCCGCCGGGACCGGGCATGTCCTCTCGTGCCTTCGAAGAATGGGCATGTCCGATCGTTGACTCCGACGCCGGGCATGTCCTCTCGTGCGTTGCAGCGTTGACCATGTCCTCCGCGCAGACCACCTACCCACCGGACATGCCCTCCGTTGGCCCGCACCAGTGGACATAGCGGCATTATGTCCATCTGTTGCCGCCAGGAACGGGCATGTGCTTCAGGGCGGAGTGCCAGGGATGGGCATGTCCACCGGTGGTTGTGAACTGATCCCTGAAAGTCAGAACTGAGATTCTCAGTCCAACTTTCGGGGACCAGTTCATTGGCTGGAATGGGCATGTCGAGGCCAGGTAGGCAGGAACGGGCATGTCCCCGCCGGATTAATCGCCGTAGGCCGGCTCCGTTTTTTACGGGCCGGCCTACGGGGTGCTGCCAGACAGGCTTAGCGGGAGCGCTGGCGGAGGCGCTGCATGTCGAGAATGACGACCGCGCGTGCCTCCAGCCGCAGCCAGCCGCGCTGCACGAATTCCGCGAGCGCCTTGTTGACGGTCTCGCGGGATGCGCCCACCAGTTGCGCCAGTTCCTCCTGGGTGAGCTCGTGGGCCACCAGGACGCCGTCGGTGGCGGGACGGCCGAAGCGGTCCGCCAGGTCCAGCAGGGCCTTGGCGACGCGGCCCGGAACGTCAGAGAAAACAAGGTCGGACAAAGAGTCGTTGGTGCGGCGCAGGCGCCGCGCCAGAGCCTGCAGCAGCTGTGCCGAGACTTCCGGTCGGGTGCGCAGCAGGGCGTTCAGGCTCTCATTCTTCAGCCCGGCCAGCCGTGTTTCCGAGACGGCAGTGGCCGTCGCGGTGCGCGGGCTCGGATCGAACAGTGCCATTTCGCCGAACAGCTCGCCGGGGCCGAGGATGGCGAGCAAGGACTCGCGGCCGTCCGGGGAGGTGCGGCCGAGCTTGACCTTGCCGGAAACGATGAAATACAGCTGATCGCCCTGGTCGCCTTCCCGGAATACCGAGGCTCCGCGTGAGAGGTCCACCTCGGTGAGTTCGTCCGTCAGCAAACGGAACGCCTCGTCGTCGAGCGTGGCGAACAGGGGTGCGCGGCGCAATACCTCGATATCCATAAAATCTCCTGACTAACTGTGTCGGCTGGGGCGCTTCAGCCATTGTTTCAGAAGTTTGGCGCATCTGTGACGTACTTGGCACTGAGACGTTCGAAACGTCGCGTCCGGAGCGGCGTCGTCCGCTGTCCCGGCCCCCTCCCCGGCCCGGGGGAATTCCCAGCCCGCGCCGGTAGAATTGTGGCTTACCTGCCTGTAAGGAGCCTCGGTGTTCGGCTTGACCATCCTGGACCTCGTGTTGATTCTGACCTTGCTGTCCTACCTGTTCCACGGCCTGCGCAACGGCTTCCTCGTCACAGTTGGCGGCATCGCCGGGTTCGCGGCGGGCGCCGTGGCAGCGTTTGTCTCCGTCCCAATCGTCAGCGGGCTGGTGGAGGACAGCGGCTGGCGCCTCACAGCCATCATCGCCACGGCTGTGTTGCTGATGGCCGTGGGCCACGCTCTGGGCACCGCCATCGGCCGCAGCATCCGCAACGTGGTCCGGATCAGCCCGCTGCGGTCCGTGGACCGGCTAGCCGGCGGCGGCGTCAACGTGGTGGTCGCTGCCCTGGTCATGTCCATGCTGGCCTTCAGCGTCGGCGCGCTCGGCGTTCCCTTCGTTGCCCAGCCGCTCGCCGAGTCCAAGGTGATCCGCTTCATCGACGGCGTGACCCCGGTCCCGGTGAAGACGTCCATGGCACAACTTCGCTCGGCCGTGATCGGTGAGGGGATCCCCACGATCTTCGAGGGCATCGGACAAGGCCAGCCCGCCGTGGTCCCGGACACCAGCACGGACACCCCGGCGCTGAACAACGCCGCAGCCTCGGTCCTGAAGATCGCTGGCACCGCGTACCAGTGCGGCCAGAACCAGACCGGAACCGGGTTCGTCGTTGCTCCGGGACGGGTGGTGACGAACGCCCATGTGGTGGCCGGGGTGCCGGAACCCGTGGTGCAGATCCCCGGCGGCGGCGCCCTGCCCGGGCGCGTGGTGTATTTTGACGCGCAGCACGACCTCGCCGTCGTTGCCGTGGACGGCTTACGGTCCGCGCCGCTGCCGCTGAGCCCGGACCTGCCGGCTGGCAGCCCGGCCGCTTTTGCCGGCTATCCCCATGGCGGTCCGTTCCAGTCAAAGCCTGCCACCGTGCAGGACATCACGAGCGTCCTGGTCCCGGACATCTACGGCAACAACCCCGCTGCCGAGGACGTCTATCGGCTTGCCGGCGATGTCCAGCCGGGCAACTCGGGTGGGCCGCTGCTGACCTCCGAGGGCCGGGTGGCCGGCGTCGTCTTCGCCAAGGCCACAGGCGAAACGTCGGTCGGCTATGCCATAACCATGGCCGATCTGGAGCCGGTAGCGGCCCGGGCTCCGGAACTCGGCAACGCGGTGTCCCCCGGTCAGTGCATCCAGAAGTAGGCCGCTAAAGCCATTCCAGGCTCTGCCCGTGCGGGCCGGTGATCGCCACCGGACTGCCGTTGTGCAGCAGCAGGAACCGGCCGCGGAGCCGGGACTCGTCCATCTCGGGGACCACGCTGGAGCCGTCCGCCTGGATGATCACCGTGTGCCCTTCGTTGGAGAGCCAGTGGCAGCCGCGTTCGACGGCGAGCCGCGCCATGGTGCTGCGGAACCGGTCGCGGGCGTCCGCATCCAGGTAGGCGAGCACGGCGCTGTGGAAGACCACCAAGGTGGCGTCCGACGGCGCCCGGGCGGCCAGGGCGAGGAGCTGGTCGTTGAGGTCCCCGGCCACCAGCAGGGGAGGGGCGTGCTGCGCGATCGCGACCGCCCGGCGCAGCCGCTCGCGCCGGAAGTCCTGTTCCGGCCAGATCAGCGCTTCCAGCCACGCGACGTCGTCGGGGTCCCGGACGTCCAGGGGGTTCAGATCGATGCCGGCACGCCAGAGAACCTCCGGGAGTTCCGCCGGCAGCGGGGCGGGGCCGGAGACGGTGCAGCCCAGGACCGGATAATTGCCGGGAACGGCTCCGGCCGGGGTCAGCCGGGCAACCTGGCCGCCCATGATGTACTCATAGCCGTAGCAGTCCGGGAACAGGGCGAGGCCGGCTGAGGCTCCGACCTCGATGAGCGCCAGCGGGCGACCGCCGTCGCTGGCGATCCGTGCCAGGGAAGGCAGCAGCGTGGCGCACCGTCCGGCCTCATTGGTCTGGGTGGCGCGGCTGAGGACAATCCGTGAAATATCCTCCCAGCGGCCGTCGAGGAACGCCCTGAACTCCGGGTAGGGGCTGATGCTCGCGCCCAGGAACCGGGCCGCGGCGAGCATCAGCAGGGGCTGGCGCTTGTTGTACGGCCATTCGTCGATCCGCCGGATCAGCTCCGGGTCATCCGCTATGCGCACCGACCACTCGGCGTAGCACGCGGAGTTGCCGGGCGCGTCCACCGAGCCGAAACGCCGGTACCACTCCGCCGTTGCGGAGCCGGCACTGCCAGCTTCGCCGCCCCCGGGAGCACCGGTGGGCATGCTCAGTCCCGGCCGGCCCGCAGCCCGGCGAGGTACTCGACGGCGAACCGGTAGCCCAGGATGCCGGCCCCCGCGATCACTGCCTTGCTGACGGCCGAGAGATAGGAATGGTGCCGGAACTCCTCGCGGGCGTGGACGTTCGTGAGGTGGACCTCGACGGCGGGCAGTTGCACCGCGGAAATGGCGTCGCGGATGGCCACCGAGGTGTGGGTGTAGGCGCCGGCGTTGATGACGATGCCGATGGCCTTGCCACGGGCTGCGTGGATGGCGTCCACGAGTCCACCCTCGTGGTTCGATTGAAAGCACTCGACGTCGAGGCCATGGGCCGCGGCGGCGTCACGGGCGAGCTGTTCGACGTCGGCCAGGGTCGCCGTGCCGTATTTCTCGGGTTCGCGGGTGCCGAGCAGGTTCAGGTTGGGCCCGTTTAGGACCAGGATCAGGCCGCGGCCGGCGCCGTCGGAGGGGGCTTCGCTCATGCCTGCCAATGTATCGCGTTGTGCCGGCACGGGTGTGGATTGGTCACGGAAAAGTACCCCGTAAGGCAGCGTGCAGCGCAGAACGTCCGGCAAGCAGGAAGGTCACTAGGGCGCTGCGAGCCGCTCAATCCGGCGCAACGCCGCGGCGCAGACCGGCAGGTACGCCGCCGCCCACCAGGGCACTGTGAACGTGACGAGGCAGCCGCGGTCCTGCGGGACGACGCGGTGCCCGGTGGCCGGAATTCCCGCCACCCGCCACGACCAGGACCGTCCGGGCGCAAACGCCGTGACGGTGTAGGGCAGCGCCACCCCCAAAATAGTGCGGACCTTTCCGCGGCTGCCGAGCCCGAGCGGCGCCGGCGGCGCGCCGGCCCGGGCGGGCTCCACACCGGTGACGGACGGCCCCCAGGCGGGCCACTGCCCGGTGTCGGTGAGCAGCGCCCACACGTCCTCTGCGGACGCGGGGACCCGGCGCGACACGGACCATGTCACCGCGGCCGGCCGAGAACAGACAACGCAGCGCGGTGGCCGCTGGCCAGGGCGCCCTGGATGGAGGCCGTGTCCCGGTAGTCGCCGCAGAACACCAGTCCGGACGGGCCGTCCACCGGCCCGCGGGACCGCAGGGGTGGCGGCTGCAGGGGCAGGGCGTGCGGAATCTCGTGCCGCGCCACCAGCTCCCAGCCTGCCGGGGAAGACCCGAAAATTTCCCCGGCATGGCGGCGGACGTCATCTTCGGACGGAACCGCCCGGCCCCGGCCGAACAGCGCTGACGTCTGGATCAGGTGCCGGCCGGCGGGAGCGTAGCTCGGTGCCGCGTTGGAAATGACAGCGGCGTTGACGAGCGGGCCGCCAGGAACGCTGCGGCCATCCACACAGATCATGTCGGCATCGCTCGGTGCGGCATCCGCCGCGAACCAGTGCGTCAGCACCCCTTTCATGGCCGGAATGTCCTCGCCCTGCAATTCGGCGGCCCCGTGCGGGTCCGCGGCGAGCACCACGTGGCGGGCCCGGACCACGGCATTCGTTGCGGTGACCCGGACCCCCGCACCGTCCGCGGTCATGGAGACCGCGCGGGTAGAGGTTTGGACCGGGGTGTGCAGGCTGCCTGCCAGCTGCCGGGGGAGGGCCTGCATGCCGTCGCGCGGCAATCCCGGCACCCCGGTCGCGAAGACCCGCACCAGTTGCAGCGCAAAATCGTTTGAGGTGCTGCCCTCATCTTCCAGCAGGACACCGGCGAGGAATTGGTCCACTGCCCGGCGGAGTCCGCCCGAGCAGCCGGCCCGGTCCAGGGCCTTACGCAAGGACACGTCGTGGCCGGGCTTCCGGCGTGAGCTGGCAAATGCCGGGCCCGCCCACCGCAGCAACCCCGCCACGGCTCGGGGGGTCAGCATTCCGCTGCGCAGGGTCGGCAGGATCATGCGAGGTTCGCGCAGCGGATGGGCCAGCACGGCCAGCGAATCCTGCCGTCGGACCCGGATGCCGGCACCGAAAGCCTGCAGCGCCAATGCCTCGACGTCCACCCACTGGCGGACCGCCGGGTAGGCAGGATTCAGCACCTGGAAGCCGCGGTCCACGAGGAAGCCGTCGACCCGGTCCGAGCGTATTCTGCCTCCGACGTCATCGGAGGCTTCCCAGACCCGCACATCGCGGCCGGCGGCCTGCAGCTCCCGGGCACATTGCAACCCGGCGAGGCCGGCGCCGACCACGAGCACGTCACACGACTCTGTCATGTCCGCCCCGGCCCGGGCCGGACAGTCCGCACCGCCTGGACCGGGCCGCTCACTTTCGCAGCGAGTGCGCGATCTGGGCCATCACCGTGTTGTCGGCCAGGGTGGTGGCGTCGCCCACCTCGCGTCCTTCCGCAACGTCCTTGAGCAGGCGGCGCATGATCTTGCCGGAGCGGGTCTTGGGCAGTTCGGGCACCACCAAGATGGTCTTGGGCTTCGCGATCGGCCCGATCTCCTTGCTGACGTGGTTCCGCAGTTCCTGCACGATCGCGTCCCCGGTGTCCACGGCGTCCCCGCGCAGGATGACGAAGGCCACCACCGACTGCCCGGTCGTCTCGTCCGCTGCGCCGACGACGGCGGCCTCCGCCACGGCCGGGTGGCTGACCAGCGCCGACTCGATCTCCGCGGTGGAGAGCCGGTGGCCGGAAATGTTCATCACGTCATCCACCCGGCCGAGCAGCCAGATGTCGCCGTCCTCGTCCTTCTTGGCGCCGTCGCCGGCGAAGTACATGGTCTCAAAACGCGACCAGTAGGTTTCCTTGAAGCGTTCCGGGTCACCCCAGATGCCGCGCAGCATGGCCGGCCAGGGTTCGCGGATCACGAGGTAGCCGCCCGAACCGTTGGGCACGGACTCGCCGGCCTCATCCACGACGTCCACGGCGATGCCGGGCAGGGGTACCTGGGCGGAGCCGGGCTTGGTGGCCGTGACCCCGGGCAGCGGGGCAATCATCTGCGCGCCCGTTTCGGTCTGCCACCAGGTGTCCACGATCGGGGCCGGTGTTTCCTTCCGTTCGCCGTTCTTGCCGGCGTTGCCGCCAATGACCTCGCGGTACCACATCCACGCCTCGGGGTTGATGGGTTCGCCAACGGAGCCCAGGACCCGGATCGAGGAGAGGTCCGATTTCGCCGGAATTTCCTTGCCCCACTTCATGAAGGTCCGGATGGCGGTGGGAGCCGTGTAGAGGATGGACACCCGGTATTTCTCCACGATCTCCCACCAGCGGCCCTGGTGCGGGGAGTCCGGCGTGCCCTCGTAGATGACCTGGGTGGCGCCGTTGAGGAGCGGGGCGTAGGCGACGTAGGAGTGCCCGGTGATCCAGCCGACGTCGGCCGTGCACCAGTAGACGTCGGTATCGGGCTTGAGGTCGAAGACGGCCTTGTGCGTGTAGGCGACCTGGGTGAGGTAACCGCCGGTGGTGTGCAGGATGCCCTTGGGTTTACCCGTGGTGCCTGAGGTGTAGAGGATGAAGAGCGGGTGTTCGGCGTCGTGGCCCACCGCGGTGTGTTCGGTGGAGGCGGCCCCGACGGTGTCGTCCCACCAGTGGTCCCGGCCGTCATGCCAGTCCACGTCCTGGCCGTTGCGCTTAACGACGACGACGTTCTGCACGGTGTGGCCGTCACCATCTCCCTCGTGGGCGAGTGCCTCGTCGACGGCGGGCTTGAGTGCGCTGGGCTTGCCGCGGCGGTAGGTGCCGTCCGCGGTGACGACGAGCTTGGCCTCGGCGTCATCTATCCGCGAACGGAGCGCCTCGGCGGAGAAACCACCGAAAACCACCGAATGGATGGCGCCGATCCGGGCGCACGCCAGCAGCGTGATGACGGCCTCGGGAATCATGGGCAGGTACACCGCGACGCGGTCGCCCTTGGCGACGCCGAGGGACTCGAAGGCGTTGGCGGCCTTCTTCACCTCGTCGGTGAGCTGGGCGTAGGTGTAGGTGCGGGTGTCGCCGGGTTCGCCCTCGAAGTAAATCGCTACCCGGTCCCCATGGCCGGCTTCGACGTGGCGGTCCAGGGCGTTGTACGCGGCGTTGACTTCGCCTCCGACAAACCACTTCGCAAACGGAGGGTTGGACCAATCCAGGGCCTGGCTGAAGTCCTTGCTCCAGGTCAGCAGCTCGTGGGCCTGCTTCGCCCAGAACGCGGGCCGGTCGGCGTCGGCCTCGGCGTAGTCCGCGGCCGTGACCACCGCGTTGGCGGCAAACTCGGGGGAGGGGGCAAATTTTCGGTTCTCCTGCGACAGGTTTTCGAAGGCGTCGCCGTTGGGCGCCTGCGTGGTCGTGGATCCGGGGGTCTGCTGGGACATGGTGAACCTCATCATTCATCGATCCTTGCTGTGCGGCATCCCCGGACCGCCGCACAGCCGCGCCGCTTGCGCGGCATCGGGCATGGGCTGGTCGCGGGCGTCCCGCAAGAGCTGTTCCGAAATACACACTAACGCTTGAACGGTTGCCGGCGTGTGCGGGGTCACATGGCGGGCCGTGAGCGGTGTTTGTTAAGCGCCGAATGGCGGCGGCTGACCTCCGCGGGGGCGTAATCCTGAGCCCGCGCGCCCGGCTTGTCAGCTAGTGATCGGCCACCCACTTGACTAGGCTGAGATGAAGTTGTGACATCCGATGGAGGCGACGGGGCTGATGATGGTCCCTGCTCGGCCTGCCGTTAGACGGCGCTGTCCAGAGTGCCGCCATGCTAAGGAGAACCGAATGAACGAGCAAACCAACGGCCAGCTGAAGCCGGCCGCCCCAGGCCAAGACGGCAGCGCGGACCGGTCCGCCAGCTCCGGAGAAGGGCCCCGCTCCACGGTGGACAAGGCAGCCGGCAGGAAGAACGAGGCCATCCTTGGGCCGTTCACCATCCGCGACGTCACTGTTTTCGGTTCCACGCTGATTCTTTTCGTCGCCTCCCTGATCCCGATGTTCGGCGTGGGCTACAACCTGTGGAACCTGGGAAGCCTGTTTTTCCTGGGCTTGGGGATCCTGCTGCCGGTGATCGTGGTGGCCCTGTTCGTGGCTCGCCGCGTCAGCCCGGGAACGCGGATCCGGATCGGCTCCCTGTCGGTGGACCAGTTTGGTTCCGTGGTGGCATCTTTTGCTGTCGGGTTCTTCTTCCTCGCCGTCGCGGGTGCGTATGTTTCCAGCATGCTCCTTGGCCTGGTCGGCGCCCTCGGACTGTTCGCGGCCACCGTGCTTGGCCGTTTCATTCCCGTGTTCGCGGGAGATTTCCTGGGCCGCGCCGAAGTGCCGGCCCACGTTGTGGCCCGCGAATCAGCGGTCCCCGTCCGCAAACCCCGGGCCCCCAAGGCGCCGGCGCAAGCCGCGGACGGAACGCCGCCCAAAGCGGCCGGCCCAAACGCCGTCGCCGGCTGGGCCAAGCGGATGACGTCCGGCGGCGCGTCCACTGCCGGGACCGGGGCGGGCGCCGCCGGCGCAGCCGCGGCGCCGCCGGCTCACGGATCGACAGCACAGGAACCCGCCCCCGCACCGGTGGTGAGCTCCACGGAGCCCCGGACGTCCGGCGCCGTGCCGGGCGCGTCCGCACCGGAGACGCCGGCCTCCGGCGAGCGGACCACTGCCGCCGTCGTGCCGCCTGCCGCGAACGCCGCCACGGGCGGGGAGGGCCCGGATGTCCGGGCCCGCGCCGCCGCTGAGGAAACCCGCGCCTCGGGTGTGCCGGCAGCGTCCGGCAGCGCCCCCACCACGGTGAATCCCCGGGTCCGCCAGGAGGAACCCATCGGTGCGACCGTCGATCCGGCAAGCCGCCCCGAGGACCTTGCCGGACAGCCCGCCCATGAGGCCTTCTGGTTCGCTGTCGCCCAGCCGCGCACGGCTATGGACGAACGCACCGGAACGCCGGCCTTCGTGGTCGAACCGGGCGGATGGGTGCTCGCTTTGGAGGACCGGGGACACGAATTCCTGGTCCAGCACACCGACGGCCGGGTTGGCGTGCTCCGCGACCTCAGCAACATCGAGCGCGGCTAGCCGGTAGCAGTGGCCACTGAGTCCAGCACTCCGGGCCCGGACAGTGCCGTGCCCGGCGCCAAGACCGCCGGCACGAAAGCTGCCGGCCCCGATGGCAGCGGCCGCGGGCCGGCGGCCGAGTCCCTGCTGGCACTGAAGCGCCGTGCCCGCCGGATCAACCGGGCGCTCGGGGAGCAGTACCCCTACGCCCATGCCGAGCTCGACTTCCGCAACCCGTTCGAGCTGGTGGTGGCGACAGTGCTGTCGGCGCAGACCACAGATGTAACCGTCAATCAGATCACGCCGTTGTTGTTTTCCCGGTTCCCCGACGCGCGGAGCATGGCTGAGGCGGACGCGGCTGAGCTGGAGTCCATCATCAAATCCACAGGGTTCTTCCGGGCCAAATCCCGGAACCTCCTGGCGCTGTGCACCCGCCTCGTAGACGAGTACGACGGCGTGGTGCCCGGCCGGCTGGAGGACCTGGTGACGTTGCCCGGCGTCGGGCGGAAGACCGCGAACGTGGTCTTGGGCAACGCATTCGGGGTTCCCGGGATCACGGTGGATACCCACTTCGGCCGGCTCGCCCGCCGGTTCGGCTGGACCGCCTCCGAAGACCCGGTGCGGATCGAGTTCGACGTCGCGGAACTGTTCGAGCCCCGCGATTGGACCATGCTCTCGCACCGCGTGGTGTTCCACGGCCGCCGCGTGTGCCACTCCCGCAAACCCGCCTGCGGGGCCTGCGCCGTCGCCAATTGGTGCCCAAGCTACGGGATGGGCGAGACGGACCCGGAAAAGGCCAGGACGCTGCTTAAATACGAACTCGCACCGGGGCAGGAGGAGCTGCTGTCAAAGCTGCTCGCCGAGACGCACCGTGCCGCGGAAATCCGGATGGAATCCCAAAGGAAGCCGCTGTGACCGCCCGGCAGGACCTCATCGACCTGGTATCCGCGGTTGAGGCAGGAACGGCCCCGCCGCCGGATCCGCGCTGGCAAAAACTCGCCGTAGAACCCGGTGAACGGGTCCGCCGCGCGGCCGTGCTGATGCTCTTCGGCTCGCTGGATGACGTTCCGGCGACGTCGGTCAAGCAGCTCGCCCCGGCCGACCTGGATGTTCTCCTGCTGCAGCGCGCCCAGACCCTGGATGACCATCCGGGGCAGGTCGCTTTTCCGGGCGGTGGCATCGACCCGGACGAATCCGTCATTGAGGCCGCGCTGCGCGAGGCCGAGGAGGAAACCGGGCTGGACCCGGCCGGCGTCGAAGTCCTCGGCGTCATGCCGGAACTGGCCCTTCCCCGGGGGAACTTCCTGGTGACCCCGGTCCTGGGCTGGTGGGCGTCCCAATCGCCCGTTCGGGTGGTGGACTATGGCGAGTCCGCGCAGGTCTTCCGGGTGCCGGTCCGGGATCTGCTGGATCCGGATAACCGGGTGATGGCCACCGTGACCCGCGCGGGCCAGACGTTCCTGAGTCCGGCGTTTACGGTCAAAGACGTGGTGGTTTGGGGCTTCACAGGAATGATCCTCAACCAGTTGTTCGATCAGCTGGGGTGGGCGGTTCCGTGGGACCGGTCGTGTTTGCTGAGCGTCGATGCCTGGAGCAGGCTGCCCGGCTGAGCCCGGTCCGCCGGGCGGTCCCGCCCGGTTACTTGGCGTTGTCGTAGGAGTCCACGACGGCGACGCTGACCGGAAACTCGACCGGAATCTGGCCAAACAGCAATTCCTTGGCCACGTTTGCCGCTTCTTCGACGGCCCGAATGCAGTCGGCCACCGCGGCCTCAGGGCAGTGGATCATGACTTCGTCATGCAGGAAGAACACCAGTTCCCCGGCGGGTCCGCCGCCGGCACGCATGCCACGGAGCCGGCGTCGCAGTTCCGCCAGCCAGCAGGCCGCCCAGTCCGCGGCGGAACCCTGGACCACGAAGTTGCGGGTGAACCGGCCCCGCGAGCGGGCGATCGAATCGGCCCGGCGCTGTTCCTCGGCACTGGCGGACTGCTGGCTTTGCAGCCAGCGTTCGGATGGCGGCGGGCTGCTCCGGCCGAGCCGCGACGTGACTGTCCGGCCGGCTTCGCCCTCGCGGGCTGCCTGCTCCACGAAGCCCACGGCCCGCGGGTAAGTGCGCGTCAACTGTGGCATCAGGCGCCCGGATTCGCCGGTGGTGGCTCCGTAAATCGCCCCGAGAAGAGCTACCTTGGCCTTGGCGCGGTCACCGCCAAACCCCTGCGCGGCGATGCCGGCGTACAGGTCCTTGTCGCGCGCAGCCTCGGCCATCCTGGAATCCTGTGCCAGCGCCACGAGAACCCGGGGTTCGAGCTGGGAGGCGTCCGCGACGATCAGTTTATGGCCGGGATCGGCGTGAACGGCGCCCCGGATCTGCCGGGGAATCTGCAGCGCGCCGCCGCCGCGCGAGGCCCAGCGGCCCGAGACCACTCCGCCCACTACGTACTCGGGCTGGAACCGGCCGTTTTTCACCCAGGCGTCCAGCCAGGCCCAGCCATTGGCGGCGTGCAGCCGCGAAAGCTTCTTGAACGCTAACAGCGGCTCGATCGCGGGGTGGCTGGATTCTTTCAGCTCCCACTGCCGGGTGGACTTTACCTCGATGCCGTTCCGGTGCAGGGCCCGCATGAGCTCCTGCGGGGAGTCCGGGTTCAGGCCAGGGGAATTCAGCAGCCGCCGCAGTTCAGCGGTGAGGGCCTCCAGCTTGGCCGGACGGTGGCCCAGTGGAGGCCGGGGGCCGAGGTAATCCGCAAGGATCTGCTCGTGCAGCTCCTCGCGCCACGGCACGCCGGTGTGCTGCATTTCGGCCGCGATCATGGCCCCGGCCGACTCCGCCGCGAGCAGCAACTGGAGGCGCTGTTTCCGGTTGTTACCGGGCTGTCCGGCGCCACCATCGCCCACGTGGGCGAGAGCATCCTGCTGGGCGCCGAACTCGGCGCGGAGCTCCTCGGGACTGTGGCGGGGCGCCCTGCCCAGCCCGGGATCATCGAACAAGGCGCCCTGGTCAGCCGGCGGAGGAGGCGGTTGCAATGCCCGCGGCGGCTGCAACTCATCGTCCTGGGTCAGTTTCTCCGCGTTCTGCGCGTAGGCGGTGTGGGCGGTGAACTCCGAATGCGCCAAAATCGCGCCGCACAACGTGAGGTCGTAACAGCGTTCCAATTCCACCCCGGCAGCCAGCAGCGCCGGATACCAGTCCTGGGTCCGGTGCCAGATCCAGCGCGGCCGTCGCTGTTCGAGTTCCCGCACGACGCCGGCCAGCCCGGCGGCGCTTACGATCCGCGGGTCCGGGGCGGCCGGGTCCGGGGAGCCGTCCACGGTGAGCGCCTGGAGGACTGCGCCGTCAGCATGGGCGGCGAGCAGCAAGTACATAGGGACAATTCTGCCCTGCGGGACGGGGCTCCACGTCCACTTCTCCAGCCGTCATGGCGGCGTGCTTGTCCACATAGCTGCGGCCCCAGGTTACGGCGGGGCCGCGGGACGGGAAGAGTGGCCGCATGAGCAGACATCAGCTACCGAGTTCCGGGGCTGGCCGTCGCGCTGGCTCCTCGCCCGGGGGAGGCGTTGGACCGGACGATGGCGCCGCGGGTACGGCGCCGGGTGACGCGGCGTGGTTGCCGGCGGAGTTCGCGGAGACGTTGCTGGTGACGGGACTTGAGGTGCTCCGCAGTGAGGTTGAACGCGTCGTGGCGGCTACAGGAAGCCGGCTGCGTACCGTGGGTGATATCAGGGCGGCGGCACCTTTCTGGAACTCCGCCACGGAGGTCCTGCTCGGCAGTGACATCCGTGAACTGCCGCCGCGGGGACGGGCGCCGGCCGTGCTCGTCGGCCTCAACGGGGACGGCGACGGCCTGTGGCAGCTGGCGGCCGCTGTTGGCGCCGAGCGCGTCGCCGTGCTCCCGGAGGGCGCGTCCTGGCTGGCCGAGTACCTCAGCCGCTCCCGCAGGCCCGAACCGGGAGGATTCGTCCTCGGGTTCGTCGGGGGTTGCGGCGGCGCAGGGGCCAGCACCGCAGCAGTGTGGGTCGCGCATGCCGCCGCACGGCGGGGCGTCAGTGTCCTGCTCGTGGACGGCGATCCCCGGGGCGGGGGCCTGGAGCTCTCGATCGATGCCGAGGAGACACCGGGACTGCGGTGGCCGGATTTGGCCGACGCCCGGGGCACGATCGATCCCCGCCAGCTTGCTGATTCCCTGCCGGTTGCCGACGGGTTCCCGTTCTTGTCCTGGCCAGGACACAAGGACCGGCAGGGCGGAGTGGACCGCGCCGTCGTGGCGGGGGTGTTGGATGCCGCCCGGCGCGGTTTCGAGCTTGTGGTCATGGATCTTGGCCGGTGCCGGGAAGCCCTGCGGACGTTTGCCTGGGACTGTGACCGGATCATCGTCATGGTGCCCGCGCTCCTGCGGGCGGCAGTGGCGGCGGCCCGGCTTCTGGAAGACCTGCCCGCGGTCGAAACGGTGCTCGTGGTGCGCAGCAGCCCCGGCGCTGCCCTCGATGCTGAGTTGATTGCCGAATCAGTCGGATTGCCCCTGGCCGGAGTCTTCCCGGATGTCCGGCAGGCGCCCGGCGCCACCGAGCGCGGCCGGCTGCTGGACACCGGACGGCAGCGCAAGGTTCGGCTATTCGCCGGCATGGTCCTCGACTTCGGCGCCGGGGCAACTTGATGAGCGCCCATTCCGCGCCCGGCCCGGCGGATGCCGGCCGCAACCCGGATGCGGCCGGCAACGCGGGTGCTGCGCGCTACCGGCACGGGAGCCGCGCCTCCGTCGATGCACTGTTGCTGGAGTCTGTCCGCGAATCGGTGATGTCCGACGCCGGGCCGGTGACGCCGTCACGCGTGGCGGCGGCCGTGCAAGCGAGCGGGCGGCTGCTGGGGACCGCCGGCGCGCTCGCCGCCGTCGAGGGGATCAGCGCCGAACTCAACGGCCTCGGACCCCTGCAGGTGCTGGTCCGTGACCCGGCCGTCACCGACATCTTTGTCAACGGCCCGGGTTCGGTCTGGCTGGACCGCGGCAACGGGCTCGAACGGGCCGCGGTTGAGTTCTCCGGCGAGCCGCAGGTCCGGGCACTCGCAGCCCGGCTCGTGTCTGCGGGCGGGCGGCGCCTGGACGACGGTTCCCCGTGCGTTGACGTCCGGCTTGACGGCGGATATCGGGTCCACGCCGTCCTGCCACCGATCTCCACGGAGGGGACACTCCTGAGCATCAGAATCCGGCGCGACCGGGTCTTCTCCATGGATGAACTGCGGCGGAACGGAATGTTCGGGTCGTTCATGCAAACCGTGCTGGAACGCATGGTGGCGTGCCGGTTGAGTTTCCTGATCAGCGGTGCCACCGGGTCCGGCAAGACCACGCTGCTTGCCACGCTCCTCGGTCTCTGCCCGCCGGGGGAGCGGCTGGTCCTGATTGAGGACGCCTCGGAACTTAACCCGCTGCACCCGCACGTTGTGTCGCTGGAGGCACGGCACGGCAACCTCGAAGGCGGTGGCGTGGTGGATCTGGGTGAACTCGTGCGGCAGTCCCTGCGGATGCGGCCGGACCGTTTGGTGGTTGGGGAGTGCCGGGGTGCCGAGGTACGCGAATTGCTGGCCGCCATGAATACCGGCCATCGAGGAGGAGGCGGAACCATCCACGCCAACACCGCCGCGGATGTTCCCGCCCGGTTGACCGCGTTGGGGGCGCTGGCGGGCATGTCGCAAGATGCGGTGCGCCTCCAGGCGGCCAGCGCCCTCGACGCCGTGGTCCACGTGGACCGCACGAAGGCCGGGAGGAGCGTGGCGTGCCTGGGGGTGCTGGACGACACCGCGGCGGGTCTGGTGGTCGGCTCCGCCGTGGACGTTTCCGAAGGCACCATCCGTTGCGGGCCCGCCTGGCCGCAACTGTCGGCCCGCCTGGGTCTGGACCCCGACGGCCCCGGCGGAATCATCGCCGGGGGATCCGCCCCGCCGCAGGAAGATGCAGTGCACCAGGGCCCGGGCGGGGGCACGGGATGACCTAGGCGCTCCTGGGCGTTCTGGTTTTCGCGGCGGTCCTGGCGCTTTCGGCGCCCGGGGATCCTCGCCGCAGGATGCGTGCGGCGTTTGCCGGCCCGCCAGGTGCCGCGGGCTCGTCACCGGCCCGCAGCAGAGGAAACCGGTGGCCTGGACGGATTCCTCCGGCCGTTTCCATGACCCTGTTCGTGCAGCAGATGGCGGCCCTGCTCAAGGGTGGCCGCACGCCGGCGCGGTTGTGGGGCGAGCTGTGGCTCCTGCATGCGGGCGGACCGTCCGCATCCTTGTCCCGGGAGGCTTCGGTTCAGCCGTGGGAGACGTCTGGGCAGCGGGCGCCGGTGCTTGCCCCGGGCTCTCTGCGCTTGCTTGCAGCCGCCCGGTCCGCAGCCGTTCAGGGGTCGTCCGTCGGCGCGGCCATCCGCCTCGCCGGAGCAGCCCCCTCCGGGCCAGCCGGATCTGGAACACTGCGGTGGAACCGGGCGGCCGGGGAGAGGTTGGAGCTGCGGGTCTGGTTCCAGCTCGCCGCGTGCTTTGACGTGGCCGAGGCAACGGGTTCCCCGCTGGCGGAACTGTTGACGCGGTTTGCCGCCCAACTGGAGGCGGAGGACGACGCCGAGGCGGCCCGGCAAACGGCGCTGGCCGGGCCCCGCGCGACCGTGCGGCTGCTGACCGGGCTGCCGTTCCTCGGCCTCGGCCTGGGTCTGGTGATGGGTGTGGACCCCGTCCATCTTCTGCTGGGAAGCCCGTGGGGAGCGGCGGCGCTGACCGCGGGTCTGGCGCTCACCACGGCCGGCCGGATCTGGTCGGCACGGCTCGTCCGGGCAGCTGAAGCCGCCCGGCCGTGACAGCCGACGCCGCGGGCCTGGTGGTGCTGGCGGTCCTCGTGGCCGTGGCAGTCACAGCGCGATCCGGCGACGGCGCGGCCAGGCGGCGGCTTCGACGTCAGACCCGGAGTACCCCCACGGTTGACGGGCCGGCGGGCCCGCATGACGGCTTCCGGCCATCCGGCCGATCCCTGGGCCCCGGGCTCGACGACACGGCGATGATGCTGGAACTGA
The DNA here is from genome assembly GCF_035984855.1 of Arthrobacter sp. MP_M4. Classification (NCBI taxonomy): domain Bacteria; kingdom Bacillati; phylum Actinomycetota; class Actinomycetes; order Micrococcales; family Micrococcaceae; genus Arthrobacter; species Arthrobacter sp. MP_M4. The sequence goes on from NZ_JAXCHX010000001.1 coordinate 107,958, forward strand.
TCGGTGCGATGCTGGAGGCCGGGGCGGGACTGGACCGGGCGCTGGCGCTGGTGGCTGAGCTGGCGACCCCGGACCTCCGGTCACCGTTGCGCCCGGTGGTCTCGGCGCTCGCGATTGGCGCCGACTGGGACACCGCCTGGCGCAGTTCGGCCGTCCGGTCGCCCCGGCTCCTCGCCCTGCGCGAGGCACTGGGGTTTGCCGCCCTTACCGGCGCACCGTCCGCCGCCATCCTCTATGCCCAAGCGGCGCGCCTGCGCCGTGAGCAGTTCCGGGCAGCCGAGAAAAAACCCGCAGCCCTTGGCGTGAGACTCGTCGTGCCCCTGGGATTGTGTTCGCTGCCGGCCTTCGTCTGCCTGGGCGTCATCCCGGTGCTGCTTGCCATGCTGCCGGGCTGAACCGGCACCAAGCAGTTCCCCGGCGGCGGGTCAGTTGTCCTCCACAGCCCGGGCTGATGGCCGGGTTTTCCACTTGGCCTCGGGAGCTGCTACCAGGCCGGTCTTCGGGCCGGAAGAGTCTAAGAACAGCCGGCAATTCCGCCGGAATCTACGAAAGGAAAGCCACCATGTCCACCCATTCCACGGCACGTGACGGCGCAGTCAACGCCCAGCAGAGCCGGGCGCCGCAGGACAGCGCCGAGATCCGTGAAATCTACCCGGGGTCCAGCGGGCCGGTCCCGCGCCGCGCACGAAGGCTGCGGGAGCTGCTGGGCGCTGAGACTGGCATGGCGACAGCCGAATATGCCATCGCCACGCTCGCCGCCGTGGGCTTTGCCGGCATCCTCGTGTTCATTATGCGTAGCGATGAGGTCCGCGGGTTCCTGCTGAACCTTATCCGCACGGCGCTCGCGCTGCCATGACAGGCCGTTGGCCGGTTCGGCGGGCACCCAGGGCAGCGGCTTCCGCGAGCCCGTCGGCAGCCCCGCGGGAGCAGCGGGGCCCAGGGACCACATGCCGCGGTGCTGTGACAGCAGAATTCGCCGTCGCGCTCCCTGCCGTGGTGCTCCTGCTCGCCCTGTTGCTCGCGGGCTCTGCGGCCGGGGTGACCCAACTGCGGCTCGAGGAAGCAGCCAGGGCCGGTGCCCGTGCCCTGGCGCGCGGCGAGGACGCCGCTGCCGTGGAAGGGATCGTCCGCCGGCTCGCTGGCACCTCGGCCTCCTCGGCCGTGGCGTCCGACGGGCAGTGGCTCAGCGTCACAGTCTCCGGCAAGGTTCCAGGGGCCGTTGGCTCACTTCTTCCCTGGAACCTCACCGCCCGCGCCTGGACCCGGGGTGAAACGTCAGGTCCGGTGGCCGCGGTCCGGAGTCCCCGGACGCGGAGCCACCAGCTGATGCAAAACCTGGCCGCATGAACCGGCCGGTGAGCTCCGGGACGCCGCGGTCCGGGCATCCGCTGGACCCGGCGCCTACGGCAGCCCGCGCGTACCGGGAGCGCGGTGCCGGCACCGTTTTGGCGCTAGGCCTGGGGCTGCTGGTCGTCCTCGCCACCGTGCTCGTCATGCTGCTGGCACAGTCGGCCGCGATGGCGTCGCGGGCCGCCGCCGCCGCCGATCTTGCGGCGCTGGGAGGGGCGGATGCTGCCCGGGGCCTTGTTCCGGGAGAACCCTGCGTCGTCGCCGCGGACATTGCCCGCCGGAACGGCGCAAAGATCCTCAGCTGCTCGCAAGGCACCGGCGGCACGGTGCAGGTCCGCACCGAACTCGAGGTCCGCACCCCCATAGGCGGGGCCACCGGGCTTGCCCGGGCAGGCCCGCCCCCGTGAGCCGGTGGTGCTAGGCCTGCAGCGGTGAGACTGCGGGGTCCGTCTGCGTGGCGGACATCTGGTCCGTGGCCTCTTCGAGCAGGACATCCAGCAGTGTGACCGCGGCGTCCTTGTCGAGGGGATTGTTTTTGTTGCCGCATTTGGGTGACTGCACGCAGGACGGGCAGCCGGACTCGCATTCGCAGGCCTTGATCGCGTCACGGGTGGCGGCGAGCCAGACTCTTGCCTTGTCATAGCCGCGCTCGGCGAAACCAGCGCCGCCGGGATGGCCGTCATACACGAAGATGGTGGGCACGCCGGTGTCGGCGTGAATGGCAGTGGATACCCCGCCGATGTCCCAGCGGTCGCTGGAGGCCACGAGCGGAAGGAGCCCGATGGCGGCATGTTCGGCCGCGTGCAGTGCGCCGGGGAACTGCGCCTCGATCAACCCCGCGCCGGTCAGCGAGCGGTTGTCCATCACAAACCACACCGCCTTGGTGAACAGGTCCCGGGCTCCCAGCTGCAGCGGTTCCTCACCGAGGATTTCATTGGAAATCAGCGCCTTGCGCTGGAAGGACACCACCTGCGTTGTTACTTTCACGTCCCCGAAATGCACGGCCACGTCACCCCACTGTGTGGTGCGCTGGGTTTCGAGGACCTCGATCTGGGTCACGTCCCGGGCAGTCGTGTAATAGTCCGGGTTCGCGCGGCGCACCATCACGCAGTGATCGTCTTCGTTCAGGTCCTCCACCACGTAGGTCTCGCCCTGGTGGACGTAGACGGCCCCGGCGTGGGCCTGGTAGTGCGTCTGCGGGGAGTCCATCGTCCCCAGGAGGGAACCGGTTTCGGCGTCCACGATGCTCACCGGCCCGCCGCCGTCGGCCCGCAGGTTCACCATCGCTGCGGCGCTCTGCGGGTGGGTCCAGAACCACCCCGCCGGGCGGCGGCGCAAATACCCTTGGGCCACCAACTGGTTCAGGAGCTTCTCGGACGTGGCACCAAACAAGTCCAGTTCGGCGTGCCCGATCGGGAGTTCGGCGGCGGCGGCACACAGGTGCGGACCCAGTACATAGGGATTGGAGGGATCAAAGACAGTGGCTTCCACGGAAACGTCGAAGATCGCCCCGGGGTGGTTTACCAGGTACGTGTCCAGCGGGTCATCGCTTGCGACGAAGGCGGCGATGGCGTCCTGCCCCGCCCGGCCGGCCCGTCCGATCTGCTGGAACAACGACGCCCGGGTTCCCGGCCAGCCCGCCACGAGCACGGCGTCGAGTCCGGAGATATCGATGCCCAGTTCCAGGGCCGACGTACTGGCAACGCCCAGCAGCTCGCCGGACCGCAGCGATTTTTCCAAGGCCCGGCGTTCCTCCGGCAAATAGCCCGAGCGGTAGGCCGCGACCCGTTGCGGCAGGCTGGGATCAACTTCGTCGAGGAGCCGCTTAGTGATGGCGGCAATGGTTTCGGCGCCGCGACGGGATTTGATAAACGCTATGGTCCGCACCCTTGAGGACACCAGATTGGCCAGCAGATCCGCGGTTTCCGCCACGGCGGTGCGCCGCTCCTTGGCGCCGTTCTCGCCCCGGAGCTCGGTCAAGGCCGGCTCCCAGAATGCGACTGTCGTGGAACCGTGGGGGGAGGCATCCTCGGACACGGCACGCACCGGCGCTCCGATAAGCCGGCCGAAAGACGTTCCGGGCTCGGACGCCGTGGCCGAGGCTGCGATGAACACGGGCCCGGGCCCGTCCGGGCTGTAGTAGGCGCAGATGCGGCGCAGCCGTCGCATCAGGTTGGCCACATGGGATCCGAAGACGCCGCGGTAGCTGTGGGTTTCGTCAATGATCACGTAGCGCAGCCGGCGGAAGAATCGTGCCCACCAGGCGTGGTTGGGGAGTATTCCGAAGTGCAGCATGTCCGGGTTGGCCAGGATGAAGTTCGCGTGGTCCCGGATCCAGCGGCGGGACGCGGGGTCGGTGTCGCCGTCATAGGTTTCAGCCCGGACCGTGGGGATTTTCAGTGCCCGGATGGCGGCAAGCTGGTCGGCCGCCAGGGCCTTGGTGGGGGAGAGATACAGGGTGACGGCACCGTCGTCGTGGATCTTGCCGGGATCGGCGAGGACCCGCAGTTCCGACCGGTGGATCGCGTCCAGGGCCGGCAGTTGGTAGGCGAGCGACTTGCCGGACGCGGTGCCGGTGGCGATCACCACGTGCTCGCCGCCGTGGGCGAGGTCAGCTGCCTGGATCTGATGGCGGTAGGGCTGGTGGATACCGAGTGAACCGTAGGCGGTAACCAGATCAGGGTGGGCCCATTTCGGCCACGGCGCGTGGACGGCCTGGCGGGCGGCGATGGTCCGCACATGACGGAGCTGTTCCGGGTCCGGGCCGCGGCCCAGCAACGGAATCAGGGACTCACGCGGGTTCACTCCTCCATTCTTTCACCCGGCCTCAAATCATCCGGGCCCGGGATCCCCGGGTGTCAGCCGACGGACAGGTCCGCACCCTCGTCCGAGGCGGAAAGCATCATCACCTGGCAGACGCCCGTCCAGCCGAGATGCGAATACAACTTTTGCCCGTCGAGCGATGCCAGCAACAGTCCGGTGTCGACATCGTGCTCAAAAGCCTGTGCGGCGAGGGCCCGCATGATGAAGCTGCCCAGCCCCCGGCGTTTGTACGCCGGCTCGGTGATGATCTTGTCGAAGATGGCGGTGTGACCGACCACAAACACGCGCCCGCTGGCCGCCACCTCATCCCCGGCATAGACCACGGCATGGTGAACGCCGTCGGACCGGGAGGGCTCCCAGCGGAGGTCGTCGTCCGGGAGCCAGGGATCCTCCGCGTCCTGGGTCTCCATATCCACGATCATCATGGTCTGCGAGGCCGACGTGACGTTGAGCCCGTGTTCCCGGGCCAGGAGTTTGTATCTCGCGAGGTCGTTCGTGAGGACCGTCAGAACCCGGGCAGGCACTTCACCGGTGGTGGCGGCCAGGTGCGCGAACTCCGCATCGGAAGGATCGTGACTGAAGTATTCCCACTCGTGGGTAGTGTCCGCCCGGAGGGCCGCAGGAAACCGGCCCTCCCTGCGTGTTTCGTATCCCCGGCACCCCGCCCAACCGGTGACCCAGGTTTCCAGCAGATGTGTGGTGTCTTCAACCATGGCCTCGAGACTCATGGAATGAGAGTATTCCAGCCATGCCCCATGCAACAGGGGCGGGGCCCTGCAACAGGCCTTGCTGACGCAATTGTGACAGGACCGCACCCGGCCTGCTGCCGGGACCGGGCTCCAGCCAGGGGTCCAGCCGGTACCCTTAAACGGTGGCGTTGAACAGAATTGTGCTCTTTTACGGCTTTACTCCTCTCCCGGACCCGGACGCCGTCCGGCTCTGGCAGCGGGCGCTCTGCGAAAAACTAGGACTGACCGGCCGCATCATCATTTCCAAAGACGGCATCAATGCGACCGTCGGCGGCGAGCTGAAAGCGGTCAAGCAGTATGTGAAGACCACCCGCGAATACAAGGGCTTCCACGAAATCGACGTGAAGTGGTCCGACGGCGGCGCTGCCGACTTCCCGCGGCTGAGCGTCAAGGTCCGCGACGAAATCGTGTCCTTCGGTGCCCCCGGTGAACTCAAGGTTGATGCCGGCGGCGTCGTCGGCGGCGGCAAGCACCTTTTGCCCGATGAACTGCACCAGCTCGTCGAAGCGAGGAAGACGGAAGGCGAGGAAGTGGTCTTCTTCGATGGCCGCAACGGCTTCGAGGCCCAGATCGGCAAATTCAAGGGTGCCGTGGTTCCGGATGTTGCCACCACCCACGACTTCATCAGGGAGCTCGACTCCGGCAAGTACGACGCGCTCAAAGACAAACCGGTGGTCACGTACTGCACCGGCGGCATCCGCTGCGAGGTGCTCTCCAGCCTCATGGTGAACCGCGGATTCAAAGAGGTGTACCAGCTCGACGGCGGGATCGTCCGCTACGGCGAGACCTACAAGGACCAGGGCCTCTGGGAAGGCTCCCTCTACGTGTTCGACAAGCGCATGCACCTCGAATTCAGCGAGGACGCGAAAACCATCGGCGAATGCGTGCGCTGCTCTGCCCCGACGAGCAAATTTGAGAACTGCTCCAACGCGTCCTGCCGCACGCTCACCCTGTACTGCGCGGACTGTGCCGCCAGCCCGGACACCCTTCGCTGCCCGGACGGCTGCGCTTCCTGAAGCCCGGGGGTTCCGGCGGCACCGTTGCATGGACCGAAGGAGCCGGGTGACTGCCCCGGGAGCTTAAATCCGGCTCACCCGGTAGGCGAAGTTGGCGCCCGCTCTGGCCCTGACGATTATGTGGAGCACGACGTCGGCGGGCAGGTAGACCACGTTGACGCGGGAAGTCCCGCACCGCAGGTTCAGGTCCACCAGTTCCATATCGTCGTGGCCGATGCTGAACGAGACCCGCCGCGGGCTCCGGCAGGCCAAGGTCAACGCGTAGCTGCCCGCGGGCAGATACGTTGTGGTTTCCTCGTGTTCCTCCGCCGCCGCGAGGGTGCCGTAATTGCTGTGGAACACCTGTCCCTGGGCGTCGGGAAGCACCTGTGCGGCCCACGCGTCCAGTGCGGCTCCGGTAACGGGCCGGCTGAGCATGGGATCCCGCGGCAGGGCGGCATCTGTCGGCGCGGGAGCAGGGGCCGATGCCGTTCCGCCGGCCGACCCGTCGTCATATTCGTAAGCGCAGCCCACCAGCGACGACCCCAGCAAAAGGGCGGGGAGCAGTCCCACGGCGCAGGCCGTGCGGGTCCGGAGCATGCCTGATGCCGGGACAGTGGGCATGTCCCGACTTTAACCCTCCCGGTGTGGCCGCGCCAGTGCCGGCGGTCCCTGCGGCCGGGTTGTTCCGGCTTTAGTGCCCGGGCCCGCTGAAACGAATGGCGGGGGGCGCATCGGGCTTACTGTGCCGGCGTGAGCTGGTAGGCGTAAACCAGCGGGGCGTCAACGCTGGAGGTGCTGACCTGCAACGCCCCGGCCGCGGGGACTTTGATGCGCGCCGTCTCGCGGCTCCCGTTGCACGCCGCACCCGCCTCTGCCAGTGTGGCGCCGTCCAGGGACACCCCGAAGAACGCTTTGCCGCCGCCATCGCAGCTCACGGTCAGCAGGTAGCTGCCCGCACCGATTCCGCCTGCGGTCTTGACGATTGGATCGCGGTTGAGGATCTTTCCCGCGTCCTCCAGCACTATCCCGGCGGCCGAGGGAAGCGCGGTGGCCTTCCACTCCTGCACATCGGTGGACTCGACGGAACGGACGGGGGTGCAAGCCGCTGTGGCAAGGACGATGACGGCGGCGGCAGCCGCGCCGAGCGCTGCCCTGCGGACACCCGAAGCAGGGGGCCCGGAAGCAGGGGGCCCGGAAGCAGTGCGCCCGGAAGGACGGGCGCCGGGAATGGGGAGGAACATGCTTCCAACTTACCGTCCCGCGCCCGGCCCCGGGACGCCTACCCCGAAGCCAGCTCCTGCACCGGCCCCCTGTGCAGGGCAAGGTACACGCGGTCCCGCATCAGGTTGGCCTCCCCATCCGTCAGGGTCCGGTCCAGTGGCTGCAGTACCAGCCGCAACAGGACATTAACCTGGCCGGGAGTGATGCGGAGCCGTTCGACGGCGGCAGCCGGCAGCCCCGACGCCGGGGTCACCGCCCGGATTTCCAGGGCGGCCAGCAGCTCTGCATCCGGCCCGAGGACCGTCCGTGCACGGTCGCCCAGCAGTTCGGCGTCGGCCTCCGCCGGGGAGTCGAGGACGAGGGACAAATCGCGCCGGACCTCCGGCATCACCGACACCGGCCGATACGGGTTAAGGTCCCGCAGCTGGGCCACGACGCCGGGGTGGTCCGAGCGGAGGAGCCGAATGTCCCGGATGCCCTTGCGCAGCATCACGGCACGGTCCAGTCCGAGTCCCAGGGCAAGGCCCGCCCAGCGCCGCGGGTCGAGTCCGGAGCCGCGAAGGACCTGGGCGGCTACGAGGCCGCATTCGGCCAGTTCCAGCCATTCCCGGGTACCGTCCGGCTGGGTGACCAGCACGTCGACCTGCCGGCCTGTGTCCGTGTAGCTGTGGTCCGCCGGGCCCGCACGCCACTGCACGTCCGGGTAAACGGCGGCCGGTAGGACCGCCTCCACGACGGCCGACATCATCTGCTCTAAATCGGCGGCACCGAGCAGGCCGCGCGCTTTGAGCCGCCAGAGATCCACCTGATGCGGGGTGCCCACATGGGTTCTGTCAATCGCGTCCCGCCGGAACACCAGGCCGGGCAGTGCGTGCAGCCGGTCGTAACGGCCCAATTCCAGGCGCAGCGAATCCAGAAGGGCAGGAACGCCCGCTGAAGTGTGGCTCCGCAGCATCACTGTGGGGCTGACGTGGCGGGAATAGCGCGAGTCCCTGGTGACGTCGTCGGGGGAATAGCCCAGCCGGTCATAGTTGTCGGCGGTCGCGACGAGCGGACTGGACCGGTGGGTCTGGACGCCGATGCCCCACAACCGATCCAGCGCCGTCGTAATGTCAGCCAGCAACAGGGACATCGCGTGCGGGCCCTGCGCGGGATCGGAAAGATCACGCATAGCCAGGGCTGCCTGCAGGTCGGGGGGGGTTACATACTTTTTCACGAGGGGGTCCTTTTTGTGTGAGAGCGGAGGGGAACTTCACCCTCAGCCGCTGCACCGGACGGACCCCGGCGGCTGCGATTACGTGCGCGGCAGGAAGCCCGTGCGGCCGGAAAGCGGCCGAGGGCTGATAAATCGCTGCTGCAGATGCATACCTCCCATGCTACGACAAGCTGCGCCGTCCGGCGGGGGACGCCATTACCGGCGCCTTGACCTTGACGTAACGTCAAGCCCTAGCACCGGGTTACCGGCGCCAGTTAGCCCGCGCCGGAACGGGACAAGGTGGCCACCTGGAACGGTCCGTGCAGCAGATCGCCGGAATCGCCGGGACCACCAGCCGCACGCTGCGCCACTACGACACCATCGGACTGCTCAAACCCAGCCGGACCGGCGGGAACGGCTGCCGGTTCTACGACATGGCGGCCCTCGTGCGGTTGCAGCGCATCCTGCTGCTGCGGGACCTCGGCCTCGGTCTCCCGGGGATCGCCGGGGTCCTGGCCTCCGAGCCCGTCGCCCCCAGGGCACCCGGCGGCCACCTTGCCTGGCTCACCGCCATCCCCGGCACCCCTGCCGCGGCGTCTGCCGCCGGCGGCAGTGACTTCACGGAATACCTCACTGGCCTTGGCGAGATGTACGTTGCCGATCCCCGCTTCGCTGCCACCTACGGCGGGATCGCCGGGGCATCTTTCGTCCGGGACGCCCTTCGGATCCATGCGGCAAAGCAGCTCTAAGCCCGGCGCTGCACGGACTAAACTTGTCCGGTGACTCTTTCCCCGCATTTCACGGCCGGCAACACTCCCGACGCCCCGCGCAGCGACCTCCCGGACCTGCTCGACGCCCTTGCGGCGGACCTGCGCCGCATCGGCTACACCGTTGACGGCGTCGCTGGTCTTCTGGGCCCGGCCGCGCACGGCGCACTCAGCCGCGACCAGCTCGTTCCCGCGCTGATCGTCACCGCAGCTGCCCGCTCCGGGGACCCAGCGACGGCGGCGCTCGCCGCCGTCGTCCGTTTCTGGCTGCTGGCCGAACCGCAGGCCGCCGCGGAACTCGACGCGGCCCTCCCCGGCATCCGCACGGCGGGCCTGCTGGAACTGGGCCTCGCGGAGCCCTCCGCGGAGGGCCTGGTCCAGGCGAAGGTGGATCTGCGGCCGTACGGCTGGGAAGGGATCCCCGGCGACGACTCGGAGGAAAGCGGCGGCGCGGAGCTTTGGGTGGCCAGCGACCTCGCCGCCCACCAGCACCCCGGCGTCCTGCGCCATGACCATGTGCTCGGCATCGGACAGGCATCGACCACTCTGGTGCAGGTCACAGCCCGCCGGCATGTTGGCCGTGCCCTGGACCTCGGGACCGGCTGCGGCGTCCAGACCTTCCACCTGCTGCACCATGCCGAGCACGTGACCGCTACCGACATCTCCCGGCGGGCGCTCGCATTTACCCGGTTCAACCTGGTGCTGAATGCCGGTCAACTGCATCTGGATCCGGCTGACCTGGAAACCCGGGTGAGCCTGCGGCAGGGCTCGCTGCTGGATCCGGTGGCGGGCGAGGACTTTGAGCTGGTGGTCTCCAACCCGCCGTTCGTGATCACGCCGCGCAGCGCGGAGGAGGCCGCCGCGGACCAGTTCACCTACCGCGACGGCGGTCTGCCGGGCGACGACATCGTTGCCGTGCTGGTCCGGGATCTCCCCTCCGTGCTCAGCCCCGGCGGAACGGCCCAGCTTTTGGGAAACTGGGAGATTCCGGCGGGGGCCGACTGGGCGGAACGCCCGCAAAGCTGGGCCAGTCCGGATGCCGACGCCTGGTTCATTCAGCGTGAGCAGGTCAGTCCGGAGCAATACGCCGAGACGTGGCTGCAGGACGCCTCGGAGGCCCGCGACCGGCGGCTCTACCAGTCGTCCTACGCTGCCTATCTGGCCGATTTCGAATCCCGCGGCGTCGAGGCCATCGGGTTCGGAATGATCTGGCTGCGGCGGCCGGCCGCTGGGCAGCCTGTGCTGAGGCGCTTTGAGCACATCACCTACGCGATCGAACAGCCGGTCGGCCCGCACCTCGGTGCGGCGGTGGAGCGCGCCGACTGGCTGGCCGGCCATGATCTGGCGGTCGAACACCTGCTGGTGGCCGAGGATGTCACGGAAGAGCGGCACCAGCGCCCCGGCGCCGAGCATCCGGGTGTTATTCTCCTGCGCCAAGGCGGCGGTCTCCGCCGCACCAACCTGCTCAGCACGGAACTGGCCGGCTTTGTCTCAGCGTGCGACGGCGACCTGTCCGTCGGGCAGATCATCGGTGCCCTCGAGGCGTTGCTGGGCGGGGGCGAGGACTGGGACGCCGCGACCTTCCGGAGCGGGCTCCTCGCCGAGGTGGGGAATCTGGTGCGCGACGGTTTCCTGCTGCCCGCCTGAAGCGGCCGGCTGGCGGGGCCCTGGCGTGGGACCTGCCGCCCCCTCGCTGCCATAACGCGGCAGGACATATGCGGTAACCGCCAGGGCCGCCAGGACTCCGCAGGCGCCGGCTGCCAGGAAGCTCGCCCGAAGGGGAAGCAGGGCACCAACAAGCCCGCCCAGGGCCACGGCCCCAATGGAAACGGCCCGGGTCAGGCCGCCCAGGATGGCCATCGCCTGGCCCCGGCTGTCTTCCGGGATCCGCAGAATCACAATCGCTCCGAAGCACGCGTTCAGCAGCCCGCACGCGGCACCCATGGCGGTGTAGACCACAAACAACAGCTCCATGCTGGGCACCATGGCGATAATTCCCAGGAATGCCGAGGTCAGGCCCATCGAAAGGAGGAGGATGCGCAGGCGGGCTGCCGGGGTCCTGATCCGTGCGGCGAGAGCCGCTCCGGACGCCATGCCGAGACCAAACGAGGCAGCCACCAGGCCGTACTGCATTTCGGTGGCACCGAGTTCGTCGCGGGCGAGGAACACTTCCAGGACATTCGTTGCCTCGCCGACCATGATGAAGAACAGCGCGCCGAGAACCAGCGCCCAGACCAGGCCGTCCCGACGGATCAGGCGCAGACCGTCCCACAGGGCAGGTTTTTCTTTGCCTACCCGGTCGGCGGCGGAGCCGCGGCGGGTCCGGATCAGCAGGGCACCCGCGGCCATTGCTACATAGCAGCCGCTGGCAAGGGTAAACACCAGGGCGTAACCGCCCCACCCGCTGAGCAGCCCGCCCGCTGCCGGGCCCACCATGCCCGCAATCATGATGGTTGCCTGCATGGTGCCCAGCGCCCGCGGCGTCCCTTCCTCGCCCACGATCCGGGGCAGAAGGGCCTGCCAGGTGGGCCCCGCTACGGCCTGGGCGGCGCCCAACAGGAAAGTCATGGCGAACAACACCAGAAGGTGGTTCTCGGAGTCCTGCAAGCCGATCCCCATGCCGGCGACGGCTGCGGCGCTGAGCACGGATGACCCCGCTGCCAGCGTCCGGGAGTCGCGGGTATCGGCCAGACGGCCGGCCCACGGGGCCAGCAGTACCAGCGGGAGCGCGGAGCAAAACAGGTAGGCGGCCACCAGCCAGGGCCCCGCGATGGAGGTCTGGCCCGTCGCGGCAACACGCTGCAGGTGTAGCATGACGCTGATGATGACGGCGCCCATGCCGGCGGTGGCGATAAAGCGCGAGCCGCTCGCCAGGAGAAAGTCCCGGTTGCGTCTCAGCGGCAGCGCGGCATGGTTTTCACCAGGCGCATCCTGAAATGCCTGTTTCATAGGTTGCAAAATACCGCTGAACCAAAGTATTTGTCAAGCATTTCTTTCATAGTTGGATAGATTCCGGCTCGGTAGACTAATGAGGTGAATGCAGAAACCCCGACGCCGGAGTCGCAGCTTCCTCCGGCCCCGAATCGTCGGCAGCGCCCGGAAAAGCATGTGGAAATCACTGACCCCAAGGCGATCCGTGCGCTGGCACATGCGGCCAGGCTGGAAGTCATTTCCGAGCTGTATTCAACCCAGCTGAGCCGGACGGCCACGGAGCTCGCCGCGCAGACCGGCCTCACCCCCAGTGCAATGAGTTACCACCTGCGGGCGCTCCAGAAATGGGGCATTGTGGAGCCGGCCGCCACCGCCGGCGACGCGCGGGAGCGCCGTTGGAAAGCGGCGGGCACCGACTTCACCATCAACTCTGGCGGGGGATCCGCGAGCCCTGAGTTTGCCGTGCTGGACCTGGAGCTCGATGCTTTCCGCCGCCGTGTCAATGCCTACGCCAAGACGCAGGATGAACGGCGCCGGCGCGGCGAGGAGGTGGACGTGCCCTCGTCCATGATGCTGGCCAGCAACCTGCTGTACCTGACGCCGGAGCAGCGCGCGGAACTGAACGAGAGAATCTTTGACCTCCTGCGGGACTATGAGCTGCACGAGCCGGACCAGGTGCCTGAGGGGGCGGAGCGGATGGCCACTATGTGGTCGATGATCCCGGATGACCGCGGCAAGGCCGCGCCGGCCTCCTAAGCCGCGCGCTGCCCGGATCCGCGGCCACCACATCAAGACGGTGCGGTCGCGGCGGGCGGACCCGAGAGGCCCGTGGCGACTCATCCGCAGGGGCTTGGCGTAATCCGATGGCGTTTCATTGCGCCGGCGGCCCGCGTCTATAAACTGATCGTGGATCCGCCTGGTCGGTTGGCAGGGATGGGAATGGAAATGGCCACTTTTAGGGAACTTCACCACACTGCGGCGCCGCTCCTGCTGCCCAACGCGTGGGACCTTGGATCCGCCCTGGCATTTGCCACTGCAGGATACCCGGCCATCGGCACCACCAGTTTTGGCATCGCGGCCAGTGCAGGCCTCCCTGACGGCGGCCGGTCCAGCAAGGCGGACACCCTCGCAGTCGCGGCGCAGCTGTGCCGGCTGCCTGTTCATGTCACGGCAGACGTCGAGGACGGCTATTCCGACGATCCCGCCGAGGTCGCGGAACTGGTGGCCCACCTGGCAAACCTGGGCGTAGCAGGGATCAACCTGGAGGACAGTACGGCCGGGCATCTGGTGGAACTGACCGCTTTCGCTGACAAGGTCGCCGCTGTCAAACACCGCAGCCCGGAAGTATTCATCAACGCCCGGGTGGACAACATCTGGTTCGGCGAGCAGGCCACCGTGGACGCCGTCCTGCTCCGCGCACGTGCTTACGCCGACGCCGGAGCGGACGGGATCTTTGTCCCCGGGCTTGCGGGACCGGAGGACATCCGAAGCATTGCCGCTGGCATTGGGCTGCCGCTGAACGTACTGGCCCACCCGTCACTGACAGTTGCCGAGCTGGGGGAGCTGGGGGTCCACCGGGTGAGTTCCGGCTCCCTGCCCTACCGCGCCGCCGTGGACGCGGCGGTGAACGTGGTTAATGCCCTGCGCGACGGTAAGCAGGTGCCGGCCGCCACTTCGTATTGGGAGATGCAGTCACAGCTCCAGTCATTCAGCGCGCGGTAGCGGCCGGTCTTCGTGCTACCACGCCACGGCCTTCCGTTGCCGCGCACTAACAGCTGACGTATGGCCGCAGTTCGAGCAGGCAATCCGGAATGTCTTGGAAGTGGTGAAGAGGGGAATGAAGAACAGGGTGAACTTGGTGGCTCGTTCCTGGAGATGGTGGTGAACGAACTGGCCGCAGTGTTGGCAGGTTGCCTGCCGCCCCGGGAGGTCGTTCAGGACAGTCTTGAGGCCGAAGAGGAGAAACATGGCTGGTGCCTTTCGAGAGGGGCTGGTCAAGCCCGGGGGGTGAGGCGTGCGGCTAGTCCGGTGAGCAGGATGGTGATTCCTTCATCAAGTTCCGCCATGCCGTCGTAGTCGACGAGGACCGGGGCCAGGGCGCGCAAGTTGGGGAAATCCTTCGGTGGCAACCGGTGCAGGCCCAGGCGGAGGAGCGCTTCGTTTTCCTCCGGGTCCACAATGAACTCCTGCAGTTCATTGAGGATATGGCCGTACAAAAATCCGTAGTAGGCGCGGTAGACGTGGAGGGCGTCGGCGGCGGCGAATCCGGCGTCGACGAGCAATGACAGGATCTGCTCAAGTGGCCGCAGCGTGCCCAGGGGGCGGAGCCCCAGCGGGGTCGACAACGGCCGGGTCACCAGAAGGGGAACGACGTTCGGATGCCGGAGTGCGAGGTCGCGAAGATCGTGGGCGATGCGCCGGAGCTGGGACTGCCAGTCCGGATCCTCGGGAAAGATGGCCAGCTCGTCCAGGACCAGCTCAGAAACGCCGTCCAGGAGGGCCGCCCGGTTTTCGGCGTAGCGGTACAGGCTCATCGGATCACGGCCGAGCTTCTGCCCCAGCCGGCGCATCGTGAGTGCATCAAGGCCGTGGGCATCAACCAGTTCCAGGGCAGTGGACAGGACAACCTCCCGGCTGAGCCGCGCTTTTCGTCCCTGTGCCGAAGGGCGGGTGGGTTCTTCTGCGGGGGACATGAATTCCGTTCGAGTGGCTGTGCAGTACGGCCCTCCGAGGAACGCCGATGAAACAGTAAGCAAGCTTGCTTATCAAGTAGTCTACGCGTATTGTCTACAGTGTAGGAAAACAGCTCATCCATCAGTCATGTTTCACCCGTACACCCCGAGTCGCAGAGCTGAGATTCGGACCCGCTTGACGCCCCGCGCACGGCGTTCAAGCCTCGGCTGCTGTAGCCCTCGGCAGCCAAAAAAGCGCACTTAGCGGAACGAGCCGACCATGGCAGACTCGCAGTAC
This sequence comes from Arthrobacter sp. MP_M4, assembly GCF_035984855.1. NCBI lineage: Bacteria > Bacillati > Actinomycetota > Actinomycetes > Micrococcales > Micrococcaceae > Arthrobacter > Arthrobacter sp. MP_M4. The sequence continues at coordinate 122,962 of NZ_JAXCHX010000001.1, forward strand.
GATCGCTTCCTTCTGGAGGCAACTACCCCCGACACCGCGTCCGACGTCCTGGGAAGGGACTCCCTCTACGGCGTTTACACAAGCTGGTGCTTCCTGACCCAGGCGGCGCCCCGGCCTGAAGACGCGTTCTGGGCGGCTATGCGGCAAAAACGGATTCGTCCGGGACGCACACGCCTTCGCATGAAGGGACCCGCCGCGGCAGACTACATCCTTTCGAGCTATCCGGGGATGGTCTGAGGAACTGAGCGTTCGCCCCGGCGCCGCCTCGGAGCGGCCGGGGGAGTCGCCCGGGCCGTCGCCACCTGTTCTCGGTGCGGCGGCCCCGGGGCCGTCGGATCAACCTCCCGCAAGGACACCCGTCCTTTGTACCGGACGCGTCATGGCAGAGGCTACGGCGAGCTTACTGCGCCAGTCTGCGAGGCCATTGCGGGGAACCTATATTCCTGGTGGTACCGCAGCAACCAGTGGCGGCCGAAGCCGCACCAAGCAACTATTAACTAGCCGGAGGCACTCGCCGCCGGCGTCACGAAGTGCCCGCACCAGGCGGAGCTTCCTACCGAAAGAGAGCACATCATGGCTAATGCCAACCCCGCAACACAGCGGAAAACCACGCTACAAAAGGCTGCGCAAGCAGTCGGAGCGGTCTTCCTGCTGGTCGGCATTCTCGGCTTCATCCCCGGAATCACCACCAACTATGACTCCCTCGGGCTCGCGGGCCACGAATCCGGCGCCCTTCTTCTGGGGATCTTCCAGGTATCCGTTCTCCACAACATCGTCCATTTGCTCTTCGGTGTGGCGGGTCTTCTGATGGCCCGCACCCGCACCCAGGCCAAGGCCTACCTGCTCTACGGCGGAGTTATTTACCTGGTCCTCTGGGTGTACGGCCTTGTTGTAGGGCACGACTCGCCCGCGAACTTCGTTCCCCTCAACAGCGCGGACAACTGGCTGCACCTGGTGCTGGGCCTGGGCATGATCGCACTGGCCCTGGTGCTCTCCCGCGACACTGCCAGGACCGCCCCGGCCCGCCGCTAACCCACCCCTGACCCATCGGACGACGACCCGCCGTGCCCTGCCCGGCCTAGGAGGACAAATGAACATCCCGGAACCGCGCGGACCCATCAGCGCCGGAGTGCTGGCCCTCCTGGCGCAGGAGCCCGGGCCCGACCCGGCCGGGCTGGCCGCCCTCCATGCCGTCGTCGTCCGACGGATGTCCGTCATCGAAGATCTGATCGACGACGACGTCCAGCTCGCCTTGTTCTGCCTCTACGAACTGCACTATGGCGGGCTGGACGGAGTCGACGAACGCTGGGAGTGGCACCCCGGCCTGATCGGCCTACGGCACCTGCTGGAAGAACCTTTCGAGGCATGGCTCCGCGCCATAGCAAGCGCCGTAACGGACTCGGTTGTCCGCCCGGAGCCCCTGCCGCCGGGCAGTGATGCCACGGCGGCCCTCCTCTTCGACCTGGCGGCCCGCGAGGGCGGGCCCAGCGTTTCCCGCCATGTGGCGAAAAAGGCGACCGCTGAGCAATTGCGGGAATTTTTGATCCACAAATCGATGTATCAGCTGAAGGAAGCCGACCCGCACACGTGGGCCATCCCCCGCCTGAGCGGCCGCGCCAAGGCCGCCCTCGTGGAGATCCAGGCAGACGAGTACGGCGGTGGCCGCCCCGAACACATGCACAGTGCCTTGTTTGCGCGGACCATGCGGGGACTGGGCCTCAATGACAGTTATGGCGGCTACGTCGACGCCGTGCCTGCGATCTCTCTGGCGTCGGTGAACATGATGTCCTTGTTCGGGCTCAACCGTAGGCTCCGTGGGGCCATCGCCGGGCATCTGGCGATGTATGAGATGACCTCCTCCCGCCCCAACCAGCTGTACGGCAATGGATTCCGGCGCCTGGGTTTTAACGCAGACGTCACCGGATACTTCGACGAGCACGTTGAGGCGGATGCCGTCCACGAACAGATCGCCGGCAGGGACCTCGCCGGCGGACTGGTAGAGGCGGAACCGGGCCTGCTGGAAGACGTCCTCTTCGGAGCGGCTGCGGTCTCCTGCCTCGATGCCCGCTTCGCCGCACACCTGATGGAGGCCTGGGACAGCGGCCGATCCTCACTGCGGCTGCCCGTGCCTGCCAGCGTATGACCGGCGGAGCCCCGCAGCTTCCCGCGGGGAGGCGGGAGGAGTACATCCTGCCGTTGCGGTGGGCCGGCGACGCCGCGCTGGGTGATCTCGTGCAGTATCTGAAACAGTTATGCAGTTGGATCCCCGTCACAGTCGTCGACGGTTCCCCGGAACAGTTGTTCAGCCAGCACAAGTCGGCCTTTCCGCCCGCCGTCAACCACCTGCGCCCCAGCCCTGGCGGGGAAGGCAACGGCAAGGTTCGGGCCGTCCTTACCGCCGTGCGCCAGAGCTCGGCGGAGCGGCTGGTCATAGCGGACGACGACGTGCGGTACACCCGGGACTCCCTCGCTGCCGTCCTCGCGGGCCTGGACAGTGCCGACGTCGTCCGGCCGCAGAACTATTTCACTGCCTGGCCCTGGCACGCCCGGTGGGATGGGTCCCGGACCCTGATCAACAGGGCTGTCACCTGTGACTTCCCCGGGACCCTCGCCGTCCGGCGGGCGGCACTCGAGGCCACCGGTGGCTATGACCCCGTCCTGTTCGAGAACCTGGAACTCATCCGGACAATCACAGCCGGCGGCGGCCGTGAGAACCGGGCCCCGGGTCTGTTCATCGCCCGCACGCCACCCACCGCCCGGCACTTCCTGCGCCAGCGCATCCGGCAGGCCTACGACGACTTCGCCCAACCCGTGCGCCTCACCGCTGAACTGGCCCTGCTGCCCCTCCTGGCCGGCATCCTGCGTCAGCCCGCACGGCGGCGGATACCGGCCCTCTTGTGCGGGGCGGTGGTTGCCGCGTCTCTAGCCGAGGCCGGCCGCAGGCGGCACCACGGCCGGGAGGTGTTCCCGGCCGGGTGTGTCCTCTTCGCGCCCCTCTGGGTGGTTGAGCGCGCCGTCTGCATCTGGATTGCGCTGGCACTCCGCCTCACGGGAGGAGCGCCGTATGCAGGGCTCCGGCTCAAGACCGCCGCGCACTCACCGGCCACGCTCCGGCTCCGGCACGCCGGTGCCGTCCGTCCCGTCCCCTCCCACAGTTCCGATCGGAAGAAGCCATGAACCGTTCCACCCCACCAAGCCCCGGAAGCGCCTCCCTGGTGCTTTGCCCTGATGGTCCCATCCTGGTCCGCGGCGACTTCGACGTCGTAACGTCTGCGGGTGAACCGGTGCCGAGGCAGCGCAAGACCGTTGCCCTCTGCCGATGCGGAGCCTCCGCCATCAAGCCCTTCTGCGACGGCACCCACAAACTGATCAACTTCCGCACCGGCGCCCCCGGCGCTCCAAAGCCTGAGGCCCAGGGTCCCGGCGGCACTGCCGGGCCCTAGCAGGCTGCGGGTCCCAGAGCGGCGCGCCTTCACTTTGGCGCGCGGACGAGCAATAATCAATTGCTCAGCATACTTATCATTTCTATCTGAACGGGAGTACAGCATGAGAGCACTTACCTGGCAGGGAAAACGGTCGGTCAGCGTGGAGGTGGTTCCGGATCCGGTGATCCAGGAGCCCACGGACGCCATCGTAAAGATCACCTCCTCCGCGATCTGCGGTTCCGACCTTCACCTGTACGAGGTGCTTGGACCGTACATGAAGTCCGGCGACATCCTAGGCCACGAGCCCATGGGGATTGTCCAGGAGGTGGGCTCCGCGGTCACGAACCTCGTGCCCGGGGACCGGGTGGTGATCCCGTTCAACATTTCCTGCGGACACTGCTGGATGTGCACGCAGGGCCTGCAATCGCAGTGTGAAACCACGCAGGTGCACGACCACAACAGCGGTGCGAGCCTCTTCGGATTCTCCGAGCTCTACGGGTCCGTCCCCGGCGGCCAGGCAGAATACCTGAGGGTGCCACACGCGGACTATGGACCGATCAAGGTTGGTCACGAGCTGCCCGACGAGCGCTACCTCTACCTCTCCGACATCCTTCCCACGGCCTGGCAGGGCGTCACGTACGCCGACGTGCCCGATGGCGGGACGTTGGCAGTCTTCGGCCTCGGCCCCGTCGGCCAGTTCGCGAGCCGGATCGGCCGACACCTTGGCCAGCGCGTCATTGCCATCGAGCCGGTACCGGAACGCCGCCGTATGGCAGAGCGGCACGGCATTGAAACGATGGACTTCTCGGATGACCTTGGTGACCAGTTGCGCGAGATGACCGGCGGAAGGGGCCCCGATGCGGTGCTCGATGCTGTCGGTATGGAAGCGCATCATTCCCCCGTCGGCGCGTTCGCCCAGCATGCAGTGGGGCTTCTGCCCGACGCGCTGGCCAAGAAAGCCATGGAAACCGCCGGCGTGGACCGCCTGACGGTCCTCCATGCGGCCATTGATGCAGTACGTCGCGGCGGCACCATCTCGCTCAGCGGTGTCTACGGAGGCACGGCAAGCCCGATGCCCCTGCTGACGATGTTCGACAAGCAGATCCAACTCCGGATGGGCCAATGCAACGTCCGCAACTGGACCGACCACCTGATCCCCCTCGTGGAAGACCCCAGTGACCCGCTGGGTGTGATGGACCTCAAAACCCATGAGGTCTCCCTGGACGGAGCCGCGGCCGCGTACGAAATATTCCAGAAGAAGGAAGACGGCTGCATCAAGGTGATCCTGAAGCCCTGAACGCGGCACTATGCCAGCGGCACATCACCAGAGCAACGAAAGGCGTTTCTATGAGCAGCTATCATCCCGAGAATGACCCCGCCAACCCGGACCCGCCCCGGGCGGACGGTGGAAAGAATCCAGGCGTACGGGAATACTCGATCCCGGATCCCGCCGCATCAGGCGACCCCGATGCGGGAGCCTCGGCCAACCCCGATCCGCTCAACGGAAAGATCACCGGGCTGGAGCCGGGCGGGGGAGTGCCGCCCGGGGAGACGCCCCCGGCCGAGGACCAGATGAGCCGGGACCAGGGCCACAGCGAGTAGCGGCCAACCCCTGCACAAATAAAGGAGTGGCCTGTCGTGGGGCGCCCGGCTGTTTTTGGCCGGGCGCCCCCGGATCGTCCAGTCGGGCCTGGTGCAGGTCAGCCCTTGCGGCCTTCGGTTGCCACCCCTTCGATGAAGTGTCGTTGTCCGAAGGCAAACAGCACCAGCATGGGCAGGGTAATGAGCAGGGTGGCGACCATGACGTACTGGTAGTCGCCCTGTCCGCCATTGGTGGGGCTGTACTTGGTCATCGCATAGGCGATGCCCAGGGGTGCGGTGAAGCCCTCCACCGATCCGGCATTGAGGTAGATCAAGGCGGATTGCAGGTTGTTCCAGCTGGCCTGGAACTCGAAGAGGAAAATGACCACCAGCGACGGTATGGACAGCGGCAGCGCTATCAGGCGGAAAAGCCCGAAGTAGCTGGCACCGTCGATGCGTGCGGCCTCGAACAGCTCCCGGGGGAGTCCGAGGAAGAACTGCCGTTGCAGGAAGATGTAGAAGGCCGACCCGAAGAGGTTCATGCCGAACAGCGGGATCCACGTGCCGAGAACGCCCAGGTTCTTCCAGATCAGATACTGCGGAACCATGGTCACTGCCCCCGGAAGCATCATGGTGGCCAGGACCAGGCCGAAGAGGAGATTCCGGCCGGGGAACCGGAAATAGGCGAACCCGAAGGCCACCATCGCGCTGGACACGGTAACAAGCGAGGCTGCCAGGACGGCAATCAGGAAACTGTTGGTTACCCAGTTGATGAGCGGGAGCTGCTCCCAGACCTGGACGTAGTTCTGCGGTGAGAACGTGCGGGGGATGAGGGCATTGTCAAAGACCTCGGCGCGCGGTTTAAGGCTCGCGGCAATAAGCCACGCGAGCGGATAGAGGAAAGCCCCGCTGATCAGAATCAAGAGTATCCACAGCAGCACCCGCGCCGCGAGTGCCCGTGGGGTGCGGGTCTTCCGGCGCGGTCGCAGCGGCGCCGTTTCCGCAGCGGTGTCCACCGCCGGGGCCTTGGGAAGTTCCGTGCCGGCCGGTTGCGCCCGGGTGGTTGCCATCAGCGCTTCTCCCCTTCGTAGTAGACAAATCTGTTCCCGATCTTCACCTGAACGAGGCTGATGAGCAGGATCAGGACGAACAGGACCCAGGCCATGGCCGAGGCGAACCCGAAGTTGAATTCACGGAAAGCCTGCTGGAACAGATAGATCCCGTAAAACAGCGAGGCCTCCGGCGCCGTACTGGTCTGATCCCTCCAGAAGAGGAGGTAGGCCTGGTCGAAGACCTGCAGCGCGGCGATCGTTAGGACAATCACATTGAAGAAAATGGCCCCCGAGATCATCGGGACCGTGATGTAGAGGAACTTCCGGACGGGACCCGCACCGTCCAGGGAAGCCACCTCGTAGAGGTCCTGGGGGACGCTCTTGAGAGCCGCGAGGAAGATCACCATGGTGCCGCTGACGCCCCATAAGGTCATCAGCACAATGGACGGCTTCACCCACGCCGGATCAATAAGCCATTGCGGCCCGGTAATGCCAAAGAAGCCCAGCGCCTGGTTGATCGCCCCCGAGTTGCCATTGAGCAGGAGCAGAAACACCGCGGCCGTGGCCACAGACGGCGTCATCTTCGGCAGGTAGTACACCGTGCGGAAGATCCCCGCCCCGCGTCCCACCTGGTTCAGCAGCAGCGCAAGTCCGAGGGCAACGCAGATCTCCAAGGGCACCGCCATAACCGCGTAGAACAGCGTGTTGGCCAGTGACAGGGCGACCTTGGGATCGTCGAACAGAAGTGCGTAGTTTGAAACCCCGGCCGGCCGCGCCACGTTGGTGGCGAGGTTATAGCGGCTGAAGGAGATGATCAGGCTGTAAGCCATGGCGCCGAGCATGAAGACCAAAAATCCTATGATCCACGGCGAAATGAACAGGTAGCCCGCCAGCGCCTCCCGCCGGTTGTATTTGTGCCGGGCCGGACGCACCCTGCTCCCGGCCGTGCGCGGGGCGTCGCGGCCCCGCCAATTTGCTCCCACCACTACCGCTCTCTCCGATCTTTCAACGCGGACGGGACACGGTGCCGGACCGCGAAACATGGCCCCACCTTGCGCCCCACCTGCGGCTTCGGCTAGCTTTCGAATTAGCAAGCTTACTTACAGTCTGACAGTTAAGTGGTGTTTCGCCGAGAGTTTTCCCGGCCGAACCTGCTCGGATAGTGATTTCGGAAGGATGGCCATGCGCGGTCGAGGAAAAGGTGTTGCGGTTCTCGCTGGAGCGGTTCTGGGCTTGAGCGCCTGCGGCGGCGGAAATGCGTCCCCGGCCGCTGAGTCTGCGGATTTCAAGAAAGAAGCGTCCGGGACGATGACGGCGTGGGCTTTCGACAATGCTGATGACGTGGGCAAGGCCCGCATGGGTTATGCCGGCGAACAGGTCCCCAACGTCAAGATCACCATGGACCAGACGCCATTTGACGCCCAGAAGTTCACCACGCGGGCAGCCAGCGGGGACGTCCCGGACGTTGTTCAAATGGACAGGGCATTTGTCGCCACATACGCCGCCCAGGGCCTCATTAAACCCCTGGACGGATGCTTCAAGGCACACGGCATGGACCCGGCCAAGCAGTTTTACCCCGCCGTCACACAGCAGGTCAGCTACCAGGACAAGGTCTGGGCGGTGCCGCAGTTCTACCAGCCCGCCGCCATCATCCTCAACCAGAATGTCCTGCAGCCCGCCGGAGTATCGGCATCCGACATTGACACCTCGGACAAGACGAAACTCCTGGGCGCTGTAGCCAAGACCTACAAGGCTGCCGGGGACAACCCGGCAACTTTGGGTTTTGACCCCGTCGCCGGGGGGCAGGGGGAACTGTGGATGCTGGGCCAAGGGGGCCGGCTGATGGACGAGAAGGGCGTCCCGACTTTGGAGGACCCGGCCAACATCGAGGCACTGACCTTCCTCAAGGAAATCTACGACGCGCAGGGCGGCTACGCGAAGGCCAAGAGCTTCAGCGATGCGTTCGACACCTTTGGCAAGGACAACCAGTTCGTCAAGAACCAGGTCGGTGCACAGGTGGATGCCCAGTGGTACGTGAATGTTCTGGCCCCGTACTCCGCGGAACTGAATATTTCCGCCGTACCGTTCAAGGACAAGGGCGGCCAGCCGTTCACGGTGGCCGGCGGAACGTCGTTCGTGATCCCCGCAGGAGCCAAGAACGCCGACGCCGCGTGCGCCTGGATGACCTCGCTGGTCACCGACGATGCCTGGTCCGCTGCCGGCGCGGCGAGGGCGGAGAAAATCTCCTCCACTCCCGGGGGCATCAACACCGGCCTCTTTACCGGCTCACCTTCCGCGGACAAGCTGATCCGGGACAAGTTCGTCAAAGCCAGCGGCAATGCGGGATTCGATGAGACCATCAAGGCGTTCTACGACGTCCTCCCGGCCGGGAAGTCCCTCGGCGCTTCCCCTGCCGGCCAGACCATCAAGACGGAACTGAACAACGCTGTCGCCTCCACGCTGCTCGGAACGAAGGAGCCCGGCAAGGCCCTCGCCGACGCCCAGGCCGCTGCCAAGCGCGCCTTTGATCAGGCAGGTTCCTGAAACCCGTAGCGGCAGTTAACAGCACGGCCGGGGCACAGCACCCCCGGAGCCGGGCTGGGCGGACTGCGGGCCTACGCGGCTCCGCGGACCGGCCAGCCCGGCTTGGGTGGGCCCTGGAGCGCAACGGAAACGGCTCCGGCGGCCACGCAGGAGCCGCCCCACCCGCCCACCGGGGCGGGTGGGCTGTCCTGCAGGCCAAAGACGTACAGGCAAAGCACGCCCGTGGCCAGGCCCGTGAAATGACCCACCAGCGTGTTCACGGGGCGGGAGGAGGGCTGCTCCGGGGATCGAAGAAGAGCATGACCGTCGGGCCAGGACTGGGAAAGAGCCAGGGCAGGTGCAACCCGATCCCCATCGCGCCAGCCAGGGCAAGCACGACGAGCGCGAGCACAGCGGCCCTACCGGGCCGCGATGAGGGCCTGCGGGGCTGCCTGCTTCATCCGCGTCTGCAGCCAGCGCAGCTGGACCGCTGTCTCACCGTCGCAACGGGACACCACCTCGAGGAGATCCCGGTCGCGGAGGGCGGACGCGGCTTGTTTGACCATGGTCCAGGTCACGTCTACCAGGCTCGCCAGCAAATAGAGGTCCTGCAGGTCCCGCAGCAGCCCCACAGGGCCTTCGCGCGTGCTGGAAAGCCCCTCGGCATGAAGGCGCTCCGGTTCGCTGTCGGCGTCGTCCTCGCCGTAGCGCTGGACGATCGGGAGCAGCAGACGCCCGTGGTCATCGCACTGCCGGGCCAGCGTGAAGCACAGGAAATGCACGTCGGGTTCGGCGCCGTGGCCGTCCGCAACCTGGCGGAACGAGTCCGCCAACGTGGCTTCGGCCCGGTGGAGCATGCCCAGGTAGATGTTCAGGTTCATGGCTGGCCGTTCCGTCCCTTGCCGTCGTTCGATTTGATCGCATCGGGGAAACGGGGCGGCGGCGCGGCGCCAACCAGCTCCGTGGCTTCGGCGTCGCTGCCTCCGGTGGTCGGCCGCAGGCGCGTCCGCCCCGCTGCAGCTGGCCGCGATGCCGTCGTGGTGGGGGCCGGGGCGGGACCGGCGGCGTCGCCGATCTTCTCCACTCTCACGGCCGCGTTCTTGAAGACCGGCTGCTTGGAGACCGGGTCCCATTCGGTAATGGTGAGTTCGTTGGCGGCTGTCGGGTGTTTCCCTGGTGAGCCGTCCCCGTCCCAGTAGCCGTAGTGGAACGGCGCGAAGACCGTGCCGTTGCGGATGTCGCTGACCCGGGCCGGCACTTCGATCTTGCCCCGTCGCGACGTGACCCGCACCAGGTCGCCCTCACTGATTCCCAGCCGGCCGGCGTCGTCCGGGGCAAGCTCCACCCAGGCGCTGGGGGCGGCCTGCGTGAGGGGCCGGGAGCGTCCAGTCTTGGTCCGGGTGTGGAAGTGGTACGCGGTCCGGCCCGTGGTGTAGCGCAGCGGGAATTCGTCGTCGGGTTCCTCGTGCGGCGGGAAATAGTCCGCGGTTTTCAGCACGGCCCGGCCCGCCGGGACGCTGGCACGAAACGCTTCAGGGCCGACCGTGGCGCCGGTGAGCAGATCGTGGCCGTAGCTTTCGCAGTAGTCCGGGTCGGTGGGGAAGACTCCGTCAGCGTAGAGCCGGACCCGCCCGTCCGGGTTGTCCTCGTTGCAGGGCCAAGGGATGCCGCTGCCGCCCCGGAGCCGGGCATAGCTGATTCCGGTGTAATCACAGGGCCGGCCGCGCGAGCATTCCTTCCACGCTTCGAAGCCGTCCTCCGGGCCGGCCCACGCCAGCAAGGGTCCGCCCTTCAGGGTGGTGAACTCCATCCGCCGCGAGTAGTCGAGGAAAATGTCCAGGTCGCTGCGCGCCTCCCCGGGCGGCTCCACCGCCTTGTCCGAGAGGTGGACGGTGCGGTTGACGTTCGTGAAGGTCCCCGTCTTTTCACCCCAGCCCGCGGCGGGGAGGACGACGTCGGCGGCCTGCGCCGTCTCGGTCAGGTACAGGTCCTGGACCACCACGAAGAGCTCGGGCTTGGCCAGGATGTTGCGGATCCGGGGGAGGTCGGGCATGGAGACGGCAGGGTTGGTGGCGGAAATCCAGAGGAATTCGATGGAACCTTGCTCGGCGTAGCGGAAGATCTGCATCGCGTGCGTCGGCGGGGCCCAGTGCGGGATGGTCAGGGAGTCGACGTCCCACAGCTTGGCCAGTTCCCCGATGTGCTCGGGGTTCTCCCAGTTCCGGAAGGCGGGCAAGTCCCCGTCGGCCCCGCATTCGCGGTTGTTCTGCGCGGTCGGCTGGCCGTTCATCTGGAGGATGCCGCAGCCGGGGCGTCCCAGCAGCCCGCGGAGCAGGTGCAGGTTGTTGACCTGGCAGGAGGACGCGGTGGCCTGCGCGGACTGGTAGAAGCCCTGGAGCACTGTCGACAGGACACGGCCTGAGGTTCCGAAGATGCGGGCCGCTTCCCGGATATCCGCGGCGCTCACGTCACAAACCGCCGCGGCCGCTTCGGCCGTCCAGGGCCCCACCGCGGCCTTCAGCTGCTCGAAGCCCACTGTGTGCGCCTGAACGTACTCCCGGTCCAGCCAGCCGTTCGCCAGAACCTCGTGGACGAGGGCGTTCATCAGGGCCAGGTTGGTTCCCGGCCGGAGGGCGAGGTGGACATCGGAGTGCCGGGCAACCTCGGTATCACGCGGGTCGATGCAGACGATCTTGGGCCGGTCCGGCCCGGCGATGCGGTCCAGCACCCGGGACCACAGCACGGTCTGCGTCTCGGCCATGTTGTGCCCGTAAAGGAACATCGCGTCGCAGCTGTCGATGTCGGTGTAGGACCCGGGCTGCCCGTCGGCGCCGAACGTCTCCTTCAAGGCGGCGGCCGCCGTTGCGGTGCACAGGCGGGTGTTGCCGTCCATGTGAGGGGTTCCGATGCCGGCCTTTCCGATGATGGCCAGCGCGTAGTACTCCTCGAGGAAGAGCTGCCCGCTGGTGTAGAAGCCGTGGCTCAGGGGCCCCCGTTCCTGCAGCAACTGGCCGCTTCGCTCAACGATGCGGTTCATGGCGGTATCCCAGTCGCATTCGACCAACCGGCCGTTTTCGCGGATCATTGGGTGTTTGAGCCGGTCCCGGTGGGACACTCCCTGCCAGCTGGCGAACAGGCCCTTGGGTCCGAGGCGTCCGTGATTGACCAGGTCCCCGGCGCGGCCGCGGACGCCAACCATTGCCCCGTCCTTCACCGCGATGTCGCACGCGCAGCCGTTGCTGCAAAGAACGCAGGCGGACTGGACCCAACGGTCGACGTCGTCCTCAGTCACCCCATCGCCCAGGGCCTGGTCAACCCGGACGGGCCACAGCCCATCCCGCGGGTACGGGGTCCTTGTGCCCCAGATCTCGGCAATCCGATCAACCACGACGGTCCTCCTTGTCCGACCTGCAGGCGCCCGGCCCAGGTTTCCAATAGTTGCCCCGGTCAAGCTTTATCAGGATGCGGCCGTGGAGTACAGGGGTCCGGAACTGCCGGTGGCGGGGCAATTGGCCGCCCCATCGCCGGTGGGGACAGCATGAGGCTTCAGGCGGGAACGAAGAAGTATTGAATTATAAGCACGCTTATGTTTTCCTGCTTCTACGTCCTCCCCTGCGCTTTCCGGACCCTGGTCAAAGGAAGTACCGACATGGATGAAACGACGAAGTTTCCGGCCCCGGACGGGCAGCTGCTGCGCGCCCTGGAGAACAAACGTGTCCTGGATTATCTGGATCTGGCGGAGTCGCTGGCGGCCCGCTTCGCCAGCAGGGGACGGGAACGGGAGGATCTGATCCAAGTCGCCTACCTTGGCCTGGTCAAGGCGGCGCGCACCTTCGACGAATCGAGGGGCACCAGCTTCCCGGGTTATGCCGCTCCGACGATCACCGGCGAACTCAAGCGCTACCTGCGGGACCGGTGCTGGGTGGTGCGGCCGCCGCGGCGGGTGCAGAACCTCCGGGGCGAGCTGGTGCGAGAAGTCCCGGCACTGGCACAGGCCCTGGGCCATGACCCGACGCGCGCTGAATTGGCCCGGCAGCTGGGGGTTCCCGTCGAGGCGGTGGGGGAAGCGGCCGCCGCAGGATCGAGCATGCGGCCCGATTCCCTCGATGCGGCCGACCCGCGCACTGACCGTCCTGCGGCGGGAGACTTGCTGGCGGTCCAGGACCCGGCTTTCGAACGGCTCGACGAACTTATTTGTCTGACGCAGGTCATTAGCGAATTATCGGGGCAGGACCGGGAGCTGCTGTACCGCCGCTACTTCTGTGAGGAAAGCCAGATGGACCTGGGACGGCGGTTTGGTGTTTCCCAGATGCAGATCTCGCGGCGGCTTTCCCGGGTCCTGGTCGGACTGCAGCGGCGGCTTTCTGAGCGGGAAATTCAGAGCAGCCCCAGCTCCCGAACCGCGTCCAGCACGTCCTGAGCAGAAACACCGAGCAACGCCGGGTCCGGTTCCGCCGCGAAAGTGTCGCCACGGCGCAGGTCTGCCCGGGTCAGTGCACGATGCGGACCCGGCGGGGGCCCCCACTCCTCGGGAGAGGCCGGTCCGAACAGCACCACAGAGGGGCGCCCGTACGCCGACGCCAGATGGGCGGCTCCCGTGTCGGCTGAGACCACCAGACGGGCCTGCGCAACGAGGGCCGCGAATTCTGCCAGCGTCTGGTTTCCCGCGAGGACTGCGGTGCCGCCGAGCCCGGCCCGGCGGGCAACGTCTGCGGCCCTGATCCTGTCTGCTGCGCCGCCCGTGAAAACGACGTGGTGCCCGGCACCGTGTAACCCGACAGCCACTTCAGCAAAGCGTTCCGCCGGCCAGAGCCTGCTGCCGTAGGCGGCACCGACGTGGATGAGCGTCACACCCGGGTGCTGGGTGGGAACGCCAGGGTTGTCGAGGAAAAGATCCGCCGGGTCGGCCTGGATTCCGTGCCATTGAAGGAGCCGGGCCCAACGGTCCCGCTCATGAATGCCGGTCCGCCAGACCGGCCCCGGATGCGGATCCGCCCGGTGGGAGATGATGCGGCGTGCCTGCAGGGCCTCGATGCGAAACTGGCTCTCCGGCCCGCAGCCGTGCAAGTTGACCGCGACGTCCACTGTTCCGGGCCGCAGCGCCAAGGGTTCGTCGAGTCCGTGGGTCGGCAGTAGCTCGAAGCCTCCCACCAAGGTCAGCGCCTCTTCGAGCCAGCCCTGCGCGGCGTAGAGGAGCCGGTGCTGCGGGTAGGCGCGGCGCAGGCCATGCAGTGCCGGCACGGCCACCAGCAGATCGCCCAGCTTGAGCGCGCGCAAGACCACCAGCACTGGTCTGCCATCATCGCGGAATCCGACCACCGCAGCCCCTCCCGTTCCTCTGGTTGTGGATTTTAGTCCGAACCGGACCACTTCGGGCGTTTAGCCGGAGCCGGTTTGGGGAACAAGGCAGTTATGAACCCTTACGCCGGCCAACCGTTAAAGGCTGTCCTGTTCGACCGGGACGGCACGCTCATCCGCGACGTCCCCTACAACGGTGACCCCGCCCGGGTGTGCCCTATGCCCCAGGCCAGGGAAGCCCTGCAACGTCTCCGTGACCGGGGCATCGCGACCGGGGTTCTCAGTAACCAGTCCGGCATCGGCCGCGGCCTCCTGACTGTCGCCCAGGTGGGGGCCGTGAATATCCGGGTCGAGCAGTTACTGGGCCCATTCGCGGTGTGGGGCATCTGTCCGCACCTGCCCGAGGATGGTTGTACGTGCCGTAAGCCGGCCCCGGGGATGATCCGCCGTGCCTGCCGGCAACTGGGAATCACACCGGACGAGGCGGCCTACGTGGGCGATATCGGCAGCGATGTCGCGGCCGCGCACGCCGCCGGGTCGCGCAGTGTCCTGGTTCCTACCGCTGAAACCCGGCGCGCCGAGGTTGATTCTTCCCCCGACGTTGCGCCCGACCTCTGGTCCGCGGTCCAGCTGTTGCTGGACACGCCGTCGACAACGCCGGTCCGGAAGCCGGCACCATGAGCCGGGTCCTGGTCGCCCGGCTCGACGGCGTCGGCGACGTCCTGCTGGCCGGTCCGGCAATTCGCGCTGTCGCTTTCGGGCGGCGCCCCGACGGCGGGGCTCCCAACGACGTCGTTGTTCTCTGCGGCCCGGCGGGGGAGCCGGCGGCGTCGCTGTTGCCCGGTGTGGCGGAGGTCTTCACCTGGAGCTGCCCCTGGATTGTGAAGCCGGCCCCCCGGGTGGAGCAGCGCCACCTTGAAATCCTCACCTCGTTTGTCCGCGACTCGAGGGTCGCTGAGGCCGTGATCTTGACCTCGTTCCATCAGTCGCCGCTGCCCCTGGCCCTGCTGCTCAGGCTGGCCGGGGTGGGACGTATCACCGGGGCCTCAACCGACTACGCCGGAAGCCTGCTGGATGTGCGGTTGCGCCCCGGCGAGGACTTTCCGGAAGACCAGCCGGAGGCGGAGCGCGCCTTGGGCATCGCCCACGCGGCCGGCTTCCGGCTGCCTCCCGGGGACGACGGCAGGCTGCGCGTCCAGGGCCTTCCCGATGTGCGGGAGCTGGTGGGACATGAACCGTACCTTGTGGTCCACCCCGGCACAGCTGCCCCGTCACGGGCATGGCCCCCGCTGCACCACGCAGCGGCTGTGGAGTTACTGGAAGGGGCGGGCCACCGCGTCGTGGTGACCGGGGGCAGGAGCGAAGCAGGGTTGACGGCCACGGTTGCCGGGCCCTCCGCGCTCAACTTGGGCGGCCGCACGGACCTCCGGACCCTGGCCGGCGTGCTGGCCGGTGCCACGGCGGTGGTGACCGGCAACACCGGGCCGGCACACCTGGCGGCAGCGGTGGGCACACCGGTGGCGTGCCTTTTTTCCCCGGTAGTGCCGGCAATCCGCTGGGCACCCTACGGCGTGCCGCTGGAACTTCTCGGCGACCAAAAAGCCCCCTGCACCCTCAGCCGCGCCACCGAGTGTCCCGTCCCGGGGCACCCGTGCCTGTCGTCCGTGGCTCCGGCACAAGTTGTGGACGCGGTGGAACGACTGATCGGTGGAGTGTCCTCCCTCTCCACCCGACGCAGGCTGCGGCAGCCATGAGAATCCTGCTCTGGCACGTCCACGGTTCCTGGACTGACGCGTTCGTCCGCGGCAGCCACGACTACCTCCTGCCGGTCCTCCCCGGGCGCGGACCCTGGGGGCTGGGCCGTGCGGGCCGCGCCTGGCCGGACTCCGTTCGCGAAGTCCGGCTCGATGCGCTGGACCCGGACAGCATCGATGCCGTCGTCCTGCAACGGCCCCAGGAAGCAGCCGAGGTGGCCAGGGTGCTGCGGCGGAAGCCCGGCAAAGACCTTCCGGCCGCCTATCTTGAACACAACGCCCCCCGCGGTGACGTGCCCCACTCGATCCACCCCCTGGCTGACCAGCAGTCCATCCCGGTGGTACACGTGACACATTTCAACCAGCTGTTTTGGGATAACGGTTCAGCTCCGACCCTGGTGATCGAACATGGCGTTCCCGACCCAGGGCATGCCTACACGGGAGAAATCCCCGAGCTTGCCGCCGTCGTCAATGAGCCGGTCAGGCGGGGCCGGGTCGCCGGAACGGACCTCCTGGGCCGTTTTGCCACGGCGGCGCCGTTGCGGGTCTTCGGCATGGGCGGCGACGTGTTGGCGGACGCCATCCACGTGCCTCCGTCCAGGCTCTTGGTGGGAGGGGACCTGCCCACCGTCGCCCTGCATCGAGAGATGTCCCGCTGCCGGGTTTACCTTCATCCTTTCCGCTGGACTTCACTGGGATTGGCCCTGCTCGAGGCCATGCACCTCGGCATGCCGGTGGTGGTGCTGGCAACCACGGAGGCGGTACGAGCGGTGCCGCCGGACGCGGGAGCGATTTCAACCTGCGTGGACGAACTCGTCCACGCAGCCAGGGTGCTCATCGAGGACCCGGATGAAGCCCGCCGGCGTGGGGTGGTTGCGCGGGAGGCGGTACTGGGCCGCTACGGGCTGGCCGCTTTTCTGGCCGCCTGGGACGTCCTGCTGGAGGAGCTGACCGGCCCGCGTTTCCGGACCGGCCGGCTCCTCATTCCAACCCACGAAAGGCGGAGCGAGTGAAGATCTCAATGGTGTCCGAGCATGCCAGCCCACTAGCGGCTCTCGGCGGAGTCGACGCCGGCGGGCAAAACGTGCATGTGGCGTCCCTGTCCGCCGCGCTGGCCGAGCGGGGGCATCACGTCACCGTGTACACCCGCCGGGACGCAGAAGACCTCGCGGCCAGGGTAAGGATCGCCCCCGGCCTTGAGGTGGTCCATATCAAGGCCGGACCACCGTGGCACGTGCCCAAGGACGAACTGCTTCCCTTCATGGGGGAGTTGGCCGAAGGCCTCGCCCACGACTGGGAAAAAAGACCGCCGGACCTGGTCCACGGGCACTTCTGGATGTCCGGCCTGGCATCCCTCGACGCGTCCCGGCAGCTGGACGAAGGCGGGAAACGCGTCCCCGTCGTCCAGACATTCCACGCCCTGGGCACGGTCAAACGCCGGCATCAAGGCACCGAGGATACCAGTCCACCGGAAAGGCAAGAGCTGGAACCGTCGGTGGGGTGCGCCTCGGACCGCGTCATCGCGACGTGCTCCGACGAGGTCGTCGAGCTGACGGCAATGGGTGTCGCTCCGGAGCGGATCTCGATTGCGCCATGCGGCGTGGACTTGACCCTCTTTTCAGGATCCGGGCCAGCCAGCGGGCGCACCCGGACCCACCGGATACTCTCCGTCGGACGCCTTGTGCCCCGCAAGGGCGTCGAGGTGGTCATCCGGTCCCTGCCGTTGCTGAGAAATGCGGGCTTCGACGACGTCGAACTGCTGATCGTCGGCGGGGCCGGTGACGCGGCTGCTACGGAGGCTGACGCCGAGGCCCGCCGGCTGCTGGCCATCGCGGCGGAACTGGGCGTGCGGCACCATGTCACCTTCAGCGGACAAGTGCCCCGCGATGCCATGCCGGGGCTCCTCCGAAGCGCGGACGCGGTGGTTTGCACGCCCTGGTATGAACCTTTCGGTATTGTCCCGCTTGAGGCCATGGCGTGCGGTATTCCCGTAGTGGCTGCGGCGGTGGGCGGCCTCAAGGACACCGTAGTGGACCACGTAACCGGTCTGCTTGTTCCGCCCCGGGATCCCGGAGCCACGGCCGGGGCGCTGGCCCGCCTGCTGGGTGATCCAAGCCTCCGCCGGAAACTGGGCCGTGCCGGCCAACGGCGAGCCCGGAACCGCTACAGCTGGGACACGGTGGCCGCTGAAACCGAGAACGCCTACCAGCAAACCCTCAGCGCCGGCGCGGCGCACGGGTTCGGTGGCCGCGGGCGGCTTCAACCGGCGGAAGGAGCGGTGCTGTGACGGCGGAATCGGCCTTGGTGCGGGCAATGTACGGACGCCGCGTACCCACTGAGACGGTAGCTGCTCCGGCCGCGGACGTGGAGGCAGCCGGCCCGGCCGTACAACACCCGGACGCAGTTGTGGAGGCCCACCTGCTCAGTGTCCTGCCGGCCCTGGAATCGCTGCGCAGCCAGTCACCGCGGCTGGCGGCGTGGGGCGGAGAGCTGGCCCGGCGTCTGCTGGCCGGCCACCGCCTCCTCGCTGCAGGCAACGGCGGCTCCGCGGCCGAGGCGCAGCACCTTACCGCTGAACTCGTAGGCCGTTTCGACGGCGAACGGGCACCCTTTTCCGCCATCTCGCTGCACGCGGATACCTCGGCAGTGACAGCCATTTCCAACGACTACGGCTTCGAGGAAATCTATGCACGGCAGGTCCGCGCCCATGGCCGCCCCCGGGACGTTCTGCTGCTGCTCTCAACCAGCGGCAAAAGCCCCAATTTGCTTCGTGCCGCCGAGGCCGCCGCCGGCATGGGCGTCACGACGTGGGCGCTGACAGGGAAGGGGCCAAACCCGCTCACCCGTTGCTGCGATGAAACGATCGCCGTCCAGGGGCCGGCGGCCAACGCCCAGGAATGCCATCTAATTGCGGTGCACGCCATCTGCCGGGCCTTCGACGCCGAGATTCATCGCCTTGGCCAGCGGGAAATTCCACGCGAGGCACGGCCATGAGCATTGTCGTGGTGGGTGACGTCCTGCTGGACGTTGACCTGGACGGCGAAGCCACCCGGCTCTGCCCGGACGCGCCAGTGCCTGTCGTGGATATCGCCACCGTCAGGGCACGGGCCGGTGGCGCCGGACTGGTAGCCCGGATGCTCGCAAACGACGGCCACCACGTTCGGCTCGTGACAGCACTAAGCAGTGATGAACCCGGCCGCCGCCTTGTGGAAGAGCTGGCGGGCATCAGCGTGGTTACCGGGTCCTCGGGGGCTCCGACGCCGGTGAAAACAAGGCTCCGCGCAGGCGGTCACCCGGTGGCCCGATTCGATCAGGGCTGCCAAACGCGCCCCGTGCCGGAAGTTACTCCGGACATGCTGCAGGCTTTGAGCGAAGCCGCTGTCGTGGTCGTCGCAGATTACGGCCGGGGATTAACCAAAAACCCTGCCCTGCGTGCCGCCATCGCGGCTCGGGCCCGGAGCATCCCCGTCATCTGGGACCCGCACCCGGCCGGAGCCATTCCGGTGCCCGGCGTCACGGTCGTAACACCAAACCAATCCGAGGCCTATGCTGCCGCCCTGGCGGCAAGAAAGGGTGCCGGCGGAGGCGCGGCCGAGGTCGCCGCCGCGCTGCTGCGGCTGTGGCAGAGCGACGCAGTCCTGCTCACGCGGGGCGACCAGGGGGCGACTCTTGTCCAGGCCTCGACGCCGGTGCCCGTCCAGCTCTCGGCGCTGCGGGCTGCAGTCAGTGACTCCTGCGGGGCGGGCGACAGGCTGGCCGCCAGCCTTGCGGCCCATCTCATCAACGGAGCTGCCCTTGAGGACTCTTGCCGCCGTGCCGTCCGGGAGGCGTCATCTTTCCTGGCAGGGGGAGGCGTCGCAGCCCTGCCCTCGGTACGACGGTTACTGGCTTCCCCGCCTCCGGGGAATGGCCCGGACGCGCTGGGCCTGGCACGGCGGGTGAGCTCGCTCGGTGGCACTGTAGTGGCGACTGGAGGGTGCTTTGACCTGCTGCATGCCGGACACGCCCGCACGCTTGCCGCTGCCAGGGACCTGGGGGACTGCCTCATCGTCTGCCTGAATTCCGATGCCTCGACCCGGCGCCTCAAGGGGGCCTCGCGGCCCATAATCAACCAACAAGACCGGGCCGAGCTGCTGTTGGCGCTCAAGTGTGTGGACGCGGTCCTGCTCTTCGATGAAGACACTCCGGAAAGTGCCCTTGAGCAACTGCGGCCCGACATCTGGGTGAAAGGCGGCGACTATGATCCGGCGCACCTGCCGGAAACGGCCCTGGTGCACAGCTGGGGAGGCCGATGCCTCAGCCTTCCTTACTACCCGGCCCGGTCCACCACCGGGCTCGCAGCTGCCCTGGCCCGGGTGGGCTGAACAGACGCCGCGAACCCCACAGCGCATGCCCGTTGGAATCTCCGGCCCCAACCTGGGCCGGCAACCCGAAAGGAACATCATGACAACCACCACGCGTCCTTCCCTGCCCGGCGCCAGCCGCGTGCTCGTGACCGGAGGGGGATCCGGGCTCGGTGCGGCCATAGCCGACGCAGTGCTCGAAGCCGGCGGCACGCCGTTCGTGCTCGACCGCGACGTCCGGAACGTGTCCGGCGCGAAAGCCCTGGAGGTCGACGTTGCGGACCGCGCCGCGGTCACAGCGGCGGTGACCCAGGCCGCCGAGGCCCTCGGCGGCCTGGACGCGGTGGTAACTGCGGCCGGAATCGACCGCTGCGGGAAGCTGGAGGACGTCGCCGCCGACGAATGGGAAAAGGTCATCTTCGTCAATCTTCTCGGCACGGTGTCTGTGGTCCGGGCGGCACTGCCCTACCTCAAGTCCTCGCGGGGCCGCGTGATCACCGTGGCCTCGACCCTGGCCAAACGCGCGCTACCAGAAGCTTCTGCCTACTGCGCCTCCAAGTTTGCTGTCCTTGGATTCAGTCAGGCGCTCGCCGCCGAGACCGCCGGTGAGATCGGGGTGACCACGCTGATCCCGGGCGGGATGAAGACGCGGTTTTTTGATGACCGGGCCGAGCAGTACAAGCCGCGGGATGATTCCCGGCTGAACGATCCCGGCAACGTGGCGCAAGCCGTGTTGTTCGCCCTTTCGCAG
Organism: Arthrobacter sp. MP_M4; assembly: GCF_035984855.1. Classification (NCBI taxonomy): domain Bacteria; kingdom Bacillati; phylum Actinomycetota; class Actinomycetes; order Micrococcales; family Micrococcaceae; genus Arthrobacter; species Arthrobacter sp. MP_M4. Next base: position 143,689 of record NZ_JAXCHX010000001.1, read on the forward strand.
CCTTCAGGATGTGAGATCCGCGAGCTGCTCATCTGCCATGCGCAAGAGGACTCCTGGCCGTAAACTCCCGCACGTCGGCGTGGACGTCCGCAGGGCGGATATCGGTCAGAAGGGAGACGTCGTGCTCGCACCGGCTGGCCGTCCAGCCGACCTGGGTGAGGTCGATGCCGCAGGCGGGGCACCGGGTCATCCAGGAGAGCCGGACCCGGTGCAGGCCCCGGCCCAGCGGGCCGGCATTAATCAGATTGCCGACCCAGAACAGGCCTACCGTGGGAGTGCCCAGTGCCTGCGCCAGGTGCCGTGGGCCGCTGTCATTGCCCAGGAGAACGGCGGACTTGTCCAGCAGTGCAGCCAGGCCGCCGAGATTGATTTTCCCTGCCAGGGATGTCACCCGCCCGGAGCCAGCGGCAGCGACAACCTCATCGGCCAGTTCCTGCTCCGCTGCGGTGCCGATCACCACCACCCGGCAGCCGTCGGCGGCGCAGGCAGCCGCGACCTCACCGAAATGCGCGGCGGGCCAGCGGCGCCGCGGATCGGTGGCACCCGGATGAACGGCGACGATCGGGCGGGCCGAACCTCCGCTGTCCTCCGGAAGCAGCCGCCCGACGTCGTCCGCGTGCCGCGCCAGGGGCCTGATCCGGGCTTCCAGCCCGACCGGCGTCGCACCCGCCAATCCGACGACCTCCAGGCCGCGCAATGGTTCGTGCTGGTAGTAGAGGTAGGGAAGGTTGCGTTCCAGCGGTGCGGCATCGGCTGTCTGCAGGCCAACGGTGTGGCGGGCACCCAAGCGCAACAGGAATGGGTTGGAAAAACGTCCGCCGCCGTGGATCTGGACGGCGAGGTCGAATTTCTCCCGCCGCATCGACTCGAGGAATGCTTCAACCGCGGAAGCGTCTTCCACCCCCGGGCGAACGCCTTCCGCGATGGGCAAGACCCGCACGTCACGCACCGGGCCCGCGGTGTTTTCCAGCAGTTCAAGATGGGAGGGGGTGCCCAGGAGCGTGATCGCGGCACCAGGATAAGCGGCCCCCAACGCGGAGATGGCGGGCAGGGTGAACAGCAAGTCCCCCAGCCCGCCGCCGCGCAGCACGGCGATCCGCGTGACGTCCGGGAACTTCTCCAATACGGGGCCGACGCCCCAGCTTGGCGGGCCCGCGCCGTTGCGTGTCCCTCCGGGATCTTTCACTACGGACTCCTGTTGGTCGGATCCTCCTGGCCGTGGGCCTACCTTATGGCGCGGCGGCCGGTTTGGCCATCAGTGGGCCGCAGCCGGCACCGGCACGAAAAACCCCCGGGTGTAAAAGCGGACCCACGGGGGTACGGGGACGGTAAGGGAAGGCACATACCGAAAACGCCCACCTCGTCCCATCATTTCCATCCCGGGAAGGAACCACATGTCTGCAACCGTCAGAAATGGCTGCATCTGCCTACTTGGCCCCAACGGAGGACAACCGTGAGCCGGCCGGAACGCCGGGGCCGGGAAGACAGTCCGCTGACGGAGCAACGCGGGCTGACCGAGTGGCTGCCCCAGCGGCTGGCTTCGCTTCAGCCCTCCATCACCGTCGTCGGCGACGTGATGCTCGACGGGTGGTGGTCCGGATCGATCGACAGGCTGTGCCGGGAAGCTCCGGCTCCGGTTGTGGAAGTCGCGGACCGAAGCTTCGCCCCGGGAGGGGCAGCCAATACGGCAATGAACCTCGCCGCCCTGGGCGCCAAGGTGCGGCTCGCCGGGATTACCGGGCAGGACGAGGCTGCTGCCGAGCTCCTGCGGCAACTGGCCGATGCCGGGGTGGACACCACCCATGTCCATCAGAATCCAGGCACCACCACCACCACCAAGACGCGCATCAGCAGTATCGGGCAGGTCTTGCTCCGGCTCGACGACGTGCAACGCGAGGTCCCAGCAGATGCGCTGGACGCGCTGGCGAAGTCGCTACCGCAGGTCCTGCAGGACCAGGAAGCCGTCGTCGTCTGCGACTACGGAGCGGGGGCGCTCCAGGGACCGGTGCGCACCGGCCTGCTGGCCATCCTTGCCGGGAGACCGGAAATTCTGGTCGTGGTGGACGCGCACCAGCCGCACGCCTGGGCTGAGCTCAAGCCGCATCTCGCCACCCCGAACGCCCTGGAAGCAGCCGGGATGCTCGGGCTGCAGTTCGACGCCGGATCCAGGCGGGCGGACGTCATCGTCGCCCACCGGGAGGAACTGCTCGACGCAGCAGGCGCTGGCGCGTTGATTGTGACTTTGGATCGGGACGGATCAGTGTTGCTGCCCAGGGCCGGTGAAGCGCATCGGACCTGGGCCAGACCCGTCCAGGAAAAGCAGGCCTCAGGCGCAGGGGACACCTTCGTTGCCGCGCTGACGCTGGCCCGTTCCGCGTTGCTGCCCCTCACCACCAGCGTGGACCTCGCCCAGGCCGCTGCGGACGTCGCCGTTCGCCGCCCCGGAACCTCGGTGTGCAGCACGGCGGACCTGAGCAACCACCTGGGACGTTTCACGGATACCGCGGTCGACGCCGATGAGCTCGCGGCCGAGATAAGCCGGCACCGTGAGGAGGGAAAACGGATCGTTCTAACCAACGGGTGCTTCGACGTCCTGCACCGGGGGCACACCCGGTACCTGAACCAGGCCAAACAACTGGGCGATGTCCTTGTGGTGGCGCTGAACAGCGACGACTCCGTCCGCCGGCTCAAAGGTACGGGCCGCCCCGTGAATACCATCGCGGACCGAGCGGCGGTGGTCGCCGCGCTGAGCTGCGTGGACTATGTCACCGTCTTCGAAACGGCCACTCCGATCCCGTTGATCAGGAAGATCCGGCCCGAAATCTACGCCAAGGGCGGCGACTACACCCCCGCGATGCTGGCAGAAACACGGGTGGTCGAGCACTACGGCGGACGGGTCGCAATCCTCGACTACGTGCCGGAACAGTCCACCACGGCCGTCGTCGAACGGATCCGCGGGGCCGCCCCGCGGGCGTAGGCAGAAAGGGCTTGCTCCCCGCGCCGATGCTCATCGGCGGCGGCGTCCGCCACCGGCAGGGCACCCGGTCCAGGACCGCGCCCTGAGGGCGGTCCGTCGCCACGATTTCGGGCCCGAATGCGCGGGATTCTGCAAAATATGGTGAACTAGGCGGGTATGGGCGCATCTGCCCGAGCAACCATTTTCTGTAGGAGCACCGTGCCAAGCAAGGCCAAAACCGGTAAGAAACTCGTGATTGTGGAGTCTCCCGCCAAAAGCAAGACCATCGCCAAGTACCTCGGCGAGGGGTTCATTGTGGAGGCCTCCATTGGTCACATCCGGGACCTCCCGCAGCCCTCGGAACTGCCGGTGGAACTGAAGAAGACGTCGGTGGGCAAGTTCGCCGTCGACATCGACAACGACTTCAAGCCCTACTATGTGGTGTCCCCGGACAAGAAGAAAAAGGTGGCCGAGCTCAAGGCCCAGCTCAAGGACGCCGACGCCCTGTATCTCGCAACCGATGGGGACCGCGAGGGCGAGGCCATCGCCTGGCACCTGCTCGAAGTGCTCAAGCCCAAGGTGCCGGTGTACCGGATGACCTTCGGGGAAATCACGAAGGAAGCCATCCACCGCGCGATGGATAACCTGCGCGATGTGGACCAGGACCTCGTGGATGCGCAGGAGACCCGCCGTGTCCTGGACCGTCTGTACGGGTACGAGATCTCCCCGGTGCTGTGGCGCAAGGTGGCCCGCGGGCTCTCCGCCGGCCGGGTGCAGTCTGTGGTGACGCGCATGGTGGTGGACCGCGAGCGAGAGCGGATGGCCTTCAACGCTGCTTCCTACTGGGACCTGACCGGCCAGTTCGCTGCCGGGTCCGGCTCCTTTAAAGCCAAGCTGGCCATGGTCGACGGCGCCAAAGTCGCCAGCGGCCGTGACTTCAACGACAACGGCGTGCTCACTTCACGCAACGCCGTGCATCTCAACGAGGACCTCGCCACCTCGCTCGCCGCGGGTCTGCAGGACGCGGAATTCCGGGTCCGGTCAGTCGACACCAAGCCGTACACCCGCCGGCCGGCAGCCCCGTTCACCACCTCCACCCTGCAGCAGGAGGCCGGCCGCAAACTGCGCTTCTCTTCCAAGAGCACCATGCAGGTGGCCCAGCGGCTGTATGAAAACGGTTACATCACCTACATGCGTACGGACTCCTCGGCGCTGAGCAATGAGGCTGTCACGGCCGCGAGGCGCCAGGCGTCCGAGTTGTACGGCCCCGAGTACGTCCCCGCGTCTCCGCGCGTCTACAGCGGGAAGGCGGCCAACGCGCAGGAAGCCCACGAGGCCATCCGCCCCGCCGGTGACTCCTTCCGCACCCCGGCCCAGGTGGCCAAGCAGCTCTCGGGCGACGAGTTCCGCCTCTACGAACTCATCTGGAAGCGCACCGTCGCCTCCCAGATGGGCGACGCGAAGGGTTCCACGGCCACCATCCGCTTGGGCGCCCTGGCAACAGATGGCCGGGACGCCGAATTCTCCGCCTCCGGCACCGTCATCACCTTCCCCGGCTTCCTGGCCGCCTACGAGGAAGGCAAGGACGAAAGCCGGGGCGACGAGGATTCCGAGGAAGCCCGCCGGCTGCCCAACGTGGCCGCCGGTGACGCGCTCACCGCTTCGGAGATCGCCGCTATCGGCCACGAGACGTCCCCGCCTCCGCGGTTCACGGAAGCGTCGCTGACAGCCGAGCTGGAAAAGAAGGGCATCGGCCGCCCGTCCACCTATGCCTCCACGATTTCCACGATCCAGGACCGCGGCTACGTCCGGAAGCAGGGCTCCGCGCTGGTCCCGAGCTGGATCGCGTTCTCCGTGATCCGCCTGCTCGAACAGCACTTCCACGATTACGTCGACTACGAGTTCACCGCCGACATGGAGGCGGACCTCGACAAAATCGCCAACGGCCAGGCTGCCGGACCGGCGTGGCTCAAGCACTTCTACTTCGGCGAGGACGCCGATCCCGGCCTGCTGAGCATCGTCAACAACCTGGGCGAGATCGACGCCCGGGAGATTAACTCCATTCCCATCACCGACGGCATCACGTTGCGGGTTGGAAAGTTCGGCCCGTACCTGGAAAGCTCCATCCCCACTGTCGATCCGAAGACCGGCGAAGTGGTGGAAGCCGCCCGCGCCAACGTCCCGGAGGATTTGGCCCCGGATGAGCTTACGGCGGCGAAAGCTGTCGAGCTGATGGAAACCGCAGCCCCCGAGGAGCGCGTGCTCGGAGCGGATCCGCACACCGGTCACACTGTGGTGGCCAAGAACGGCCGCTACGGCGCTTATGTCACCGAGGTCATTCCGGAAATGACTGAGGAGCAGCTGGCCAACCAGCCGGTGGAGTACTACAAGAACGGCAAGCCCAAGCCGCCGAAAAAGCCTGTGAAGGCCAAGCCGCGTACGGGGTCATTGTTCGCATCGATGAGTGTGGATACCATCACCCTGGACGAGGCCCTGCAACTCATGAGCCTGCCCCGGGTGCTCGGTCAGGACGCCGAAGGGAACCCGATCACGGTCCAGAACGGCCGCTTCGGCCCTTACCTGAAAAAGGGCACGGACTCCCGGTCCATCGGTTCGGAAGAGGAAATCTTCACGATCACGCTCGAGCAGGCCCTCGAAATCTACTCCCAGCCGAAGCAGCGCGGCGCCCGTGCGGCAGTACCGCCGCTGGCTGAATTCGGCCCGGATCCGGTGTCGGAGAAGAACATCGTGGTGAAGGAAGGCCGCTTCGGCCCGTACATCACCGACGGCGTCACCAACATCACAGTGCCGCGCTCCACCTCGCTGGAGGAGCTCACCCGGGAGCAGGCTGTGGAGCTCCTCGCGGAGAAGCGCGCCAAGGGCCCGGTCAAGCGCACACCGACGGCCCGGAAGGCCCCGGCGAAGAAGAAGGCGGCTGCCAGGAAGTAGCGTTCCGGTGCGGGGTTTGCGGACCCGGGCTCAACGTGATCGAGTAGGAACATGACTGAACAGCCCGATCACTTGGACCTCCAGCCGTTGAATGACCTCGAAGAGAAGCTGGCCCGGGGGGAGCAGCCGGATGCCGACCCGGTGGACGTCATCCTGGCCTTCCTCAACAACGAGGTCTACATCGTCAGCTCTGACGCGCTTGAGGGAGCCGATGCGCAGGTGGAACCCCTGGTGCTGGCCAACTCCGCCGGGAAGCCCGTCCTTGCCGTGTTCTCCCACCCGAGCCGCGTCACCGAGCAGTATTTGGCCGCCGCCCCCAACGTGCTTGGTACCCAGGGTGCGGCGATTCTCGGGAACCTCGGCGACGACCTCGGCATGGTGATCAACCCCGGAGCTGCTTTCGGCTTCGAGATCGACCCGGAAGGTGTGGCCAACATCCGCCGTGATTTTAAGCCCGCCGAGGAGCCGGAAGAGGGCCCCGGGCAGGAAAGCCAGCTCTAGCGCGGAACCCCGGACGCTGCCGATCCGTTAGGCGGGCCGCGTCTCCGGGGGAATAATGGCCCTATGCGTCTAGGCGTCCTCGATATTGGCTCAAACACCGTCCATCTCCTTCTTGTGGACGCCCATCCCGGTGCTCGCCCGGTGCCGTTTGCCTCCCACAAGCGTCCGCTGTCACTCGTGCAGTACCTTCAGAGCGACGGCAGCATCAACGACGCCGGCCAGCATGAGTTGATCGAGTTCGTTCTTGAGGCCTGGGAATTCGCCGCCCGGCACAAAGCCGAGGACCTGCTGGCGTTCTGCACTTCCGCGATCCGCGAGGCCACCAACGGTGCGGACGTGCTGGCCCGGGTCAAAGATGAGACCACGGTGACCCTTCGGGAACTGACCGGCAGCGAAGAGGCATCGATGACGTTCTTTGCCGTCCGCCGCTGGTACGGCTGGGGCGCCGGATCCATCCTGAACCTGGACATCGGCGGCGGTTCCTTCGAAATGGCCTACGGCGAGGACGAACTCCCGGAGCTCGCGACCTCCGTTCCGCTCGGCGCCAGCAGGCTCACGCGGGACTGGCTGCAGGACGACCCGCCGTCAGCCAAGAGCGTCAAGGATCTCCGTCGTTACATCAGGAGTACGCTCAAGCCAGTCGTGCGCGAGTTCGCGAAACTCCGCAAGGCAAACCACGTGGCCGGTACTTCCAAGACATTCCGTTCGCTGGCCCGCATCGCCGGGGCGGCACCGAGCGGCGCCGGGCCCTACGTCAAACGGGAACTGCATGCCATAGACCTGGGCCTGTGGGCGCAGCGAATCTCCGCCATGGAGGTGGAGGACCGGTTGAACCTCCCCGGTGTCTCCGAGGCCCGTGCACCCCAGCTCCTGGCAGGTGCCCTCGTTGCGGAAGCAGCCCTCGAAATGTTTGAGTTTCCCAGCATGGAAATTTGCCCGTGGGCCCTGCGCGAGGGTCTGATCCTCCGGCGACTGGATCAGCTGATCTTCGACGGCCCACTCCAACCGGCCCCGCTCGTCGCCCAGGCCAGCGTCAGGGAGGCCGCAGACCAGCCCGCTGTCGATCCGGGCACACGCCGATCGTCTAATAGGTGAGAGGCTGGTAAAGGACCGGCCCCATGCCCAGGAGGACAGCACCATGGCACAATACCTGCTCAGCGTTTACCAGCCCGTCGGCCCGGCCCCGGCCCCGGAAATCCTGGCACCCATTCTGCACGACCTTGAGGCCTTGAACCGCGACATGAAAGCCGCCGGGGCGTGGGTGTTCACCGCCGGGCTCCACCCGACGGACACCGCCACCGTGGTGCGGACCCAAGGCACCGAGGTGCTGATCACCGATGGCCCTTTCGCCGAAGCGAAAGAACACCTCGGCGGGTTCACCGTCATTGACGCCCCGGACCTGGACGCCGCCCTGGGCTGGGCAGGAAGAATGGCGCGCGCCACCACCCTTCCGATCGAAGTGCGTCCCGTCCAGCACTAGGTGCCACCGCTCATGGTCCGCATGGCCGCGCCAGCTGTACCGGCATCCGACGAAGTTCCGACGACGGAGATCGAGAGGGTGTTCCGGCAGGAGTATGGTCGGGCGGTCGCCGTCCTGACCCGGGTCCTCGGTGACCTGGACGCCGCCGAGGACGCCGTCCAGGATGCCTTCACCGTCGCCGCGGCGCAGTGGCCCGCGGCGGGCCTGCCGCCAAGCCCGGCGGGCTGGATTCTCACCACAGCCAAAAACAAAGCGATTGATCGGTTGCGCCGCGAGACCGGCCGGGAAGACAAACAGCGCCAGGCCGCGGCGCTGCACGCCGGCCGCTCCCCGGCAGCGCCGACGCCTGAAGAACACGTTCTCGCAGCTTTCGAAGGGGAAGCCACCGTGGATGATGACCGGTTGCGGCTGATCTTCACTTGCTGCCATCCGGCCTTGGCCGCCAACGTCCAAGTGGCACTGACGCTGCGGTTGCTCGGTGGCCTCACGACGGCGGAAATCGCCCACGCCTTCCTGGTGCCCGAACCCACGATGGCCCAGCGTCTGGTGCGGGCCAAAGCAAAGGTCCGGGACGCCGCCATTCCCTACCGGGTGCCGCGCGGCGCCGAACTCCCGCAGCGGCTGCCGCCGGTGCTCACAGTCATCTACCTGATCTTCAACGAGGGCTACAGTTCCAGCTCCGGCGGGGCTCTGCTGCGGGAGGACCTCTGCCACGAAGCGGTCAGGCTGGGCCGGATGCTCGCAGCGCTCATGCCGGACGAACCCGAGGTGCAGGGACTGCTGGCCCTGATGCTGTTGACTGAAGGGCGGAGACCAGCACGGGCAGCCGGCGGCATGCCCGTGCTGCTGGCGGATCAGGACCGCCGCCTGTGGGACCGTGCACTGCTTGCAGAAGGCCAGGAGATGGTGCGCGCATGTCTGCGCCGGAACCAGCCCGGCCCCTATCAGCTCCAGGCGGCCATCAGCGCAGTCCACAGTGACGCTTTCGACGCCGCAGCGACGGACTGGCGCCAGGTCCTCCGGCTCTATGACCGCCTCCTGGACGCCGCGCCGGGGCCGGTGGTGGCTCTCAACCGGGCGGTGGCGCTGGCTGAAGTAGACGGTCCGGACCCTGCTCTGGCCCTTGTCGACGCCCTCAAGCTGGACAGCTACTACCTGTTCCACGCCGTCCGGGCTGACTTCCTGCTTCGCCTGGGCCGCCGGGAGGAAGCTGCTGCGGCCTACACTGCCGCGTTGGACTTGGCCGGGAATGACTCCGACCGGATGTTCCTGGCAGCACGCCGGCGCACCATCGCACCGGATCCGGCTGCGCCCGGCCAGGATGCACTCCACCAGCAGCCGGGCTGAGGGGGACGCCGGAGCGGGGACGGGGGAGCGTCAATCAACGGCGAAGGCACCGGCCGTCAGCTGCGGGAAAATGGGGGAAACCCGCTGCAGACGACCGGTACCGGGCAGGCATCCGCATGCCTGCTGCATCACTCGCACCCTCAATGAGGTAATAACAACACTAGGTCGGGAGTTTGTGAAGACGCTGACCTGAGGATGTGAGCTGGCTGTGAATCGGGCCGGACTGCCATGATGGGAGGCATGAGCAACCGAATTGCATTCCTGGGCTGTGGATCAATGAACGAGGCCATTCTTGGCGGACTGATCGCAGGGGGTGCGGACCCTGCGGACATCGTCGCCACGGTCCGCCGTGCAGAACGGGCAGACGAACTCGCCAAACGCCATCATGGAATCACGGCCATCGCCGGCGCGGAAGAGCCGGAGAACAACAAGCAGGCCGCCACCGGCGCCGACGTCGTGATCCTGGGCGTCAAACCCGTGGGTATCACGGACCTGGCACGTGAGATCGCCGGTTCGCTGGCGCCGGACACCATCGTCATCAGTGTCGCCGCCGCTGTTTCGCTGGGGCAACTCGAAGCGGCCCTGCCGGCCGGCCAGCCCGTCATCCGTACCATGCCCAACACGCCGGCGAAGCTGGGCCGCGGCGTCGTTTCCGTGTCCCCGGGCACACACTGTTCCCCGGCCCAACTGCAGCAGGCCAAGGACATCCTGGCCGCTGCCGGCACCGTGGTGGAGATTCCCGAGCACCAGGTCGACGCGCTGTCCGCAATCAGCGGCTCAGGCCCGGCCTACGCGTTTTACCTCGCTGAAGCCATGGCCGACGCCGGCGTGGCCCTGGGGCTGGACCCTGAACTCTCGCTGCGGATCGCCCGCGAAACGGTCGCAGGCGCGGGCTTCATGCTGGCCGAGCCGGGCGCGGACCCGGCGGTGCTGCGCAAGGCGGTCACCAGCCCCAACGGCACCACCGAACGCGCCATTGCCACCTTCGACTCGCGCAGGCTCCCTGCGATCATCGCCGAGGGTGCCCGCGCCGCCGCCGAACGCGCCGCGGAAATCACCAAGCAGCTCGGCTAACGGCACGCTCGGCGCAACCCGTGACGATACCCATGACGCAAACCGGACCGGGTGGCAGGATGGGATCCATGGAACTTCACATCACAGGGGATCCCGCGGCGGACAAACTCCTCAGCGACGACGCGTTTGCCCTGCTCACCGGCATGCTGCTTGACCAACAGGTGACCATGGAATCGGCTTTTGCCGGTCCCGAGAAAATCCGGACGCGGATCGGATCCATGGATCCGGCGGCGATCGCCGGTTACGATCCGCAAGAATTCGTGGAGATGTTCAAAGAGCGGCCCGCCGTGCACCGGTTCCCCGGATCAATGGCCGGCCGCGTCCAATCCCTGGCTGAGACCGTGCACAACGACTGGAACGGTGACGCCACTGCCATCTGGACGCAGGGTAACCCCGACGGGAAGGAAGTGCTGCGCCGGCTCAAGGCGCTGCCGGGTTTTGGCGAGCAGAAGGCGAAGATCTTTCTGGCGCTGCTGGGGAAGAGGTGCGGTCTCCAGGCCGAGGGCTGGCGCGAGGCCGCCGGCCACTATGGCCAGGAGGATGCTTTCCTGTCCGTCGCTGACATCGTGGATCCTGAGTCGCTGAGCAAGGTGCGGGCCAGTAAACAGGCGGCTAAGGCCGCCGCGAAGGCTGCGAAAACCGCCGGGCCCTGACCGAGCCGTAGCCGGGGCCGGATATCCCGCTTCCAGCCGCTCCGCTTAGAGTCGCGGCCGGGCGACCAGAAAGGGGCGACCAGAACGGGCCGGCCGGGCGGTTATGGCCGGGCGGCGAACCGCTCCAGCAGGTCCACGTGGCCGGAAACGATGAGCATGTCCCGCGCCGAAACCTTTGTCTCCGGCCGGGCGTAGGTGAAGTCCTCACCCGGTGACTTCACGCCCACAATTGTGACGCCGTACTTGGAGCGGACCTTGGACTCCTCGAGGGTGAAGCCGACGGTCTCGCGCGGCGGATACATTTTTACGATGGCGAAATCGTCGTCGAACTCGATGAAATCCAGCATGCGGCCGGAGACCAGGTGCGCGGCGCGGACACCGGCGTCGGCCTCCGGGTAGATCACGTGGTTGGCGCCGATCCGGGTGAGGATCTTGCCGTGCGAGGGGGTTATGGCCTTGACCCACAGGTGTTCGATGCCGAGGTCCACCAGGTTCACGGTAATCAGCACCGAGGACTCAATTGAGGTGCCCACCCCCACCACGGCGGAGCTGAATTCCTGGGCGCCGAGCTGGCGGAGGGCGTCGATGTTGGTGGCGTCGGCCTCAACGACGTGCGTCAGGACACCGGACCATTTCTGCACGAGATTCCGGTCGCGTTCGATCGCCAGCACTTCCCGGCCCTGTTTGACCAGTTGCTCTGCGGTGGAGGCGCCGAAACGCCCCAGCCCCACTACCAGCACGGGTGCGTTGTGGGCGGGACGGTTGACGGCGCCTGAGGAACTAGCCAATGATCGGTCTCTCTTCCGGGTAGTGGAACAGCTGGCTGCGCTGGCGGAGGGCCAGGGCAGCAGCAAGGGTGACGGTCCCGACGCGCCCGGCAAACATGAGGGCGGTGAGGACGTAGACGCCGGACGGCGGAAGCTCGGCACTGAGGTTGGTGCTGAGGCCCACCGTGGCGAACGCGGAAATGGTCTCGAAAAGCACCCGGTCCAGGGACGCGTTGCTGATGTGGAGCAGCAGCATCGCCGACACCGCCACCAGCGTGGCCCCGGCGACGATGACCGAGATGGCCACCCGCATGGTTCCCTGCGGGATGGTGCGGCCATAGACTTTCACGTCGGAATCACCGCGGGCCTCGGCGATGATGGCCAGGAACATCACGGCGATGGTGGTCACTTTGATGCCGCCGGCCGTCGACGCCGAACCGCCGCCGGCAAACATGAGGGCATCGGTGAGCAGCATGGTGGTGGAGTCCATGTGGTTCTGGTCCACCAGGTTGAAGCCGCCGGACCGGGTCATCACGGACGCGAACAGCGAGTGAATGACTTTATCTGCCGTGTTCATCCCGCCAATGGTTCTCAGGTTGTCCCACTCCATCAGCCCCCACAGCAGGGTGCCGGCGACGAGGAGGATCAAAGAGACCTGGATGGTCAGCTTGGTGTGCAGGTTCCATTTCTTCCAGTTGAGGCCGTTCTGCTGAAGGACCATCACCACGGGGAAGCCCAGGCTGCCGAGGAAGACGCCGAGCATCAGCGGCACGAGGATCCACAGGTCCGTCTCGTAGGGCACGATGCCGTCCGAGTGCGGGGTGAAACCGGCGTTGTTAAACGCCGAAATCGCATAAAAGGCACCGTGCCAGACAGACTGGCCGAAGCTTTCGCCCAGGCTCAGGAACCGGGGGATCAGCGCCAGGGCCAAGGCGGCCTCAATCGCTACGGAGGTCACGATGACGATCCGCAGCAAGGTGCCGACCTCTCCGAGGCGGCCGGCGCTGTTCATCGCCTCCTGCGCGATGAGCTTGCCGCGGACGCCGAGCTTCTTACTGACCATGAGGGCCAGCAGCGAGGCCAGCGTCAGGGTGCCCAGACCGCCCACAAAGATGCCGACCAGGATCACAAGCTGGCCGAAGAAGGACCAGTGCGCAGCGGTGGACACCACTGTCAGGCCGGTGACACAGACGGCGGACACGGCGGTGAACATGGCCTGGTGCAGCGGGGTGGCATCCCCGGTCGCAGAGGAGACCGGCAAGGACAGCAGGGTGGTGAAAATCAGGATCACCACGCCGAAGGCGGATAGTGCCAGCCGTGCCGGGGACGTATTGGCGATGTTGTCGATGAAGTCGCGGACGCGTGTGAAGATCCACAGGCCGTCCCGCTCCGGAGTCCCGGGGTGCCAGTTGGCCGGGCTCTTGGACCTCGACTGGCTCTGCGTCATGTGTGGGCTTATCCTCGCTTGAAACTGCTTCCTTCAGTAGTAAACCACTAAACCCCGCGCAATGACGGGGGAGTAGGGCCCCACGCTCAGGTAGCCTGTGATTGATGACATATCTGCCGGGCCTCGCACAGTCCGCACTGCCAACGACGGTGGTGTGGGATCCTGCCATGACAGCCTACAACTTTGGCCATAGCCACCCGATGGCCCCGGAGCGGATGGAACTCACCGCCAAGCTCGCTGGCAGCCTTGGCCTGCTGGACCTGGACCATGTCACCGTCTCCGCCCCGGAGGTGGCCAGCGACGCGGAACTGGGTACCGTCCACAGCCCCGAGTTCGTCGCTGCCGTGCGGCGGGTGAGTGCGGATCCCGAAACCCCGGATATGGAACGCGGGCTCGGCACCGAGGATGATCCGGCCTTCGCCGGCATGCACGAGGCCAGCGCCCGGCTGGCCGGTGCCTCCCTCCTGGCCGCCGCTGCCATTCTGGACGGCAGCGCCGTCCGGGCCGTGAATTTCGGCGGGGGCATGCACCATGCGGCGCGCGACCGGGCAAGCGGTTTCTGCATCTACAACGACGCGGCCCTAGCGATCCAGCGGCTGCTCGACGGCGGCACGCAACGCGTTGTCTACATCGATATCGACGCCCACCACGGCGACGGCACGCAAAGTATCTTTTGGGATGATCCGCGCGTCCTCACGATTTCACTGCACGAGACGGGACTGACACTGTTCCCCGGCACGGGCTTCGCCAATGAGATCGGCGGACCCAACGCCCAGGGCAGCGCCGTGAACGTCGCACTTCCGGCCGGCACAGGCGACGGCGGCTGGCTCCGGGCCTTCCATGCCGTCGTGCCGCAGCTCGTGGGCGCCTTCGAACCGGAAATCATCGTGAGCCAGCACGGCTGCGACTCCCATCGGCTGGACCCGCTCACCCACCTCAATATCAGTGTCGACGGCCAGCGCGAAGCCGCCACGGCGATCGGCAACCTCGCCGCCCGCTACTGTGACAACCGCTGGATCTCCACCGGCGGCGGGGGCTACAACGTCATCACCGTGGTGCCCCGCGCCTGGAGCCACCTGATCGCCATTGCGGCAGGGCGCCCCGTCCCGCTGCGGACCCCCGTGCCGGAGGACTGGCGCAGCTATGTAAAGGAAAAATACGGGGCCAAATACGGTGTCGCCGCTCCGGAGATGATGGGCGACGACGTCGATCTCTGGTGGCGCTCCTGGGAGGTCGGGTTCGATCCGAACGACGACGTGGACCGGACAGTCATGGCCACCCGCAAGGAAGTGTTCCCGCTCTACGGGCTGGACCCCTGGTTCGACTGATGCCCGGGGTTTTCCGGGGCCGGGCTCCGGCCCGGCCCCGGACCCCAACTGGCGGATGCCATCCGGCGTATATGTCGCTAGTGTGGAGGGCATGGTGACAGACGACGTATTTGCCGTCATTGCTGAGGCAACGCGGCGTGACATTCTGGTCTCCCTCCGCGAAGGGGACAAAGCGGTGGGGGAACTGGTCCAGGAGCTCGAGGCGAGCCAGCCCACCATCTCCAAGCACCTGAAAGTGCTCCGCGAAGCGGACCTGGTGAGTATGCGCGCCCAGGGCCAGAAGCGCTACTACACGCTCAACCCCAAGCCGCTCGCCGGGATTGTCAGCTGGCTGGAGACGTTCGACGTCGGCGCCGCCTCGGCAGCCGCCGCAACCGCCGCCGAACCCTCGCCAGCGCGGCCACCGGAACCCCGGCTCCAGCCGGTCCCGGGAGCCCCGGCCGCAGCCGCCGGCACTGCATCAACCGGCACTGCATCAACCGGCACGGCATCAACCGGTACGGCACCCACGAGTACTGCACCCACGAGTACTGCACCTACCAGTACAGCCCCCGCGCCGCAGCCTGCCGGCGCTTTGGCCGGCCGTCCCGCCGGGAGCCCGCTGAGCCCTGCCGCCGCCCTTGCCGGCCGCCCCGCCGGGAGCCCGCTGAGCCCCGCCGTCGTGCTTCCGGTCGGCACCGCGGGCGAGGACAAAATGCCGCAGCAGATTGGCCGGACCGTCGGCCGGGCCGCGACCAAGGCCGCCGATCTGTTGGCCAATCTGCCGAAATTCGGCCGCAAAAAGTAGCCCGGTCCCCACCGCCCACCTAGTGTGCATTCGCGGCAATGTTGCGGCGAAACATTGCCGCGGATGCACACTCGCGGACAGGCGCGCTACTTTTTGAGCAACCGCACGTGGTCGGGGGTCAGATCCGCAATCCGGCTAACGCCCAGCAGGGCCATGGTGCGGAGCATGTCCGTTTCCAGGATCCCGATGGCGCGGTCCACGCCCGCCCGTCCGCCGGCCATCAGTCCGTAGAGGTACGCACGGCCGATCATCGTAAAGTCCGCGCCCAGGGCCAGGGCGGCGATGATGTCCGCGCCGCTCATAATCCCGGTGTCCAGGATGATCGCCGCGTCGCTGTTGTCTGCCTTGAGGGCGGCGGAGACATCCGGGAGCAGGTGGAACGGGATCGGGGCGCGGTCCAGTTGGCGGCCGCCGTGGTTGGACAGCACGACGCCGTCCGCGCCGTGGTCCACAACTTTGCGGGCATCCTCAACAGTCTGGATGCCCTTCACAACGAGATTGCCCTTCCAGGTCTCGCGCAGCCAGTCCAGGTCATCGAAGGTCAGGGTCGGATCGAACATGGAGTTGATGAGGTCCGCCACGGTCCCGGTGTAGCGCGAGAGCGAGGCGAAAGTGAGGGGTTCGTGGGTGAGGAAGTTAAACCACCACGCGGGCCGGTAGGAGGCGTCCAGAACCGTCTTGAGCGTCAGGGCCGGGGGAATGGTCATACCGTTGCGGACGTCTCGAAGCCGGGCTCCGGCGACGGCGGTGTCGACGGTGACCATGAGGGTGTCATTGCCCGCTTTGGCCGCGCGTTCGATCAGCTCCAGCGAGCGGTCCCGGTCCGTCCACAGGTAGAGCTGGAACCAGTTCCGGCCATCCGGTGCGGCCGCGGCGACGTCCTCGATGGAGGCCGTGCCCATCGTGGAAAGCGTGTACGGGATGCCGGCGGCGGCCGCCGCCTGGGACCCGGCGTACTCACCCTCGGACTGCATCATCCGGGTGAAGCCCGTTGGGGCGATGCCTACCGGCAGCCGGGAGGGCCTGCCAAGGATCTGCGTGCCCAGGTCCACCCGGGAGACGTCGCGCAGGACGCCCGGGCGGAACTCGATATCCAGGAACGCCTGGCGTGCGCGGTGCAGGGTGATCTCGGCTTCGGCCGCGCCGTCGGTGTAATCGAACGGTGCCTGCGGGGTCCGGCGCTTGGCCACGTCGCGGAGATCCCAGATGGTGCTGGCCTGGCGCAGCCTGGCGGTCCGGCTGAACTCGGGCTTCTTGAACTGCATCAACGGGGCGAGGTCCGAGTACTTGGGCACCCGGCGCTTCAGGGCCGCAGGAACAATTCCCGCCATGGCCGCGGCGGGCCGGCTGCCTGCACCGGTGTCCTGCGGTTGCGTGGGGGCCTCGGGGTTGCCGGGTTCGATGGTCTGCGTCATTGCTGCCTCCGGGGAGTGGTTCAGGTTCCGGGATACGCGGCTGGAGATCATATCCGGATGTGGTCCAACCACAGTCTAGGCCTGTGGTCCAACCACATCAAGTACCATTGAGGCATGCGCACCCACCAGCTTGTCCTGCAGTGGATAGAGGGCCAGCTCTCCAGCGGCCTGCTGGTCTTGGGGGGCCGGCTCCCGGCCGAACGCACCCTCGCCGAGCAGCTGCAGGTTTCCCGGACGTCTGTCCGCGAGGCCATCCGGGTCCTCGAAGCCATGGGTGTGCTCCGGGCCGGGGTGGGGTCGGGTCCGGAGGCGGGGACGGTGGTGATCGCCGACCCGACCGCGGCGCTTGGCTCCGCACTTCGGCTGCACGTCGCCACCTCGCATCTGCCCGTCAAAGACATCGTGGAAACCCGCGTGCTGCTCGAATCCTGGGCGGCGTCCCGGGCCAGCCCGGAATCGCCGGCGCTCGCCGAGGCGGCCCGGCTGTTGGAGCAGATGGAGAACTGCGCCGGGACGGAGGCATTCCTGGCCCTCGATGTCCGCTTCCACGTCGCGCTGGCTGACGCTGCGGGCAACGCCGTGGTCAGTGCCATGATGGGCTCCCTCCGCGAGGCCATCCAGGACTACGCCGGCAGGCTGACCGGCAACCTTCCGGACTGGGACGCCACCGCGGCCCGGCTTCGCGCCGAACACCGGCGCATCCTGGCCGCCATCACGGGCGGGGACGGCGGGCGCGCAGCGCAGCTCGTCGCGGACCACATCGAGGGCTATTACGCGGAGGCCGGCGTGGGCCCTGCCGCCTGACCGAACGCCTGCGGGGCGGCTGATCCGCCGCCCGTCACCCGACGGGCCTCCAACCCAGGACAGAATTGTTACGCCCCGGATTTTGCCGGGCCGGTAACCGCCGGGCTAACGTCGGACCATGACTAACCGTTGGTATGCGTATTGTTCGTTGGCTCTGGAGGGGCCCGCGTCTAACTGACACGCATCCAGCCTTCCATCAGAGCCAACAGGGCAGAGATCACTCTTTGCCCTTCGCCATTTCCCGGCGGGTTCTGATCAGGGCCCGCTCCCATCCCGGAACAGGACCCCCATGAGCATCGAAACAGCCCCCGAACCCCGGCAGTCCACAGCGAACCTGCGCGTCAGCGAGTTCACGCCGCTGCCCACCCCCGGCGAGATCGCCGTGGAACTGCCGCTGGACGCCGGCCAGACCGAGGTGGTGGCCCGGGGCCGGGACGAGGTCCGCGCCATCATGGACGGCGTCGATGACCGCCTGCTCGTGATAGTCGGACCCTGCTCGATCCACGACCCCAAGGCCGGGCTGGAATATGCGGGGCGGCTGGTCAGCCAGGCCGAGAAGCACAGGGAAGACCTGCTGATCGTGATGCGGGCCTACTTCGAGAAGCCCCGCACCACCGTGGGCTGGAAAGGCCTGATCAACGACCCGCATCTGGACGGCAGCCACGACATTGCCGCCGGCCTGCGCGCCGCGCGCAGCTTCCTGCGGCAGGTCACCGCCTTGGGGCTGCCCGCCGGAACGGAGTTCCTGGAGCCCGTCAGCCCGCAGTACATGGCGGACCTCGTGTCCTGGGGAGCCATCGGTGCCCGCACGACGGAAAGCCAGATTCACCGCCAGCTGGCCTCCGGCCTGTCCATGCCGGTTGGCTTCAAGAACGGGACCGACGGCGGCCTGCAAGTCGCGCTTGACGCGTGCAGCGCTGCTGGGGCTCCCCAGGCATTCCTGGGAATCGACGGGGAGGGCAGGGCCGCGCTGGTCTCAACCGCCGGGAACCCCGACACCCACATCATCCTTCGCGGCGGACGCGTCGGGCCCAACTTCTCCGCCGCCGATGTGCAGGCCGCCGCTGCCAAGCTCGACGCCCACCGACAAAACCCGCGGCTGATCGTTGATGCAAGCCACGCCAACAGCGGCAAGAACCATTACCGCCAGGCAGAAGTTGCCCTCGAAATCGGTGCCCAGTTGGAGGCCGGCGGCACCTCGGCGGGAGCCATCGCCGGCGTCATGCTGGAAAGCTTTCTCCTGGGCGGTGCCCAAAACCTGGACATCGCGGAGCATGCAGCCGGAACCTCTGGCCTTGTCTACGGCCAGAGCGTTACGGACGCCTGCATGGACTGGGATGTCACAGCCTCCGTTCTGGACCAGCTGGCGGGGTCCGCGCGCATCCGCCGAACCCGGGGTTAGTCCCCCGATTAAGCCCGGCGGAGCGGAATTCAGCGGCCCGTTCCGGACACTCCCGGGTGCCTCTTTCACATTGGCATCATGAGCCCCTAGAGTGTGAGCACATGGTTGTTTGATGACTCAGCATCGGCACACCGCCATGTCGTTCAGATGAGGCTGCCGCTCGCTTGAGTAAAGGAATAAGGAAATGTCTCCGGAGGCTAATTTCTCCAACGCGCGCTTCTTGACCGTGGCTGAAGTCGCGGACGTAATGCGCGTGTCGAAAATGACCGTGTACCGTCTGGTCCACTCAGGCGAGATGCCGGCGGTCCGTTTCGGGCGCTCTTACCGGGTTCCGGAAGCCGCCGTCGAGCAGTATCTCAAAGGTGCTGTTGTGGACGGGCGCACGGAAACAGCCTGATTCGCGGCTTTCCGCGTCCGCATCGCAGGATTGAGGCTCCCGCCCCGGCCCGCGGTCGTGGTGTGGCCCCGAGAGGCGGTACCCTGTTAAGGAACGTTTTACGTCATTGTAAGAACCTGTCCGTTGTACCGTCTGCTGCTTAGCCCGCGGACACTTTCCAACAGGCAGGTACTGCATCTAGCCGGTAAGGAACTTTCGTGGGTTCAGTTATTAAGAAGCGTCGCAAGCGTATGGCCAAGAAGAAGCACCGCAAGCTGCTTCGCAAGACGCGCCACCAGCGTCGCAATAAGAAGTAGAGATACTTCGCATCACCTAAATGCCCGTTGCCTTTCCGGCGGCGGGCATTTTCTTTGCCGTTTTCGTGCCGGCACCGCACTCGGCAAGATGGCTAGCGCGGTCAGCGCGAGGTTCGGCGGCGGAGGTTCAGGCCGTGGGGCCGCGGAAGCGGGAGAAGCCCCGCCAAAGGCCGTAGACGGCACCGCCGACCGTCGCGGCCTTGAGGCCCAGAGTGGCCGCGCGCCGTCCGGAGCGGAAGTCGTAGACCGGCCAGTTATGCTCACGGGCATGGCGGCGGAGCCGGCCGTCGGGATTGATGGCCACCGGATGCCCCACCATGCTCAACAGCGGAACGTCGTTGTGCGAATCGCTGTACGCCCAGCACCGCGCCAGGTCCAGCCCCTCAGCCTCGGCGACGGCGGCAACGGCTACAGCTTTGGCGGGGCCATGCAGGATCTCGCCTACCAGCCGTCCCGTGTAGGACCCGTCCAGAACCTCCCCCACCGTGCCGAGGGCGCCGGTGAGTCCCAGCCTGGTGGAAATGACCGTGGCCACCTCGATCGGAGTGGCAGTCACGAGCCAGACCTTCCGGCCCACGCGCAGGTGCTGCTCGGCCAGCGCCTTGGCCCCGGGCCAGATGCGGGACTCAATCATCTCGTCATAGACTTCTTCGCCGAGTGCCTCGATGTCCGCAACGGTTATGCCGGACGCGAGCACGAGGGCGGCGTCGCGGACCGCATGGACATCATCCATGTTCTCGCCGCGCAGTACGAACATGAGCTGTTTCCAGGCGAAGCCGGCTGCCTGAGGAATGGTGAACGCGCCGCGCTGGTGCATTTTGCGGGCTACATGGAACAGGCTGGCCCCCCGCATGAGGGTGTTGTCGACGTCGAAGAACGCGGCCTCGCCGTGCTGCTGTGCCGCAGCGGGTTCTGTGGCCACGGCGGCGTACTTCTCTTCGGACATGCCACGAGTCTAGTCAACACCGGAGCCGGTCCCGTCTTCCTGGTCCGCGGCGCAGCACGTGGCTGCCCGCCCGTCGACGCAGGACTACCCGCCGGGCTACCGTGGAGGAATGCCAAGCCCCGACGTCGTCCTCATCACCAAAGCTGACTGCCACCTCTGCTCCGCGGCGCGTGCCGCCGTCGGGCGCGTCACAGCGGACCTGGGGATCGGCTGGAGGGAACAGCCGGTGGACGACGACGCAGAACTGCGGGAACGCTTCGCCGAGGAAATTCCGGTGGTGCTGGTTGACGGGATCCAGCGCGATTTCTGGAAGATCGACGAGGTCCGGCTGGAACGCACGCTGCGGCGGCTGCTGGGCCGGTAGGTCTGAACTGCCAGGGGCGCGGGGACTGGCTTTGTTCGGCGAACTGCCGGGGCCCTAGAGTGGAAGCCACAACGCTACTCAATGGAGCAGATAGTGACTTCGCTGGATTCATCCCCCGACGCGATGCCTGGGGGATCAGGCACTGCCGCCAAGCAGATTCCGCCTGCAGCCGTGTCCCGGCTGACCATCTATCTGCGCGCCCTGACCGCCCTGCTCGCCGAAGGCGTTGACCGGGTGTCCTCCGAATCCCTGGCGGAGGCCTCCGGCGTGAGCTCCTCCACGCTCCGCAAGGACCTCTCCTACGTCGGCTCCTACGGGACCCGCGGCGTCGGCTACGAAGTGCAGTACCTCAACCGGCATATCGCCGCCGCGCTGGGCTTGACCCATGACTGGAAGGTCGCCATCGTCGGCGCCGGCAACCTGGGCAAGGCCCTGGCCCGGTACGGCGGATTCGAATCCCGCGGATTCGACATTGTGGCGATCCTCGACGCGGATCAGATGGTGGTGGGCAGTGAGGTGGGTTGGCTGCGCGTCAGCGATGCTGCAGATTTGGAACCGGTGCTGCGACGGACCGGCGCCAACATGGTGGTGCTTGCCCTGCCGGCCGCTGTGGCACAGGACGTTTGTGACCGGGTGATAGCCGCCGGTGTCCGGAGCATCCTCAGCTTCGCCCCAGTGATGCTGCAGGTGCCGCCCGGGGTCAACCTGCGCAAGGTGGACATGGCAACGGAGTTGCAGATCCTCGCCTACCACGCACAAAGGGCGCAGGACCCGGAGGATGCTGACTAGTTGCAGTCAGCCCCTCCGGCTCCCGCGCCCTGCGCTGGTGCCCGGTTAATCTGCCGTGTGTCTGTTAGTACGGTCCGCCCGGCTGTCCGTACGGGTTGGCGAACGGTTGCCGCTTGCTGAAGTACGGTGCAGTTGCCGGCAGGTACAGCATCACGATGCCGGCGATGCCCAGCAGAACGGCCAGCGTGCCCAGGCTCAACGGGAAAAGGCTAAAGACCGACAGGGCTGCGAAGACTGTGCCCAGGATCCGTGCCCAGTTCTTACCCTTGCGCACATTCAGGGCCACCAGTGCGTACAGCCCGGCGCTGATCACAGCAAACACCACAATGCTGCCGACGATGGCACCCTTGAGATCCTCGAACCTGATGTCAGCGCCGCCCGCGGCCATCTGCTGTTCGAACATGTCGCGCATGGCGGGGGTGTCCAAGGTCCCGATCGCCAACAGCAGGGAGAGGACCCAGACCACGCCGGAGGCCACGAGCAGCCAAAAAGCCGTGTTGACCAGCTTGGGCATACCGGTCTGGACCGACGCCTGCTCCGATGGGTTCTTGGCGTAGGGGGATTGTCCGTACGCCGGCTGGTTGTACTGCGGGGGCTGCTGTCCGTACTGCGGAAGCTGGGGTGCATTCTGGCCATACGAAGGTGCCGCCGGCGGCTGCTGGCCGTACTGGGGTGCATTCTGGCCGTACTGCGGCGCGGTCGGGGCTTGCTGGCCGTACTGGGGTGCGTTCTGGCCGTACTGGGGTGCGTTCTGGCCGTACTGGGGTGCGGCGGGCGGCTGTTGTCCGTACTGCGGTGCGGCGGGCGGCTCCTGCCCCGGTTCAGGTGAGTCCGGGTTCGACGGCGGGACTGGCGGGATGCTCATGGGCTTTCCTTTGCGTGGCGGTCTCGTTCGGATACCGGAAACAGATTCCTGCCCTGCCCCCAGCATGGTTTACACCCACCGTACCGCGGGCCGGTGCCCGCGCGGATCATTCCTGAGGAGTATTCTCGCGGCTGCCCCGGGCACTGCGCTGGGCGACCGGTCGGCGAACAGCGTCAGGGTGCTTGGGCAGTCCATGCGCAGGTCAAGGCCTGATTGAACGGCGATGGACACGCGCCGGACACGGACCAGCAGCAGCTCAGGCGCGGCTCAGGCGCGGCCCCGGAGCGCTGCGAACCACGTCTGGGACTTGGGCATCCACATCAGGGCGGCGGCCACGAGGCTAATGACGAAGCTCGGCCAGCTTCCTCCGCCCCGGCCCTCTGCTGCGCTGGTGTTGAGAATGGCGAGCAGCAGGGAGATGCCGGCAACTATTGTGAGGGCGAAGCGGGCCCACTCGCGGCCTTCCTTCATCTTCATGGCCAGGATGACTTGTGCGGCGGAGAGTGCCAGCGCCACCAGCACCAGCAGGAGCACCACGAATCCCAACCCCGGAATGACGGCCAGCAACACAAACGACCCGAAAAGGCCAATCACCCCGCCCAGCAATCCCAGCAGACCGCCGATGAGCCAGATCCAGTAGGAAACCTTAAGCTCGGTGGGCAGCCACGTGACGGTAAACATCCCGCCCAGGCCGCCCCGGGGCATCATGTCGGTGAAGTTCTGCGGCCGATCGGCCGGCAGTTCGAAGCGGAATTTGCCGGTCGGCGGGACAGGTGCCTGGTAACCCGGCGGTGCCTGGTACCCCGGCGGCGCCTGGTCACGGGGTTCCCCATAGCCGGGCGGTGCCTCGTAACCGGGGGCCTGGTAACCCGGCGGTGCCTGGTAACCGGGCGGGGGCGGAACCGTCGGCGGTCCGAAACCTGCCGGAGGAACATTGCCTGCCGGAGAAGGCTGGGCTCCCGGCCGCTGCAGTGGAGGTACCTCGTCAGGGTTGCTCATGGCACTTACTGTAGACCGCGAGGGTGCCAGTATCGAGGGGTTGGGAGCATGGCGCCGGGCATGTCGACAATGTTGGGCATCCCCTGCGTCCCCGGGGTACAGTCCTATACCTCCTTCGGATGACACGGCGTCAGGCATCGGCCCGTTCAGGTTAAACGCAGCACCCCGCAAAGTCCAAGGACAATGCGGGGTGCCGACGGCCGGAGGCCGCAGGAGGGCCGGTCCTGCCAGCCCTCCGGGTGCAGCCGACTATGCTGCCGGTGCGATGAAAGCCAGTTCGAGGTTGATGGCGACCTTGTCACTGACGAGCACGCCGCCGGCTTCGAGGACGGCGTTCCAGGTCAGGCCGAAGTCCTTGCGGCTGATCGTGGTTTCGGCGGACAGTCCGGCGCGGGTCATGCCGAACGGGTCAACCGCAACGCCGTTGAACTCGGTCTCCAGGGCAACCGGACGGGCAACGCCCTTAATGGTGAGTTCGCCCTGGAGTTCGTAAGCGTCGCCCTTGGGGACGATGGCGTGGGAGACAAAGGAGATCTCCGGGAACTTCTCGACGTCGAAGAAGTCTTCGCCGCGGACGTGGCCGTCGCGGTTGGCGTCGCCGGAGTCGAAGCTCGCGGTCTTGATCGTGGCGTTGACCTTGGAATCAGTGATGTTCTCGGCGAGGTCAAGGCTGGCTTCCGCATCCTTGAACTGGCCGCGGACCTTGCTGATGCCCGCGTGGCGGACGGTGAATGCAATCTCGCTGTGGGAGTTGTCGAGGGTCCAGGTGCCGGTGGTGACGTTGGCGGGAAGTGCCATGGTGGTTCTCCTTGAGTCGGGTGGGCAGTTCAGGTGGGCTGATCGTCAGTCGGCTCTTCATTTGTTGAAGTCTCAACTAACTGCTTCACCCAGTATAAACATGCATTTGCATCTTTTATTCCAACCGCAGGGAACATTTCGTAAAACTCTCGAGTTCTACTTGTCGTAGAAGATTTCGTCATTACCCCTGCCCTTTGAGAAACTGGTACACATGCCCCAAGCCACTGTCCATTTGCTCCGCCACGGCGAGGTCCACAATCCCGACGGCGTCCTGTACGGCAGGCTGCCCGAATTCCACCTCTCCGAGCTCGGCCAGGAGATGGCCCGGATGCTGGCGGAACACTTCAGTGCGAGGTCCGCGCAGGGAGCGAACATCGTCCACCTCGCAGCCTCCCCGCTAACCCGAGCGCAGGAGACGGCCCAGCCCATTGCCGCCGCCCTGCACCTCGAGATCGCCACCGAGGGCCGGATCATCGAGGCCGCCAACTACTTCGAGGGCCTCCACGTCGACAAGGCTGAACTCCTCCGGCCCAAGCACTGGCCCATGCTGCGCAACCCCTTCCGGCCCTCCTGGGGCGAGGCCTACAAAGACCAGGCCGCCCGGGTCATCGCTGCGGTGCAGGATGCCAGGCTGCGCGCCGTCGAACTCGGCGGTGACGGCGCCGAGGCGATCCTCGTCAGCCACCAGCTGCCCATCTGGACCACCCGGCTCAGCGCCGAGGGCAAGCCGCTGTGGCACGATCCGCGCAAACGCGAATGCACCCTTACCTCGGTCACGTCCCTGGTGTTCGACGACGCCGGCAGCCTCCTGCGCGTCGAATACAGCGAACCCGCGGCCTCCCTGCTTCCCCGTGCCTCCAGCACCCCCGGAGCCTGAGGATGAGCCGAAAACGCGCCTCGTCACCCGTGTCCCGCCGCAGTGTCCTGACGGCGGGCGGTGCCGCGCTCGCCGTCGTATTGGGGCTCTCCGGCTGTGCGCAGGAGGATGCGCTGGCCCAGCAGGCCAGAGCGGGCGACAACAAGAACTACGTCGCCGGTGACGGTTCGGTGACGGAATTCGCCGTCGCGGACCGCAAGAGCCCCATCGCCATCCAGGGGACCCTCTTTGACGGCACGGCGGTGACGGCTGAGGCGTTCCAGGGCAAAGTGACAGTGCTCAACTTCTGGTTTGCGGCCTGCGCGCCGTGCCGGGTGGAGGCGCCCACGCTGGAAGAGCTGCACCAGGAGTTCAAGAGCCAGGGTGTGCAGTTCTTCGGGGTCAACCTCCGGGACGAGAAAGCAACGGCGGAGGCCTTCGACGAGACGTTTAACCTGACGTATCCGAGCTTCAACGACAAGGACGGGGCCGTCCTGTTGGCCGTCTCCGGTCTGGTTCCGCCGGGAGCCGTGCCCACCACGCTGGTGCTCGATAAACAGGGCCGGGTCGCGTCCCGAGTGCTGGGCGAGATCCAGAAGGGCACCCTCAAGTCCCTCATCGCCGCCGCCGTGGCCGAGTAGCGGACAGGCGCCGCCGTGAACAGCCCCTTCGCCGAAGCCATCCTGAGCGGGTCGCTGCTGCTTGCCATCCCCGTGGCGCTGCTTGCCGGCTTTGTTTCCTTCCTGTCCCCGTGCGTACTTCCCCTCGTCCCGGGGTACCTCGGCTACGTCACGGGGCTGACCGGCGTCGACCTCCAGAAGCAGAAGCGCGGCCGCATGCTGGCCGGGATCGGGCTCTTTGTCCTCGGGTTCTCGGTCATCTTCGTATTGCTCGGCGGTGCCTTCGGGCAGTTGGGGACGCTGATCACCGGCTCGCAGAACGCCTGGATCACCCAGATGCTGGGCATCCTGGTGATCATCATGGGTGTGGTGTTCATGGGCGGCTTCGGCTGGCTCCAGCGTGACGCGAAAATTCAGTCGAAGCCGCCGGCGGGGCTGTGGGGGGCGCCGCTGCTGGGCATCACCTTTGGCCTCGGCTGGGCACCCTGCATCGGTCCGACCTATTCCGCGGTCCAGCTGCTGAGCCTCTCCGGTGGGTCCTCGGCTGCCAAAGGAGCGTTCCTTGCCTTCGTGTACAGCCTGGGCCTGGGCATTCCGTTCCTGCTGATCGCGCTGGCTGTCCGCCGGGGGATCGGCGTGATGTCCTTCTTCCGCAAGCACCGGCTTGCAATCCAGCGCATTGGCGGCGGAATCCTCGTGGGCCTTGGCCTGCTGATGGCCAGCGGCGTGTGGGGAACCTGGGTTTCCGAGTTGCAGTACTGGTTCCAAACCGATGTGAAATTGCCGATCTGATGAGCGAGCGAGTGAACGTAGAGAAGAATGCCCCGGCCCCCGGCCCCACGCCTGACAACACCACGCCTGACGGCCCCGCACACGAGCGCACGGCCGGTAAACCCGGTACGTCGCGCAGGCCCGGCAAGCCGGGCAGGTCCGCAGCGGGCAGCACGGTGGCCGCCGCGAAAGCTGAAGCTGTCCTGCCTACTCTTGGTCCGCTGGGCATGCTCCGCTGGGCCTGGACCCAGCTGACCAGCATGCGCACCGCGCTGTTCCTGCTGCTGCTGCTGGCCGTCGCCGCGGTACCCGGCTCGCTTTTCCCGCAGCGGCCGGCCAACCCGTCAATCGTCACGCAATACATCAAGGACCATCCGGACTACGGCAAGATCCTCGACTCGCTCCAGCTGTATGACGTTTACTCTTCGGCGTGGTTCTCCGCGATTTACATCCTGCTGTTCATCTCGTTGATCGGCTGCGTGGTCCCGCGCGCCATTGCGCACTACAAGGCCATGCGGTCGCAGCCGCCGCGGACGCCCGCACGGCTGTCCCGCCTCCCCGAATACGGCACACTGGTGATTTCCGCGGACGCCGGCGTCCCGGCGTCGCGCGCCATCACCGATGCCGCCGGATTGCTGAAGAAGCGCGGCTACCGCGTGGATATCCGCGACCGCGACGGAGCCTGGCCGTCTGTGGGCGCCGAGCGGGGGTTCCTTCGGGAGGTCGGCAACCTGCTCTTCCATACGTCATTGATCGGTGTACTGGTGTCCGTCGCGGTGGGTGGCCTGTTTGGCTACAGCGGACAGCGGATCCTGGTGGAGGGCGACACCTTCGTCAACACGCTCGTCGGCTACGACCAGTTCACCCCGGGCTCCAACTTCCAAAGCAGCCAGTTGCAGCCGTACTCGGTCCAGCTGGATAAATTCCAGATCACCTTCGACCGGGAGTCCAAGGGCAAGTTCGGCCAGCCCATCGACTTCAAGGCCGATGTGACCACGAAGGAAACACCGGATGCCCCCGCCAAGAAAGAAGTCCTGAAAGTCAACGACCCGCTCAGTCTGGGTGGCACCAGCATGTACCTCACCGGCAATGGCTACGCACCCGTAGTGACCGTCCGCGACGGCGCAGGCAACATTGCGATGCAGGGCCCGGTGGTCGCCAAGCTGCAGGGCGAGAACTACTACTCCTCCGTGGTCATCAAGGTCCCCGACGCCAAGCCGGAGCAGCTCGCCTTCGCGGGGTTCTTCCTGCCCACCGCGTTTGTCACCGATGCAGGCGTCTCCTTCAGCGGGGATCCCGAGCTGATCAACCCGCAGCTGACCCTGAACTCCTACTACGGCGACCTCGGCCTGAACGATGGTGCGCCGCAGAACGTCTTCGAACTCGACGTGAAAAAGCTGACGCCGCTCAACGCCCGTAACCTCGACACCAAGGGCATTGTCCTGACGCCGGGGACCACCCACACCCTTCCGGACGGCAAGGGCACCATCAGTTTCGACGGCGTGAAGCGCTACGTGGGCGTCGACATCCACCACAACCCGGGCCAGCTCTATGCGCTGATCTTCGCACTTCTGGCGGTGGCCGGTCTGGTCACCTCGCTGTACGTGAACCGCCGTCGGGTCTGGGTCCGGACCGGCACCCACGAGGACGGCCGCACCATGGTCGAATACGGGCTCCTGGCACGCGGCGAGGACCACCGGCTCGCCGGGGAGGCAGCCGCGATCCGCAAGCTGTTCGCCGGTGCCTGGGACCTTGACGACGACACCTCCCAGACTGCTCCCAGCGGAAGGGCGGATAATGACCGGGCGGATAGCACACAGCCCGGTGCCGGGACCGAGCCCGCCCCCGCACACCCCGCAGCGGGCTTCACCCAGTCCGCAGCAGGCTTCACCCAGTCCACAGCAGGCTCTTCCGAGTCAAAGAAGGATAAGTAATGTTCCCCATCAACGAAACCATGGGCCAGTACAGCGAGTTGTTCATGCTCCTCGCGGCCGGCACGTACACGGTGGCCTTCATCGCCTTCGCCTGGGACCTGGCCAAGAGCAGCGAGACGCTGCGCGCAGTGGACCTCAAGGCGGCGGAACTGTCCGGCG
This sequence comes from Arthrobacter sp. MP_M4, assembly GCF_035984855.1. Classification (NCBI taxonomy): domain Bacteria; kingdom Bacillati; phylum Actinomycetota; class Actinomycetes; order Micrococcales; family Micrococcaceae; genus Arthrobacter; species Arthrobacter sp. MP_M4. Next base: position 172,393 of record NZ_JAXCHX010000001.1, read on the forward strand.
CCGAGGCAGTCCGCGTTCCGGTGGGCGCCGGCGTCGGGGCCTCCGGCGGAACTGTTGACCGGGCCGACGCAGACGTGGCCGGGCCGGTGGGCCGGGCCGAACGCCCGTCGTCGGCCGTGGCAGGGGCTGGCGGTGGGAATGCCGCCGGCGTGGGCCAGACTGCTGACGGCGCCATGCGGTACTCCGCTGAACGCCGTGCTCCCGCACGGGTAGCTGTGGCCCTGACTGTGTTGGGCGTCGCCATCCACGCAGCCGGCGTCATCACCCGGGCCATCGGTTCGGGCCGGGTGCCGTGGGGCAACATGTACGAGTTCCTCACCACCGGCGCGTTCGTCGCTGTAGCTGTTTTCTTGGTGGTCCTGATCCGTCGCGACCTGCGCTTCCTGGGTACATTTGTGGTGGGCCTGGCAATCATCATGCTCGTGGCTGCCTCGGTGGCCTACTGGACCCCTGTGGGCCACCTCGTGCCGGCGCTGCAGAGCTACTGGCTGATCATTCACGTCTCGATCGCCGTGCTGTCCTCCGCACTGTTCACCTTGACCTTCGCCATGTCCGCACTGCAGTTGGTTCAGTCGCACCGGCAGAAGACCATCGCGGCAGGCGGCGCCGACAAGCTTGGCTTCATGCGCTTGGTTCCGTCCGCGCTGAGCCTGGAGAACCTTTCCTACCGAATCAATGCCATCGCCTTCGTCGGCTGGACCTTCACGCTGATGTTCGGCGCCATCTGGGCCGAAAAGGCCTGGGGCCGCTTTTGGGGCTGGGACACCAAAGAGGTTTGGACCTTCGTGATCTGGGTGGTCTACGCCGGCTACCTGCACGCCCGCGCCACCCGTGGTTGGACCGGAACCCGTGCGGCCTGGCTGTCGATCGTCGGTTACCTCTGTGTGGTCTTCAACTTCACCATCGTGAACCAGTTCTTCAACGGACTGCACTCCTATTCGGGGCTCTAGCCCTCGCCTCACGGGCTTCCCCGCCGTTTCCGGGCCTGCCCCGGAAATGTGCCACAAATGGCCGCTAAGCCGCACCGCTTAGCGGCCATTTGCGTCAGGTGGGTGGCCGGGGTCGCGGCTTGGCGGCCATTTGCGTCAGGTGGGTGGCCGGGGTCGCGGCTTGGCGGCCATTTGCGTCAGGTTGGTGGCCGGGGTCGCGGCGCTTCGCTGGGAGACCGTGATGGGCTCGGCCGCTACCATCCCCAGCCCTGCCGGGCCTGGCGCTCCGTCGGTTCGCCACAAATGGCCGCTTGGCGGTTCCGTCCGGCGCCCATCCACCACAAATGGCCGCTAAGCCGCACCGCTTAGCGGCCATTTGCGTCAGGTTGGTGGCCGGATCGCGGCTTAGCGGCCATTTGCGTCAGATGGGTGGCCGGGCTTGCGGCTTGGCGGCCATTTGCGTCAGGTGGGTGGCCGGTGAGCAGGCCGATAGATCGGGAAAGCGGCTACGAGGGTCGCCTTGGCATAGAACCACGGCCCGGCGCCCAGCCACGCTCCGTCAGGGCCCTGCGCACCCTTGTCACGGCACTCGGGTCCATACCGGGCGCCAGAGGGTGCAGGTCGCGTTGCGTCAGCACGACGACGCGCCACCCCGCATCCCGGGCGTTCTCATCCCGGTAAATGTCGCTGCGGCGTTGCAGGGGATCGGCGTGGTGCCCGCCGTCGTACTGGATCGCTACCTTTTCCCGTTCGTAGGACAAATCAGGATCTTGAATCCAGTTTCCGTTCTCGTCCAGGATGGGAATGTTCACTCCGGGCTCCGGCAAGCCGTATCTAACCAGGATCAGGCGGAGTTCGGTCTCCTTAGGGGAGTCCGTGTTGGCGCGCATCAGTGCCCGGGCCTGCGTGGCGCGCCGGTAGCCTTTCCTGCCGTGTTTCCCGGACAGAAACTCGTCCAAGGTGGCCGGTGTCGTGAGCGGGTTTCTTCGCCGCAGGAGGAAGTCGCCAGCGATCACCAGGTCATCGAGGCTGAGTATTCCGGCAAGGTCGAACCAGGTCCGTACGGGGGAGGTGCAGTTCATCCAGGCGCCGGTTACGACTTCGGCAGGCTCAAGGAACTGCTGATGGCCCACCACATACTTGTGCCGCACGGCCCGCCTGCTCGGATCACATGTCAGGTGGATGACAGCCGGACTCTCCAGCGCGGGCGGCAGGGGGAATCGCCAAAGCACGGCCGCGGACAGGTGACTGACAACTGCGCCGGTCACAGCAGCCAGCGCGCGCAGACGTGCCGTCCATATGTCCGGCATGGCGGCCGCGGTTCGGACTCCGTGACACGGGCTTGCGAGATCCCGAGCCCGTGTCCGACGTCGGCTTAGGCCTGCAGCGCGGGCCTGGGCTACAGTGAAGGGCCGGTTTTGAAGCTGCGGGGGAAGGTCATTGGCCGGACGCATACGAGTAGCCTGCGCCCGGCAGCAGTGAACTCTGGGGTTTTCCACAGAGTGGAGGACGAGTGCGGGGCACGGGATCTCTGGGTGCCTGGCGCGGCCGCGGGAAGGAAGGCCGGGGGAGTGGCTGGAGTGCCTGGAGAAGGCTACTTGACCCCGTCGGTGCCTTGCGGATCGCCGCTGCCGTGGGCTTCGCCCGGTTCATTCGTGTGCTTGCCCGAGTCGTCTCCCACGGTGCGCTCCTTCGCATCAAGATCTGCCTTGAGCTTCTTGAGGCGGTCCGCCTCGGCCTGGTTGCGGCGGCGGAGCTCCAGGTTGCGCAGGAAATCCGGGTCGTCGTCCGGCGCTACGGTGTGGCTGTACGCGGGACGGGCGGGGGCTGTGCCGCGGGGTCGGCCGATAAGGAACCAGAGGATGGCCCCAATTACCGGAAGGACGATCTGCACCACAATCCAGGCTGGCTTCGAAATCCCCTTGGTCTGGCGCGAATCAGTGCGGATCACGTCGATGAGTCCGTAGACAAAGACAACGAGTATTGCGACGGCAACCACTACACGGAGGAGCATGCTTCCAGTTTAGCCGTCGGGGGAGCTCACGGCGCCTCCTCGTCCGCATCGTACGCAGGATGCAACCTCGGTGGGGCGGGCCGGCCGGCGGCGGCTAAACTTGGAGTGTGGATTTCTTGAAATACTCCCTGATCCGACTGGCGCTCTTTGTGCCCTTGTTCGCACTGTTCGTCTACCTTCAGCTCGGCTGGCTGCTCGCCGTCCTGTGCGCAGGTATGATGGCGTTCGCGATTAGCTTCCTGTTCTTCCAGAAGCAGCGCGACGCCGCTGCTGCGTCGCTGCACCAGCGTTTCTCCGGCAAGGCCAAGCCTTTGCGCAGCGCTGGGGAAATGGCAGACGCGGACGCCGAGGACCGCCTGGTTGATGCGCACCCGGACATCACCGTGCACAAGGACAGCCGCCCGAAGGACTCCTAGCTCCCGAGACCGCTGGCACTGCTGGACTGGCGCCGCTGACCCGCGGCCGCTGGACGGGCGCCGCTGTGCCCCAGCGTCTATGCCCGCAGCGTCTACGCCCGCGTCCGCAGAAACGTGTCCCGGAGGCCGCCGAGGGACCAGGCGCCTAGAAACCGTGGCTCAGCACCAAACCGAGCGAGAACAACACGGCGTAGCCAAGATTGATGAGTCCGGTCTGTTTGAGCACCGGGATAAGGCTCTTGCGGCGCCGGCCGGCAATCATCAGCCAGGACGGCATCAGGCTCGCCGGGATCAACAGCAGCACAATCAGCACCCACGGCCGGGCCGGTGCCAGCACAACCGGCAGCAGGATGGCCACGGCGAGCATCAGCACATAGCTCTCCCGGGCATGCTTGTCCCCGAGCCGCACGGCCAGAGTCCTCTTTCCGGCTTGCCGGTCGGTGGGGATGTCGCGGACGTTGTTGGCCATGAGCAGCGCGCAGGCGATGAGGCCGGTGCCGATGGCGCCGACGATGGCGGGGACGCTGATCTGACCGGCCTGCGTGTACGTGGTGCCGAGGGTCGCGACGAGGCCAAAAAACACAAACACGAACAGATCGCCCAGGCCCAGGTAGCCGTAAGGGTTCTTCCCGCCTGTGTAGCCCCAGGCAGCGAGAACGCAACCCAGACCCACCAATATCAGCCACCAGGCCTGCGAAAGGATCACCAGGCCCAGGCCGAACACCATAGCCAGCCCGAACGCAGCGAACGCGGCGTACTTGACGTGCTCGGGTTTTGCCGCGCGGGAGCCCACCAGCCGGAGCGGGCCCACCCGGTCCTCGTCGGTTCCCCGGATGCCGTCCGAATAGTCGTTCGCGTAGTTGACGCCGATCTGCAGCAGCAAGGCGACCAGCGCGGCCAGTACGGCGTTGAGCGGGCGGAAGGAGTCCAGTTCGAACGCGGCGGCGGTGCCGATCAGCACCGGCGCGATCGCGGCCGGCAGGGTGCGCAGTCGGGCGCCTTCGATCCATTGAGCGGCTGTAGCCACGTTTTAGTACCTCGTGTTGGTTGGGCGGGGCCGGGAGTGCCCGGCTTATCTATTTTCCCTGATGGAGCTCGGAGAGCCGAACCGTCATGGCAAGCCGGTCCGGTTTCCCGTTCGGCAGCCACAGCAGGTCAGCGGCGGCCAGCACTGTTTTGGGGGCCCGAGAACCCAGGGCGGCAGCCCACGGGACCCCTGCGGTGAAGGCCGCCAGGCCCTGCGGTGAGCTGTCCTCTACGACCACGTACGCCGCGAGGGCCTGGCCCCATTCTGCGGAGGGGACGCCGGCGACGAAGGCTGCCAGGACGCCGTCGAACTGCTCAAGCTCCGCCTGTACGTGCGCTGCGGACACCTTCAGGCCGCCGGTGATGACGACGTCGTCGGCCCGGCCCAGAACGGTCAACTTCCCCGTAGCGTCGATGGAGCCGAGGTCGCTGGTGCGGTACCAGCGGACACCGTCCTCCTCGAAGAAGGCGGCTGCGGTGAGTGCGGGTTCGCCGAGGTAGCCGGCGGCCAGAGTGGCGCCGCCCAGCAGGATCCTGCCGTCCCCGTCCACCCGGGCCAGCACGTCCTCAAGCGGGAAGCCGTCGTACACGCAACCGCCGCAGGTCTCCGCGGAACCATAGGTGGTGATCACGCGGGCACCGGCGTCGCGCGCGGCGGCCAACAGTTCGGGCGAGGCAGGGCCGCCGCCGAGCAGGATGCCGTTGAAGCGCCGCAGCACGGCAAGCGTCTCGGCCGAGGGGGAGTCCAACAACCGCTGCAGCTGGGTGGGAACGAGTGAGGTGAACCGGATCTTATCTGTGAGCTCCAGGGCGGCCGCGGTGAACGCAGCGGGCGTGAACCCGGCGGAGAGGTCCATGGCCCACGGCCGGGTGCCGGCGAACAGGGAGCGCACCAGCACCTGTACCCCGGCCACGTACTGCACGGGCAATGCGAGCAGCCACTGGCCCTCACCCTTGAGTGCGAAGGCCGTTGCCACGGAGGACGCCGCCAGGGCGTCCACGGTGAGGACCGTCGCTTTGGGCGTGCCCGTGGATCCGGACGTCCGCACCACGACGGCGGCATCCTCCACAGCGGGCGTCTCCACCAGTTCCACCACGGCGGAACCGTCAGTTCCCGCGGAAAGCTCGACGGCGGGACCCTCGCCGCCGAGGGCAGCCGCGAGCGCCGCCAGCACTTGATCGAGGGTTACAGCTCCGGAGGTCATGGGGCCGCCTTAGAAGTAGTACGGGAAGCTGGACCAGTCCGGATCGCGCTTCTCGAGGAAGGCTTCCTTGCCCTCCACGGCCTCGTCCGTCATGTACGCCAGCCGGGTGGCTTCGCCGGCAAAGACCTGCTGGCCGGCCAGGCCGTCGTCGGCCAGGTTGAAGGCGAACTTGAGCATCCGGAGGGCCTGCGGGGACTGCCGGGCGATGTCGGCGGCATACTCCAGCGCCACCTCCTCCAGCCGCTCGTGGTCCACCGCCTCATTCACGGCCCCCATCCGGACCATGTCCTCGGCAGAATATTCGCGGGCAAGAAAAAAGATCTCCCGGGCCGCCTTCTGCCCGATCTGGCGGGCCAGCAGCGCCGAGCCGTAGCCGGCGTCGAAGCTGCCCACAGTGGCATCGGTCTGCTTGAACTTGCCATGCTGCCGGGAGGCGATGGTGAGGTCGGAGACGACGTGCAGGGAATGGCCGCCGCCCGCGGCCCAGCCGTTCACGACGGCGATCACCACTTTGGGCATGGTGCGCATGAGCCGCTGTACTTCCAGGATGTGCAGGCGGCCGGCACGGGCCGGGTCGATGGTCTCGGTCGTTTCGCCCTGTGCGTAGCGGTAGCCGTCCCGGCCGCGGATCCGCTGGTCCCCGCCGGAGCAGAACGAGTGGCCGCCATCCTTGGGGGAGGGGCCGTTGCCGGTGAGCAGCACGGTGGCCACGTCCGGTGTCATCCGGGCGTGGTCCATGGCGCGGTAGAGCTCATCGACTGTGCCGGGACGGAAGGCGTTGCGGACCTCGGGCCGGTCGAAGGCAATGCGCACCGTCGGCAGGTCCCGGACGGTGGCGCCGTCGGCGGAACGCTTCACCTGCCGGTGGTAGGTCATGTCCTGAAAGTCGTCGAAGCCGGACACAGTGCGCCAGCGGGAGGGGTCAAAGACGTCGGATACCTTGGCGGGGATTTCGTTGCTCACAGTCCGAGTCTAGTAATCGGCTCAGCTGATACAGAACTCGTTCCCTTCCGGGTCCGCCATGGTGTACCAGGAATGCGGGCCTTCGTTGGCGGTCCAGAGGTAGGTGGCGCCGCGGGCTTCGAGCGCTGTCCGGACCTCGTCCTTGTCGGCGCCGGCCAGGTTGACGTCCCAGTGGATGTGGTTCTTGCCGGTCTTTTCCTCCGGAACGCTCTGGAACAGGATGCGGCGGGTGGGCAGTTTGGCGTGAAGTTCGTCCGGCGGCCGGATCGCGGCTCCCGTCCGCCAGACGAGGTTGCCGTGGTGTCGGGTGGTTTGCTCCTCCGTCGCGAAGCCCTGCTCGATCATGGAGCGGATGAAGCCTTCATCCTGGGGCTCCACGGCCCACTCCAGGCTTTCGGCCCACCAGTCGGCGAGTTCGTGCGGGTTCCGGCAGTCGACGACGATCTGGATGTTCAGTGTCATGGAAAGAACCTACGACGCCGGAGCCCCCGGCGGTAGGGGCACGGCGGATGTTTAAGCTGCCCTCCGGACCCGTGGCGGGCTGCATTTCAGCATGCCGCCGGCGGACCCAGCGGGGTTCTTGAGTCCGCGATGCGCCAGATCGTTCCATCCCACTGCATGACGTAATCCAGGGCCCAATCCGAGCAGGTTTGACCCGCTGGCCCGTGCCCGGCATCCTGGACAGTCCGAAGCCGGACCGACGCGATCAGCTCCGGTCCCGACGTTCTGACGTCTGCGATGTCCAGACTGCGCCAGAAGGATGAGCCCAAACCTGAGCGCCATGTCTCCAATCCGCCCATTCGCTGCTGCATCTCAGGGCTGAGGACGGCAAAGGCCTGGTCGTAGGCGCCCAGATTGATGGACTGGCCGTGGAAGACCAGGCTCCGTGCGATGTTAACGGCTTCGACGTGGTTCGAGCTGACGGTGACAGCAATGGAGCTGGCTTCACCAGCTGGAGGCGTCCCGCAACTGACCGGGGCCACTCCCGCGGTACGGTTCCGCCAGCTCTCGACCGCAAGGGCAGCTTTGCGGCCGTCCACCGCAAAAGCCGTGCCTTCGGCACTGTAATTATCAGGGCCGCTGGTCCCGAAAACCCAGGCCCGTTTGGAGCTGACGACGCCGGCCACCTCGCCCTCCAGCGTCAGCAGGGGCCCGCCGCTATTGCCGGGATTGATGGCCGCGTCCGTTTGAATCAGGTTGGTGACGGTTCGGGTGCCGATTGTTTGCTCCCGGTTGAGTCCGCTGACACGGCCTGCAGTGAAGGTGAGATCTGCATCCAAAGGGTAGCCCAGCGCTGCCACCTCTTCGCCAAGTTCCGGCGCGTTGCCCACGAACCCGAAGACGTGGCCGTCGACGGGACGGGCGGTGCGCAGGAGTGCGAGGTCAGCTGGTTCGTCGACACCCAGCACCTCGGCGCCCACGATTTCCGTTCCGACGCTGACGCTAATGTCAGCCTGGTCCTTGACGACATGGGCCGCCGTCACGATCAAATCATTCTTAACCAGAAACCCTGTGCCCACCCCTCCGCCGTCGCAGAGCGTGACGTTGATCTTCGCCACCCCGGAGCGGACGTCGGCCACAGTGTTGGACCAGCCAGCAGGAGGCTGGACTGGGGTTGTGGCCGCAGTGACCGGCGGCATGGGTGCAGCCGTAGAGGGTGCAGGCGGCGTGGCCGCAGGCGGCGTGGCCGCAGGCGGGGTGGAGGCGGGCGGCGGAGCAGCCGCCGGCGCCTGGGACTGTGCCGACGCGGTATTTGGGGCAGGCGGGGAATTCTGCGGCGGAACGTTGATGCAGCCTGACAAGGACAGGATCAGGCTGACGAGCGCCGCCGGTACCGCAACTGCGGCTGGAGCGGAGTTTCGGGAGGCAGGTGATGTCATGGCGGTCCTTCCCCGCAACGAGGTTGCCGCTTTAGCCCGCCCAAACTATCGCGAAGTGACCCCAAGATAGCCCATCAGCGGGCCTGCGACCAGAGCCAAAGCGGTCTTTGTCTGCCACAAGGGGCGCAGACTGGTGCCCATATCCCTGCCGCCTCGGCTTAGCCCTGGACTTTTTGGAGCTGCTCCATAACATCCGGCGGGATGGCGTAGATAAAGACGACGGCAAGCAGATTCTTCACAGCGTGAACGAAGTAGGAGAACATCATGTTCTTGCCGGTCCAGACGTAGACGAACACCAACACGGCGCCCATCGCGAGATATGGCATGAGCACCGGAAGCGTCAGGTCCTCCTGGCCCACGATGTGCAGGGCGGCGAACAACGCAACTGACAAAGCACAGCACACCCAGAGGTTAACCCGCCGGCTGAGTTTGCCAATCAGCAGGTTCCGAAAGATGTACTCCTCCACGAAGGGCCCCACGATCACGAGCAGGGGCACCATCAGCCAGGCCGGAACCTGCTGCATCAGCGCCTGCAGACCGGCCTGGTTGGCGGACGTCTGCGGCGTCCCCGTGATGGAAACCAGGACCGCCGTGAGGATCATCATGGCCGCCAGGGACAGCGGGATCATCAGCAGGGTGAACCAGGGCCGGGTGGCGAGGACCCGCAGGTCGCGCGCGGCGACGTGCCGGACCGCGGCCAGAGCCAGGATCCCGATGCTGCCGTAGAAGATGAGGTTCACCGAGTAGGACGCCACGGCAGGATTTGGCGACAACTGGAGCATCAGCGGGACAAGAAGGCTCCCGGCCACCGCAAAGAAAGCAGCCACGGCCACGTAGAGCCCGGCCGTGAGGTAATCAAGCCGTGAGAACCGGTACAGTTCCGGCCGGGATGCTGGTGTGCGAAGAGCGGTGCCCATGCCACCAGCCTAGCGCCGCGGCAGGACGGCCGGGCCATGTGCAACCGGTCACCGCCAGCGTCTTAGTACCTCAGCCACAGCCGTCGGTGTCATACTTGACGACTCCGGTCGCCGACGGGCAAGCAGCCACCTATTTACGAGGACACCTTGAGCGAACATCTCCGCCTTTCCGGCGTATCCCATGGTTACGGGGACCGCCAGCTGTTTGCCGGCGTCGACATCGCGATCACGGTTGGTGAACAGGTGGCGATCGTCGGTGAAAACGGTGCGGGCAAATCCACGCTGCTCCGCATTTTGGCCGGCCTCGAGACCCCGGACGAGGGCGCCGCCGTCACCCTGGGCCGCGTGGGGTACCTGGCCCAAACCCTCGGCCTGCCAGAAGCATTCACGGTGAGCAATGCGATCGACGCCGCACTGGAATCACTTCGCGCCTTGGAGGCCGAGCTGGAGCGTCTGGAAGACGGGCTGGCCGACGCAGAGGAAGCGGAACTGGAACTCTACGGAAACCTGCAGACGCAGTACCAGCTCCGGGAAGGCTACGCCGCGGAATCCCGGGTCGAGGCGGCACTTGACCGGCTTGGCCTGGGCGGGCTGGACCGGACGCGGACCCTGGGCTCGCTCTCCGGCGGTGAACAGGAACGCGTGGCACTGGCATGCGTGCTGGCCGATCCTGCGGACATCCTCCTCTTGGACGAACCCACTAACCACCTCGACGCCAGCGGTACGGCCTGGCTGGAAGGGCGGCTGGCCACCCACCGCGGAACCGTGGTGGTGGTCTCCCACGACCGCGCCCTCTTGCGCAAAGTGGCATCGACTGTGATTGAAGTCGACGCCGAACGCCTAGCGGTCCACCGGTATGGCAACGGTTACGAGGGATACCTGCGGGAAAAAGCGTCCGAACGCCAGCGCTGGGCGCAGCAATACCAGGGATGGCTGGACTCGATGGCGGCCGAACGGCTCCAGGCGGACACCGTCGCGGGAAAGATGGGCTACGCCCGCCAACGCGACAACGACAAGATGGGGTTCGACTTCAAAGCCGGGACGTGGCAGAAGGCGGCCACCAGCAAAGTCCGCAACGCCCAGGAACGTCTCCGCAGGCTGGAAGAGAATCCCATCGACCGTCCTCCGGTGCCCCTGACGCTGGCAACGGATCTGCAGGCGGACGTTGCAATGGGTCCTGCCCTTGAAGCGACGGGGGTAATGGTGCCCGGGCGCCTGAAACCGACAGACGTCCAGGTGGAGGCGGGCCAGAAGATTCTTATCACGGGGCCCAACGGTGCAGGCAAATCCACGCTGCTCTCCGTCCTTGCGGGCGCGCTGGAACCAGCTGGTGGCACCGTGGTGAGACACGGCCGGGTTGGTTACCTGCAACAGGAACTGGAACTTCCGCGACGCCCCGGGCTCCGTCTGTTGCCAGCCTTTGCGGCGGGCCTGGGAGGCAACATCGATGAGCACGCCGAGGGGCTGTTGCGGCTTGGGCTCTTTCGGACCAGCGAGTTCCACGTCCCGGTGGGCAGCCTTTCCGCGGGCCAGCAACGCAGGCTGGCGCTGGCCCGGCTTCTTCTGGGCGGTTTTGGGACGATGCTCGTGGATGAGCCCACCAACCATTTGGCGCCCGTGCTGGTGGAACAGCTGGAAACGGCCCTTTCGGATTTCGATGGGACGCTGGTCATGGTCAGCCATGACCGGGCACTGGGCGAGTGGTTCAGCGCACGCGCCAGCGAAAACAACACCAGGAACGGCTCCGGGCACGGGACGGGGGCCGGAAGCTGGCTCCGCTACACCATGACGGACGGCGCCCTGGTGTTGCCCGCGTCACGGCCCGGCCCAGTTTGCTAGTACGATGGATGAGCCGCGCGAGCTTCGACACTTGTGAGGTTTAGTACACGGGTTGGCCCCCGTAAGTGGGCTGACCCCGAATTTTGTGTACTCTAACCTCCGGTCCTCTCCCGGCCCACCACGACCTACAAGGAAACAGCTGTGCCATCAATTACCCCCACAGAATCTAAGAGCCGCACGGCGCCGCCCGCCGTCGTCGACTCGACCCTCAGCGCCGAGGGCTACAAGAAGTCCCTGAGCGGCCGCCAGGTCACCATGATCGCAATGGGCGGCGCCATCGGCGTCGGACTGTTCATGGGAGCCGGCGGCAGGTTGGCCTCCACCGGCCCGGCCCTCGTCTTTTCCTACGCAATTGCCGGCGTCATCGCCTACCTGCTGATGCGCGCCCTGGGCGAACTGATCATGTACCGCCAGACGTCGGGCTCCTTCGTTAGTTACGCCGGGGAAATGTTTGGCAAGAAGGGCGCCTATGTGTCCGGCTGGATGTACTTCATCAACTGGGCCATGACCGGTATCGCCGAGCTCATCGCGATCGGTCTGTACTTCCAGTTCTTCTTCCCCAATGTGCCGGTTGAACTCTCCGCCATCGCTGCGCTGTTGCTGCTGGTGGGTGTGAACCTCCTGAGCGTCAAGGCGTTCGGCGAATTCGAATTTTGGGCCTCCTGCCTGAAGGTCGGCGCCATCCTCATCTTCCTCGTGGTGGGCACTTTCATGGTGGTCACCAACGCCCAGGTGGGCGACGGCAACGCCTCGGTCAACAACCTCTTCGCCGCCGAAGGGGGCATGTTCCCCAAGGGCGCGCTCGTGATGATTCTGGTCCTGAACGCCGTGATCTTCGCTTACAACGGGATCGAACTCGTGGGCATCACCGCCGGCGAAATGCAGGATCCGGCGAAGGAAGTACCCAAGGCCATCCGCGCTGTTGTCTTCCGCATTGTGGTCTTCTACGTCGGTTCGGTGACGTTGCTGGCCATGCTGCTGCCCTCGGACCAGTACGTGGCCGGTACCTCGCCATTTGTGACCGTGTTCGGCCAGATGGGCCTCGGCTGGATGGGCGACGTCATGAACATGATCGTCATCACCGCAGCCCTGTCCTCCTGCAACTCGGGTCTGTACTCGATCGGCCGGATCTTCCGCACCATGGCCAACAACGGTCATGCCCCGCAGTGGTTGACCCGGATGTCCAAGAGCCACGTGCCGTACGCCGCCATCCTGGCCATCGGCGGGGTCTACCTCGTGGGCATCCTGCTCAACATCTGGCTCGGCGGTTCGCATGCCTTTGACCTCGCGCTGAACTCCGCGTCGATCGGTGTGATTTTCACGTGGGGTGCCATCTTCGCGAGCCAGATCGCGCTGCGTAAGACCAAGGGCAAGGTGTCATCGCTGCCCGCACCCGGCGGCGTCTGGGTCAGCTGGGCGGGCCTGGTGGCCTTGCTGGCCATCACCGTGCTCATCGGTTTCGACACCATGACCAGCAAGTCCGGCGAGGTCTTCCCCCTCGGACTCTGGACCCTGGCGACCATTCCATTCTTCGCGCTGCTGCTGTGGCTGGGCTGGCACAAGGTCAAGAACAACGAACCGAAGAACGCGCTCTTCAACTAGGGCCTCCCGCCCCACGCAGCAACCGACGACGGCGACCCCCACCGCGGGGGCCGCCGTCGTTGCGTCTACAGCCTGCACCGCTTTGTCTTCTGCGGGCCCGGATTGCCGTGCCGTGCCGTTGCCGCATCGACTTGACGGAGATGGCCGCCATACGGGGTGGCATGGCGGCCGTTTGCGGCGACTCGGCGGCCGGGTTGGTGGCAGGGTGGCCGTTTGCGGCGACTCGGCGGCCCGAAAGTTCTCTAGGGCGTCCCCGCTCCGAGGCAGCGGCATGGCCTGGCGCGTCCGGGCACAAAAAAGCGACGGCGGTCATCCCCCAAAGGAATGGCCGCCGTCGCGAGTTGTGAAAACTAGTCCTTCTTGAAGGCGTCCTTGACGTTCTCGCCGACCTTCTTTGCGTCGGACACGACCTGGTCCTTCTGGCCCTCAGCACGCATCTCGTCGTTGTTCGTTGCCTTGCCAGTAGCTTCCTTGGCCTTGCCGCCGAGGTTCTCTGCCTCGTTCTGAATCTTGTCTCCGATACCCATGGCGTGAACCACCTCTCGTTTACAGTTGAACTACAACGTTTTCCAACACTAACACAAAGCATGCTTAGTAACTCAAGGGTCCACCATGGCGCCGGGATTAAATCTGCGGCGAGGCCGGGCTAGGCTCGAAGCCATGGACGATGAAACCAGCCTGACCCAGCATGTCAACGCGCCGGCAGACAAGAGGTGGGCGGTTACGTCCAACCTTCCGGGCTCCGCCGCCACGTTGTCCGGCGTCGATTCCAGCCGGAGGCTGTCCGCGGAAACAACGGCACGGGCCGTGACGCCCTGATGGCACGGACGGCAGGTCAGAAAGCGACGAAAGTGACCGCCCCGCGGCTCAGCCCGGTCCGGTTGGAGGACCTCCGGGAGGACCACTCCCCGGACTTCCGGTCCGGCGAACGTTACGACGGCGTCCGGTACACCAAGGCAACCGCGGACGGGCTGGATCTTGGCGGCACCGACTTCGCTGAATGTGATTTCCGGGGGATTTCCTTCAATGAGACCCAGTTGCGGGGTGCGTCCTTCCGGGACTGCATCCTCGCAGAGCTGTACGCCCCGGTGTTCACGGCCGCCCGGAGCACCCTGCGCGACGTCGAGATCGGCAATCCGCGCTGGGGTTCCGCTGAGCTCTACGAGAGCGGCTGGCAGTCCGTACGGATCGACGGCGGAAAACTCGATTACCTCAACCTTCGCGGTTCCAAACTGACAGACGTGCAGATCAGCGACTGCATCATCAACGAACTGGACCTGGGGTCCTGCGCTGCGACCCGGATGTCGCTGAAGAACTGCACCATCGGCACCCTCGATATCTCCGGCGCCCGGCTCAAAGACGTCGACATCCGCAGCACGGACTTCCGTGCCATCAGCGGACTGGAAAGTCTTGCCGGCCTCGTGATCGATGATTACCAGCTGGGCCTGCTCGCCCCATTAATGGCCGGCCACCTGGGCGTCGTCATCGCGTAACGCCACGGGGCCCCGATTGACCCCCTTGCCGCGCCGTGTAATCTTTATAGAACGAACGGTCGGTAATTTGGCGCCCCTGCGGAACGAGTGCAATGGGCGCCGCCGATGAGAATTCTTTCGATGACAGTGCCGTTTATCGCGTGAAGGGTGTACCCATGGCATCAGCAGTTGCAGGACCACAAGCATTTCTGGTGGGCGGTGCCCGTACTCCGGTGGGCCGGTATGGCGGCGCGCTCTCCGCGGTCCGCCCCGATGATTTGGCTGCCCTGGTGGTCCGCGAGGCCGTGTCCCGCGCCGGCCTGGACCCGGACAGCATTGACGAGGTGATTCTCGGCAACGCCAACGGCGCCGGTGAGGAAAACCGGAACGTCGCCCGGATGGCCACCATCCTGGCCGGCCTGCCGCTGCACATTCCCGGGATCACCGTCAACCGGCTCTGCGCGTCCGGGCTGAGCGCCATCATCATGGCCAGCCACATGATCAAGTCCGGGGCCGCTGACATCGTGATCGCCGGCGGCGTCGAATCCATGAGCCGCGCCCCCTGGGTCCAGGAGAAGCCGCAGACCGCTTTCGCCAAACCCGGGCAAATTTTCGACACTTCCATCGGCTGGCGCTTCGCGAACCCGCTGTTCCAGAAAGGCGAGCTCTCCCGCGGCGGGAAGATGACCTATGCCATGCCGGAAACGGCCGAGGAAGTCGCCCGCGTGGACGGGATCAGCCGCGAAGACGCCGACGCCTTTGCTGTCCGCTCCCACGAACGCTCCCTCGCGGCTATCGCCGCCGGCCGCTTCGCCGACGAGATCGTCCCGGTCACGGTCAAGACCCGCAAGGGCGAAACCGTCGTCGATACCGACGAGGGCCCCCGCGCCGGCACCACGATGGACATCCTCGCCGCCCTCCGCCCTGTCGTCGCCGGCGGCACGGTGGTCACGGCCGGAAACTCCTCCACCCTCAATGACGGGGCCTCCGCCATCATTGTCGCTTCTGAAGCCGCCATCGAGCGGCTTGGGCTCACGCCGCGCGCCCGGATCATCGACGGCGCCTCCGCCGGCTGCGAGCCGGAAATCATGGGCATCGGCCCCGTCCCGGCCACCCGGAAAGTGCTTGACCGGACCGGACTGAGTGTCGGTGACCTCGGCGCGGTCGAACTCAACGAAGCCTTCGCCACACAGTCGCTCGCCACCATGCGCCGGCTCGGCCTGGACCCCGAGATCGTCAACCGCGACGGCGGCGCGATTTCTTTGGGCCACCCGCTGGGTTCCTCCGGTTCCCGGCTCGCAATCACCTTGCTGGGCCGGATGGAACGCGAGGACGCCAGGGTCGGCCTTGCCACCATGTGCATCGGCGTCGGCCAGGGCACCGCGATGCTGCTGGAGCGTGTCTAGTGGCGGCCGCCGCGACGGGTTTGGACCCGCAGCATTTCAGCACGCTGCTGGTCGACGAGCGCGCGGACCGGCTGGTGGTGCTCCTGAACCGCCCCGAGGTCCGCAACGCCATCGACCAGCAGATGGTCGATGAACTCCATGCCGTCTGCGCCGCTTTGGAGCAGACCCCGAAGGTGCTCATCATCGCCGGCACTGAGGGGGTCTTCGCCTCCGGAGCGGACATCGGCCAGCTGCGCGA
This sequence comes from Arthrobacter sp. MP_M4, assembly GCF_035984855.1. Classification (NCBI taxonomy): domain Bacteria; kingdom Bacillati; phylum Actinomycetota; class Actinomycetes; order Micrococcales; family Micrococcaceae; genus Arthrobacter; species Arthrobacter sp. MP_M4. The sequence continues at coordinate 188,300 of NZ_JAXCHX010000001.1, forward strand.
ACGGCGCCGCGATGACGCGTTGCAAGGCATCAACTCCACCATTTTTGTGCGGATCGCGAAGCTGCCGATGCCCGTCATCGCGGCCCTGGACGGGTTCTGCCTCGGCGGCGGCGCCGAGCTGGCGTACGCTGCGGACTTCCGGATCGGCACCCCTTCCGTCCGGATCGGCAACCCGGAGACAGGCCTGGGCATCCTGGCCGCCGCCGGTGCAAGCTGGCGTCTGAAGGAGCTCGTGGGGGAGCCGGTGGCCAAGGAGATTCTCCTGGCCGGGACCGTGCTGCGGGCCGATCGGGCCCTCGCGGTCAACCTCATCACCGAGATTCACGAAGCACCTGAACTGATGGCAGCAGCCCATGCCTTGGCTGACAGGATCGCGGGCCAGGACCCCCTGGCGGCGCGGATCACCAAATCGGTGTTCCACGCCCCTGCTGAAGCCCACCCCCTGATCGACCAGTTGGCGCAGGGAATTCTCTTTGAATCCCAGGCCAAGTTCGACCGCATGCAGGCTTTCCTCGACCGAAAGTCCGAAAAGAAGTCCGAGCAGGATCCAGACCGGAAGAAGAACTGACGATGAGCAACTCCGTACTTCCCGCGAACCTTCCTACCGCCGTCGGGGTGCTGGGCGGTGGCCGGATGGGTGCCGGCATCGCGCACGCTTTCCTGATCAACGGCGCCGACGTCCTCGTCGTCGAGCGCGACGACGAGTCGGCCGAGGCGGCCCGGGAGCGGGTGGAATCGGCGGCGGCCAAGAGCATCGAGCGGGGCGCCACGGATGGCAATCTGGACGAGATGGTCTCGCGGCTCTCGGTGACAGTGGACTACGACGATTTCAAGGACTGCCAGCTGGTCATCGAGGCCGTCCCCGAGGACTGGGACCTGAAGGTCGCCTCGCTGCGCGGCATCGAGGAGCGCTTGGCCGGCGACGCCTATCTCGCCTCCAACACATCCTCCATTTCCGTCGATGCCCTCGCGCGCGAGCTGCAGCGCCCGCAGAACTTCCTGGGCCTGCACTTCTTCAACCCGGTGCCCGCGTCAACCCTCATCGAGGTGGTACTCGGCGAACACACCTCCGAGCAGCTGGCCCAGGCCGCCCGTAGTTGGGTAGACGCGCTGGGCAAGACCGCCGTCGTCGTCAAGGACGCCCCCGGATTCGCGTCCTCACGGCTGGGGGTCGCGATTGCCCTCGAAGCGATGCGCATGGTGGAGGAGGGCGTGGCATCCGCCGAGGATATCGACAACGCCATGGTCCTGGGCTACAAACACCCCACCGGCCCCCTGCGGACCACGGACATCGTGGGGTTGGACGTCCGTCTCGGCATCGCCGAATACCTCGCCTCCACCCTGGGGGAGCGGTTCGCCCCGCCCCAGATCCTGCGCGATAAGGTGGCCCGTGGCGAACTCGGGCGCAAGTCCGGCAAGGGCTTCTTCACCTGGGACAAGTGACCCCGGACAGATCAGTCGAGGATGCCCACGATGTAGCCGATAAAGTAGAGCATCATTAGCAGCACCACCACGGCGATCATGATGATCCACAGGTACTGGACGAAGCCCCGGCCCTCGCGGATCCGCGGCCCTTGGGGTCCCACCGAGGTTCCCTCCCCGGGTGGTGTTTCGCCGGGCGGCACGCCGCCGCCCGGCTCGAGGCCGGTCAGGTTGTTCTCGAGGGGATCCGGATTCTGGGATGTCACGGTGTGCTCCTGTTCCGCACAGCGCCGCTACAGCGATGCTTGGGAGTCGAGGGTCTTTTTCATTCCGTCCATGGCGGGGCCGGAAAGGGAGTTGAACGCCGGCCGGACAAACGGTTCAGCGGCTTTGAGCCAGCCCTTGAGCTGGAACTCCGCCGTGTAGTCCACCTTGGAGCCCGCCCCGGACGGCGAGACTTCAATGGTGTCCACAGAGATCACTGACTTGTTCTCACCGCGCAGCTTGATACGGCTGGCTGTCAGTTCGATCACTTCATAGGTCAGCGCCTGGCGCTTGCCTCGGAACTCGGCTTCGGCGTGGTACCGGTGCCCTACGGCCACCGGCCCTGTGGAGAGCTTGTTCACCACAGGGGTTCCGGGGTCCCACTCCGGCGTGTGCTCAAACGTTGACAGGTAGTTGAAGGCCCTTGCGGGGTCAAGGGCTGAGGTGGCGGTGCCGCGGACTGTGATCATGACCCCAGCCTAACGAGGTTGCCGGGCGTCAAACCAGTGGGGGGCAATCCGGTCCACCTCCCGGATGCCCCTAGGATGGTGCCGTGACTTCCCTGGACCGGCCTGCGATCGCCCCTATCACCTTGACCGGTAAGCTCGTCGTCCTTGAGCCGCTCAGCCGGGACCACCACGACGGCCTCGTGGAGGCTGCCCGCGACGGAGAACTGTGGCGCCTTTGGTACACGTCAGTGCCCGCCCCGCAGCAGATGGCCGGCGAGATCGCCCGGCGCCTGGCCCTGCAGGAGGCCGGCGCCATGCTGCCCTTCACCACAAGGCTGCTTAACCCCGCCACCGGGGCGCCCGGCAAGGTGATCGGCATGACCACCTACATGAACATCGACGCCGCTACGCCGCGGGTGGAGATAGGCTCCACCTGGAACGCTGCGTCAGCCCAGGGCAGCGGCAGCAACCCGGACTCCAAGCTGCTGCTCCTGCGGCACGCCTTCGAAACATTGGGCTGTCCCGCCGTCGAGTTCCGGACGCACTGGCTGAACCACCAATCCCGCGAGGCGATCGCCCGGCTGGGTGCCAAGCAGGACGGCGTCCTCCGCGCCCACACCCGCAGTAGCGACGGAGCGCTGCGGGACACCGTGGTGTTCTCCATCCTGGCGCACGAATGGCCGATGGTCCGGAACGCCCTGGAGTTCAGGCTGGCCAGGCGGCGCTAGCGGGAGGAATAGGCTCCGGCCTTACTCAACGCTGCGTAGTACGCCTCGTAGCCTTCCGCGTTTGGGTGGAAGTTGTCGGGGCTGCCCAGGTTGGCGAGGTCCAGATTGATCCAGGGATCTGCCGAGTTGATGCCGTGGCCGGCGAAAGCAGTCCTGACATCGACATACGTCGCTCCGGTGGCAGCGGCAGCGCCCGCAATGGACCCGTTCAGGCCGTCAGCCAGGAAAGTGGCCTTGTCGATGAATACTGACATGGGATCGGCCGGATCGAGCGTGCCCGGGTTGTAGAGGTAGGGGTAGCCGGTCAATACCACCTTGGCATTCGGTGCCGCGGCCTTCACGCTCTTAACCATCTCGGCCACGGCGCCGGCGAGTTGTCCGCTGGCGAGCTGGGCCGCCGCATCAGCGCTGGCCTTGTCGCACAGCGGAGCCGCGGTGGAATCGACCATGGCGTTGCCACACTTGGTGACTATATCCCCGAACTTAAGGTCGTTGCCGCCTGCGGTAATGGTTACCAGTTCGGTGCTCTTGTTCAGCTGGCGCAGCTGGGTGTCCACGACCTCCTGGGTGGTTTTGCCGCTGCAGGCGGCATTCCTGACCAGCTTGATGGCTTTGACTTCAGCAGCGAGTTCGGAATAGGCACTCTCACTGCGGTAACAGCCATCCAGATACGGACCCGCTCCCTGCCCGGCGGCGTACGAATCGCCGAGCGCAATATATTTCATCTTGTCCACGGCCTGCGCCGGGACCGCCGCCGCGCCGACCGCCATCGCCAGAGTGGCGAGACCAGCAGCCAGGGCCGTTCGCCGGCGTCCAAGTGTTGCCATTCCCATGGTGTTCCCCTCAAAGGCGGGTAGATTCAGGCTCCCGCGCCGGGAGGTGAACCAGTCCTGGCGGCAGGCGTACTGAAGAAAAGCGCCCGGCGGCTACCGGGTCAACGCCACCTTACGCGGACACCTCCACCCGCACCACGGCCAGGAGACCCGTTGCCGAGATCCTTCGAATTCGGGTTCTGGATCGGCGCCGGAGCGTGTGCTTAACTTTCTTAGATGACCCATCCTGCCGATTCCGGTGGCCCCGCCCAGCCAACGGGTGCGCCAGGCGCGTTCGGGCACTCCGGTCTGGATGACCAGGACGCAGCAGTCCGGTGGAACGGCGCGGTCAACGCCTGGCACGTTGCTGGAAGCGTTTTTCGGATGGGGCGTCGCGAATGGCTCACCGAGGCGGGGTGGCAGCAGGCGTACGACGACGGCATCCGGACGGTGATCGATCTCCGCAACCCCGACGAGATCCGCCGCCGGGACACCGATCCCCTGGTTGGAGCCGAGGCTTTGGCGGTGTTCGACGTCGTCCATGCCCCTACCGAGGACCCCGGAAACGCCGAATTCCGAGCACTCTGTGTTCCCTACCTGAATGATCCGGCATCCTATGCGGACAACGCCCGGATCTTTCCGGGAAAGCTGGCCGGAGTTTTCAGAGCCGTGGCGTCGGCGCGCGGCGGCGTCGTGATTCACTGCTCCGCGGGCCGGGACCGCAGCGGCATGATCGCGGCCATGCTCCAAGACCTCGCCGGAGCCGGCGAGGACGCCATTGCCAGGGGTTACGAGCGCGCCATGCGCGGTATCAACGAACACCACCGGGTGTCGGGAGTGCCGCATCCGCATGAGCGGTATCTGCCCGAGGACGTCCTCGTGTCGATGCTGGAGATACGGCTGGAGAGCCTGCGGCGGTTCATCCGTCATGTGGGAACCAGGGAATTCCTGCGTCACAATGGCATCACAGACCGGGAGTTGGCAGCCATTCTCGCCAAGGTGGGGCGCTAGAGTGACCGGGTGAAGACTCCCAGGAATCAGCTGACAGGGCGGGCGGTGGCGGCTGCCGCCATCGCGCTCGCGGGATCGTTCTGCTCCGTTCCCGCTCTGGCCGAAACCGGGGGGCCGGACCCCGCGCCGTCGGTCTCGTCGGCAGCTCCGACGACGGCGGTTCCCAGGCCCACGGCGGACGCTGCGACCAGTGCCGTTTCAGCCGTGCCGGCGGTTCCGGGGATCAACGAAGCCGGGCTCGCCGCGGCCGTCCAGCGGGATCTGGGCATGACGGTTGAGCAGTTCAATGCAGCCGGCCAGCTCGGCAGGACGGCGGCCGACGCCGTGCCGTCGCTGCGCGGACTGCCGGGTTATCTGGGCGTCCGCCTGCGGGACGGCAAGATTCTGGTCGAAGGCAGCGGCCCTGAGCTGCAGGCCCGCGTCGATGAGCTGAACGTGGCCGCGGCCGTGTTTGCGCTCGTGGCGCCCGTGGCGGAGCCTCCGACCACCCCGGTTGCACCTCCTGCGGAACTTTCAGCGGACCCGGTTGCGCAAGCGCCCGCACATTCCGCCACGTCTCCGTCGAAGGCGGACCTCGTGGCCTCCAGTACCGAGCAGCTGTTCCAGGAGTACGTCCGCGAGGTGGGCGCCGCCGGCCTGCAGGCCGTCGCCTATTCCGGTGGAAGCTTCATCATCCGTACCGGCGGGACCAACACAGCGGAAACCGCGCTATCCCCGCAGCAGCAGACCACTCTGCAGCCGCAGACCGGCAAGGCGTCCACGGCTGAGGCCGCGCCGGGAAAGATCTCTCCGGCCGACTTCGTGGCGCGTTACGCCAACGTCCAGCTGGAGCTTGCAACCCCGGTCGCCACCGAAGCGGACGTGTACGGCGGGGACGGTTATGTCATCGATGCACCGCCCTGGCGGACCATCTGTTCCACCGGCTTTGGAGCGTACAACGGAAGCGGCCTGCCGGTCGTACTGACCGCCGGGCACTGCACCGAGGACGGCACCGGCGCGGTCCTGGGTCTTGAGCCCCGGGCGTCGGCCCCGGCGGGCGGCACGGCGCCCCTCCCGGAACGCCTCGCGCCGTTTGGCACCTTTGGATACAGCCAGTTCGGCGGACAGGACAACTCCTGGGTCCTGAACCCCGACTGGAACACGGGCGATGTGGGCGACCCCGGCAACGTGGGCACGGACATCGCCGTCGTCGAAGCACTCAGTGACGCCGTCAACCTCCGGCCCGCCGCGAACACTTGGGCCAGTGCGGCAAACCCCGGCGCCACTGCCGTGAAGATCATCGGCACGGTGGCGCCGTTCAAGGGCCAGAACGTGTGCCGCTCCGGACGGACGGACGGCTGGTCCTGCGGGCAGGTGGAGGAGACCGGCATCTATGTTGTGGGCGGACGGACCACCAATCCAGCGGATGTACGGGCGTTCCGCGGGTTTCTCTCCAAGAACGTCCAGTCCAGCGGAGGCGACTCCGGCGGCCCCTGGATCAGCGGGAACTTCGCTGTGGGCACCCACTCGGCCGGCGAGGCCCCGCCGGCGGATGGACAACCCGCAGCCCCGAACTTCGCCATCGCCACGACGCTGGAGGACTCCCTTACCAAGTTCCCGTCCGCCGTCGAACTGCAGCTGTTCCTGAACAAACCTCAGCTTGCGGCAGCGGTTGATGGGACCGTCATGGCAGGTCAACCCATCATGGGCCGGATCCCGGCAGCCCCGGCATCTGCCGTCGCCGCCGGCTCAAAGGTTCGCATCGTTGTTGGCAACAAGAAGCCGGTGGTGGTGCCCGTGGACTCCGCCGGGAACTGGTCGTTCCCCGCACCGGAGACCACCGGCCCGCTGCGGTTCACGGCCGAGACGGTAAACGGTTTCAGCCGCTCGGGCGCGGCGTCCCTCATGGTTACGGTTTCGGACCTTGACGCGCCGGTGATCAGCACGCCGGCCGAGGGGGCGGCGTTGAAAGAGCTCGCCCGCATCGACGGCACCGGCACGCCGGGGCTGGCGGTTCACGTCACCGGCGGTATCAGCGGCTCCGCCGTCGTAGCTCCGGACGGCAGCTGGAGCGTTCCCACCGGCGGGCCCGTCGCTGGCCGGATCTCGTTCCACGCCGTCCAAACGTCCCCCGGCGTCGTGGACAGCCCCTCCGCCACCCGCACCTTCACTGTGGCCCCGGCAGCCCCGGCCCTCACCTCCGTCAACGATGGTTCCCGCCTCAGCCAGGACTCGCTTCCTGCAACGCTCTCGGGAACGGGAATCGATGGCGCGGCCATCGCCGTCGTGGTCGATGGGAGCCCGGCAGGCGCTGCCCGGGTGCTGGCGGAGGGCGGACGCTGGAGTGCGCCGTTCCCGGCAGACCTTGCCACCGGTGTGCATACACTTTCGGTCACCCAAGCGGTCGACGGGGTTGTTTCGGACCCGCTGCTGGTCACCTTCAGCATTGAGGCGTCCGCAGTGGTGCCCGCGGCACCCGGCCCGGAGCCTGACCTTCCGGCCGTCGTTCCGCCCGCTCAGGCACCCGTGCTTCCGGCCGGCGCCGGGCAACCGGTTGACACCGGCGCCGGGCAACCGGCCGGCACCGGCGCCGGCCAACTGGCGGACACCGGCGCGAGCCTCCTGGTGCCGACGGCGGGACTAGCCGGCGGCACGATCCTGCTGGGCGTGGTCCTGCTGGCCATGACCCGGCGCCGGGTCATCCGTTAGCCACCGGGGATACTGATATCAGTGCCGATCGCAGTCGCCACGCCACTTAGCCGAGTCGACCACCTGGACGGCAACGCCAAGGGTGCCGTTATCCAGACTGCCCCACGCATACACGATCGTGTTTTTTCCCGCCGTCACCGGGACGTCCGCCGGGCCGATCAGGGGCGCGGTTGTTCCGGCGGCCGCAACCGACGCGGACACCGTCCCTGCCTCCAGGGTCAGCACCTTCTGCTTAGGGTTGCGCAGGTTCTTAATGACAGCGGTGTCGCCGGCCAGGATGTCAACGGCGGGCGCCGCGGCCACGTGCCTGACGGTCAGCTTTCCCTGGCCCTCGGGACTCGCCGAGGTGCTGTTCTTAAACAGGGTGGCAGTGGGCGCTCCGGCAGCATCCAGGTGCGCCACAGCGGTGTAGTTCCGGCCTTCCTTGAGATGAACCTTGACCGGTCCGATCACCGGGTTGTCCGCGCTGGTGGCGTCGGCTGCCGTGATCGCGATCTTGTAATCGCCGGCGTCAAGTTTCAGCGGCCCCGCGAGGGTTCCGGGGGTGAAGTCGTCCAAGGTGAGCTTGCCGTCCACCCACACGTCCACGGTGAGGCCCGGGACGCCGTGCAGGACGGAAAGCAGGGCGTCGTCGCCATGGTGCCGGCCGCCGTCGTGATTTCCGCTCGCCTGGGCGGGGGCTGCGAACGTGAGCGCCGCCAGCAGGGACAGTGTCCCGGCGGCATAAACGGATTTGCGCATGTCTAACTCCTCATTGAGTTGCCCGGTTCCGGGCGGTGATGTGCTTACACCGTTACTACCGGCCGGGGAGCGCCTTTGGATGCAGTTCTCGGAATCCCTGCCCGCAACCTCAGCCTTTGCGGTCCAGCAACAGGTTGGTGATCCGCAGGGTGCAGAGCCGCTGACCGGCCTCGTTGGTGATCAGCACCTCGTGGGTGGTCACGGTGCCGCCCAGATGGATGGGCGTCGCGGTGATGGTGATGAGGCCTTCACGGGCGGACTTGTGATGGGTGGCCGAGACGTCGACGCCGACGGCCGTTTTGCCCATCGTGCTGGCGTGGATGACCGCCGCCCAGGAGCCCACAGCCTCCCCGACGGCCAGTGAAGCTCCGCCATGAAGGAGCCCGAACGATTGCCGGTTGCCCTCCACCGGCATGGTGGCCACGACCCGGTCGACCGATTCCTCGACGATCCTCACGCCCATTTTTTTGTCGAGTTCACCAAGGGTGATCTTCCACAGCTCGGTGTTCGAGGGCTCGGGCGTCATCGCGTCTCCTTTATGGCCTGCAGACCCAAGGGCTCGGGCCGGTCCGTGCCGCCGCAGCTAGTGTGCGGCAGGCCTCATTCATGTACTGTAGACATATTACCGAACGGACGGTCAGTAATGCTGGCCGTGTTGATCTTGCCCCTGTTGGAAGGACCCGTCAACGATGACCACCACTGCAACCGCTCCGGAACCCACAGTAGACACTGTCGGGATCGTTCCAAGCTTCATCCGGGATTCCTGGTGGACCCCCGACGCGGGATCGGCGGCTGGCGCCGCCTCCGTGCGGGACGCCAGCACCGGTGAACTCCTCGCCAAAGTGAGCACTGAGGGACTGGATCTTGCCGCCGTCGTTGACCACGGACGCACCACCGGCCAGGCGGAACTGGGCAAACTGACTTTTCACCAGCGCGCGCTCAAGCTCAAGGAGCTGGCGCAGTACCTGAACGGCCGCCGCGAGGAGTTCTACGCGCTCTCCGCCCAGACCGGCGCCACTAAAATCGACTCAATGGTCGATATCGACGGCGGCATCGGGGTCCTCTTCACGTTTGGATCCAAGGGCCGGCGTGAGCTTCCCAACTCCCAGGTCATTGTGGACGGCCCCATGGAGGTGCTGTCCAAGGACGGATCCTTCGCCGGCGAGCACATCTACACCCGCATCCCGGGCGTAGCCGTGCAAATCAACGCCTTCAACTTCCCCGTGTGGGGCATGCTCGAGAAGCTGGCACCCGCGTTTATCGCCGGCGTGCCTACTATCGTCAAGCCCGCCACCCCCACCGGGTACGTCACCGCCGCCGTGGTCAAGGCCATCATCGAATCCGGCATCCTGCCCAAGGGCTCCCTGCAGTTGGTTTCCGGCTCGGTCCGGACCCTGCTGGACCACCTCGATTACCGCGACCTCGTGGCTTTCACCGGGTCGGCGACCACTGCCAACACGCTCAAGTCCCACGTCAACGTGGTGCGGGGCGGGGTCCGCTTCACCTCGGAGACCGACTCCCTGAACGCCTCGATCCTGGGCCCGGACGCCGTCAAGGGCACCCCGGAGTTCGACGCTTTTATCAAGTCCCTGGTCAGTGAGATGACCGCCAAGGCCGGGCAGAAGTGCACGTCCATCCGCCGGGCCATTGTGCCGCAGGAGCTGGTACAGGACGTCATCGCCGCCGTGGGGGAACGGATCAACGAGCGCATCGTCCTCGGAGACCCGCGCGCCGAGGGCGTCAACATGGGCGCCCTGGCATCCCTGGAGCAGCTTGCCGATGTGCGCGCCGCCGTCCAGTCCATGCTCGACGCCGGCGGGGAACTCGCCTACGGCACGCTCGATTCGCCGAAGGTCACCAGCGCGGACGGCAGCGTTGGCGTCGTCGCGGACGGGGCGTTTATGTCCCCTGTGCTGTTGAGCTGGGCCGACCCGGAAGCCGGGGAGGTCCACTCCCTGGAGGCCTTCGGTCCGGTCTCCTCGGTGATCGGTTACACGGACCTGGCCGACGCCGTCCGCCTCGCCGCCCGCGGCGGCGGCTCGCTGGTCGCCTCGGTCTGCACCAACGATCCGGCCGTTGCCCGCGAACTCGTCACCGGCATCGCCGCCCACCACGGCCGGGTGCACATGCTCAACCGCGAGGACGCGCGCAGCTCCACCGGCCACGGTTCCCCGGTCCCGCATCTGGTCCACGGCGGACCCGGCCGTGCCGGCGGCGGCGAGGAGCTCGGCGGCATCCGTTCCGTCCTGCACCACATGCAGCGCACCGCCATCCAGGGCTCACCGAACATGCTGACCGCCGTCACGGGCGTCTGGCACACCGGAGCGGACCGGAACTTCACCCTCGAGACTGAGGGCCAGCACCCGTTCCGGAAACACCTGAGCACGCTGCGCATCGGTGATTCGATCCGCTCCGGGCTCCGCGAAGTGACGCTGGAGGAAATCACCAAGTTCGCGAATTCCACCGGCGACACTTTCTATGCCCACACCAACCAGGAGGCAGCGGCGGCCAACCCGTTCTTTCCGGGCATCGTGGCCCACGGGTACCTGTTGCTGGCCTGGGGCGCCGGGTTGTTCGTGGAGCCTGCGCCGGGTCCGGTCCTGGCGAACTACGGACTGGAAAGCCTGCGCTTCATCACGCCGGTGGCCGCGGGCGATTCGATCCGGGTCACCCTGACCGCCAAGAAGATCACGCCGCGCGAGACCGACGAGTATGGCGAGGTGGCCTGGGATGCTGTCCTGACCAATCAGAACGACGAGATCGTCGCCACGTACGACGTCCTCACCCTCGTGGAGAAGTAGACCCCTTCCGACGCTCCCTCAGGTCTGGCGGTTCCCGGATGGATGCTCCCTCACCCTGAGGGAGCATCCATCCTTGGGGTGCCGAACGTGCGGGAGCGTCACCAGGGTGGGGAGCCGGCAGGCTCTTTTTGCCCGCCACCGGCGTAAAATCGTCCTCGTAGGAGGTGGCGATATGACCCTAGTTTTGAACACAGCCACAACGGTCCTGCCAGTCGATGATGCAGAGCGAGCCCACCGCTTCTATGCGGACACACTGGGCCTCCCGCACCGTGGAGTGACAGAGGACGGTAGTGAATTATTCGGCAGCGACGGCGGCCCCACGCTGCAGTTGATGCCCGTCAGGGACGGAAAGCATTCCGAGCACACAACCCTGAGTTTTGAAGTCTCCGAGATCGAGCGGACCGTCCAGGAGATGGAGTCCAGGGGCGTCCAGTTCCAGGACTACAACCTGCCGGATCTCAAGACCGAGAACCACATCTGCACAACGGATTCGCAGAAGTGCGCCTGGTTCATGGACACGGAGCACAACATCCTGTGCGTTCACGAGAACATCACGACGGCAGCTGACTACCAGCTCTAGCCGGCAACGTCTCACCCAACAGCGTCCCGGCCTGCCGGGGCGCTGTTCCATGCACCGCGCGGCGCCTCAGCCTGCCCCCGGGCCGCCCGGGCCGCCCGGGCGGGACCAGGGCGAGACGGGCCGGGATTGAAGCACACCGTCGACCGTCAGGTCGACCCGCTCATTGAAGAAGCTGATAAGCCCGTGGATCTGGGCGGCATCGAGGAATCGCCGGTCATAGCTCCACGCGATGTTCCGGCCCTGCGCCGAGCCCGGGACGCTCCAGTAGCTGGCCTGGCCCTTGTACGGGCAGAGCGTCCGCTTGGGGCCCTCCTCCAGCAGGTCCAGCCGCACATCCGCGGGCGGGATGTAATAGCGCACCGGGAGCAACGTCTCGTAGAGCAGTTGTGCGCCGTGGGTGCCGGCCAGCTTCACGCCGTCGAACACCACCTCCACCTCCAGGGACGACGCGCGGATGTCAACCCGGTGGAATGGATCCCGCGGATGGCCGATGATTTCCTCGTCGTCCTCAAGCCAGGTGAAGGCATCAAATTCCAGGACGACATAGCCGGCCAGATCCGTGTCCTCGAACCGGAACGCGCCGCGGTGAACGGTCGCCACTGGTGTCACGACGTCGAGTTCCTCGCCGGCGCAGGTGTGCCTGCCAAACCCGGTCCCGGGGTCCAGCGCCGTTGGCGCCCCGCCCGCCCGAACGGCGAAGGGGTGCTCTTCGACGGCGGCCGGCGCCAGGGAAGGCGGTGCGAGGTCGGCGCGAAGGTCCTGTTCCGGCACGGCATACAGGGGTGTGATCCGGCGCGGTTCCCAAACCAGGCAGGCCTGCAGTGTGTCGACGACGGTGATCCGGCTGTGGCTTGCTCGGATCCTTTTGGCAGTGGGCTCGTACCTCAGCTGCGGGAGGGTGCCCAGGAGCACCTGGGAAAGTTTGGTGGCCATCTTCTCAGCGTGGCCCGGGCGCCGGTCGCGGTCAATGGGGTCTTGCTGGCGCCCCGAACCATGCCCCTAGCGGGGGACGTGCAGGCCGTGGAAGGCCATGGTGATGACGTCGTCGGCGAGTTTCTCCGGAGAGAGGGAGCCTCCGGGTTTGTACCATTCGACGATCGAGTTGATGGTGCCGAAGAGCAGCCGGGTCACGGTTCGGGGGTCGATGTCCTGGCGGAGTGAACCCTCGTCGCGGGCCGCGGAAATCAGGGCCGCCACCTTGTGGTCGAACGTGCGCCGGCGTTCCATGGCGTTCCGCTCAATTTCGGTGTTCCCGCGGAGGCGCAGCAGCAACGTGACGAACGGGAGCCGTTCCACCAGCACCGAGATGGTCTCGCGAAGAACGAACTCAAGCCGCGCCTCGGCCGTGCCGGTCAGAGCCTGGGGCTGGTCCAGGATGGCTTCGAGCCCACCGAGGGCGTGGTCCAGTGCCAGCTTCAGGAGGTCCCCCTTGGAGGGGACGTGGTGGTAGATGGCGGACTTGGAGATGCCCAAGTTCTCCGCGAGGATGCCCATGGAGGTGGCATCGTAGCCGTGGCGGTTGAAGACGTCCACGGCGATCACCAGCACCGACTGCTGGTCATAACCGGGACGGCCGCGCTTGGTGCTGCTTGCTGTGGTGGGCATACTCGCTAGTTTCTCATGAACGGTCGGTCGGCCCGGCAGGTGTGGCTTTTCAAGGGACACCCAGCCGGGCCGGCCGTCGCGGCGGAGCGTGGAAAGGGGCTCAGGCCTTGGGGCGCATGTCGTAGATCCGGCGGAGCTTGCCGTTGGACCGCTCCAGGGAGCCGGGCTCGACGACGTCGACGGTGCAGGAGGAGCCGACGTGGATCTTGATTTGTTGCTGCAGGACCTTGGCCGCGGAGGCGACTCCCTCGACTGTGACGGACTCGCGGCGTTCGATCCTGACGGTCAACTGGTCCATCCGCTGGCCCTCGGGACGGGTGAGTTCCAGCTGGAAATGCGGGCTCAGCTCGGGGACCCGGAGTGCGATCTCCTCAATCTGGGAGGGGAACAGGTTCACGCCGCGAAGGATGATCATGTCATCGCTGCGGCCGGTGATGCGGCCCATGCGGCGGTGCGCGGGCCGGGCGGTGCCGGGCAGCAGCCGGGTGAGGTCCTTCGTGCGGTACCGGATGATGGGCAGCGCTTCCTTGGTCAGGGACGTGAAGACCAGTTCGCCGTGTTCTCCATCGCCCAGGACCACCGAGGGATCGAAGGCGTCGATGATCTCAGGACGGAAGTGGTCCTCCCAGATGTGGCTGCCATCCTGGGTTTCCACGGCCTCGCCGGCGACGCCCGGGCCCATGACCTCGGAAAGCCCGTAAATGTCGCAGGCCTTGATGTTCATGGTCGCTTCGAGCTCATGGCGCATTTCCTCAGTCCACGGCTCTGCGCCCAGGACGGCGTACTTGAGCGAGGTGGAAGCCGGGTCGATGCCCTGCTTCATCATGGCGTCGGCGATGGTCAGCAGGTAGGTCGGGGTGGCCAGGATCGCATCCGGCTTGAAGTCCTGGATGAGGGTGATCTGGCGTTCGGTCTGGCCGCCGGAGATCGGGATGACTGTACAGCCCAGGGCCTCGGCGCCGGCGTGGGCACCCATGCCGCCGGTGAACAGGCCGTAGCCGTAAGCGTTGTGGACCTTCATGCCGGGGCGGACGCCGGAGGCGCGCAGCGATCGGGCCACGAGCTTGGCCCAGTCGGCGAGGTCCTGCTTGGTGTAGCCCACCACCGTGGCGCGGCCGGTGGTTCCCGAGCTCGCGTGGATGCGGGCCACCTGCTGCTGCGGGACGGCGAACATGCCGAAGGGGTACTCCAGCCGAAGGTCCTCTTTGGTGGTGAAGGGGAACTTGGCGAGGTCGGAGAGTTCGCGGAGGTCGGCGGGGTGGACGCCGGCTTCGTCGAACTTGCGCTTGTACAGGGGGACGCGGTCGTAGGCGTAGGCCACGGTGTGCTGGAGGCGGCCGAGCTGCAGCGCTTCGAGTTCGTCGCGTGAGATGGTTTCTTCGCGGTCCAGGACAGCATCACTGGTGGTGGCGACGGTTTCTTGGGTCATCTGGGGTTCCCTGTTTCTATTTCTTGGAGATGGTGCGGCTGCGGCCGCGGAACTCTGCGATGAGTTCCCACGCAGTGGCGTTGGTGGCTGTGTCGGTGGGGAGGCTTCCCGGAACCGTGGCGGGGACCTGGCCGGCGGGTGCCGACTGCGGTGCCGTCGGCGTGCCCGCACCGGGATCGGCGGCGTAGATCTGGATGTCGTAGAGGCCGCTTCGTCCGGTGCTGGCGCGGCGGTTGGCGACGGCGGTCAAAACCTGGCCGCGGAAGGCCGGTTTGAGGAAATTGATGTCGACCCCGGACGCCACGGTGATGGTGCCCGGGTCGATTCCGGCTTCGCCCGGTCCCGGGGTGGCCGGATTGCAGGCCAGCGCGAAGGCTGTGTCGCCGAAGGCGAAGATCATGCCGCCGTGGGCCATCCCGAACCCATTGAGCATTTCCTGCCGGAGTGTCATGCGGATCGTGGCATGCCCGTCGTTCAGGGCCACCACCTCAATGCCCATCCATTCCGAGGCATAGTCGTCCTTCAGGATGGGGTGGGTGGTCCCGGACATCGTCAGTTCAGCCATGCGTCATTGCCTCCAGCTTTATTTACCGAATGTTCATTAGGTAATCCCATTCGGGTGCCTTCTGTCAAGAGATGGCGACGCGGAGGCCCGGGTTGTAGACACATTCCGGGGGGCAGCGGTGGGGGAGAATAAGGACTCAGCCCCGTTGGAACGTCAGGTCCCAGGGTTCGCGGCCGCGCCCGGTCTGGGCCCATCCGTCGCGCTGAAGGTCCCTGACGAGCTCCTCCAGGCTGCGGGTCAGCCCCGGGGCCCAGGCCTCCTCGGGTGGCACCGGTGAGACCGGCGTCGGGGATGAGAACGTCGAACTTGAGTAGCGGATTTCGCCGCCCACACGGCCAATGAACCGGAGCTGAGTGCTTCCCGTCTGGGACGTGAGGGTGGTGAAGATGCGGGCCCACCAGGCCGTGCCGCCGACATCCTGCAGTTCAATCCGGCAAGTTTCCGCGTGATCCTCCATGCTCCCCACACTGGCTTGCGGGTCCCTGGCGGGCAAGAGGCCAAAGTCCTGCGGCCGGTGTCCGCGGCTACGTGGAGAAAGCGGTACAACAAGTGAAAGTATGGACGGACCGAGCACCACTCCGGCACAACCTAAGGGCGGACCATGGCCAAGGGGATTTACGTCAGCGCGACCACACCGGGATCCGGGAAGTCACTCGTAGCGCTGGGGCTGGCGGACACGCTGCACCGCCACGCGGACCGGATCGGTTTCTTCAAGCCTGTGGTCAACGGATCCGACCCCGCCGCCGACCCCATGGTGGCCCTGATGAAGTCCCGGTTCGACCTGGATGACCAGCGCTGCCGCGGGGGCCTGACCTTCGCCGAAGTCCGTGGACTCCTGGCCGAGGGGAACAGGGCCGAGATCGACGCCCGCTGCGTGGAGATGTTCGCCGAAATGTCACATCACGCCGACGTGGTGATCATCGAGGGAACCGACCTTACGGGCCAGGACGCCGCCGTCGAATTCGACCTCAATGCCCGCCTTGCCAACAACCTGGCCGCGTCCATCGTGGCCGTCGTGGGCGCCAAGGGACGGACTGTCGCGGAGGCGGCCGACGCCGTCGAGGTCGCCCGGAAGGAACTCCTCGCCGAACGCTGCTCGCTCCTGGCGATAATGGTGAACCGGGCCGACCCGGCGGACCTGGAGGCCATTGCGGCAGCCGTCCGTCCCGGCGCCTCGGGCCGGCCCGTGTATGTGCTGCCGGAGCTGGAGGCCATTGCCCGGCCCACCACCGGCGAGGTTGCCGCAGCCCTTGGCCTGGGCCAGGTGGCCGGATTGCCGGACCTGGAACGTGACGTGCATTCGGTCAAGGTGGCCGCTATGAACGTGGCCAACTTCCTGCACGTGCTCGACGACGGCGCCCTGGTGATCGTTCCCGGTGACCGGGCCGACGTGCTGGTTGCCTGCCTGGCGTCGTCGTTTTCGCATGACTTCCCGGTCCCGTCAGCGCTGATTTTGACCGGCGGCCTGGCTCCGGATCCCACCATCTATTCGCTGCTGGCACAGGCCCCGTTCCCCATTTTTGCCGCCCAGGATGACACCTATTTCACTGCCAAGCGGGTCTCTGAGGTGCGCAGCGAAATCTGGTCCGGGCATCGCCGTAAGGTGGCCTCTGCCCTGGGTTTGTGGGCCCGACGGGTGGACGAGGCCGAGCTGCTCGAACGGCTGCACCTGCCGCGGCCGGAACGGATGACGCCGTTGCGGTTCCTGCACGACCTCATCGAACGGGCCCGGCTGCAACGCCGGCACATCGTGCTGCCCGAGGGGGAGGACGTGCGGATCCTGCGGGCCGCTGAAATCCTGCACCGCCGGGACGTGTGTGAGCTCACCATCCTGGGCAACGAGTCGGCGGTCCGGGAGCTGGCGTCCACCCAGGGCGTCGACCTCGCCGGCATGAATATTGTGGACCCGGCGACGTCGGAGCTGCGCCAGGAGTTTGCCCGGAAGTATGCGCAGCTGCGCGCGCACAAGGGTGTGGACCTCGCCCGGGCGCTGGAACTCATGCTGGACGGCAGCTACTTCGGCACCATGATGGTGCAGCTCGGGGTGGTGGACGGCATGGTTTCCGGCGCCGCGCACACCACCGCGCACACCATCCGGCCGGCGCTGGAGTTCGTGAAGACGCGCGAGGGCGTGAAGATCGTCTCCTCGGTGTTCCTGATGCTGATGCCGGACCGGGTGCTGGTCTACGGCGACTGCGCGGTCAATCCCGATCCAAACGCCGAGCAGTTGGCGGACATCGCCCTGGCCTCCGCCGAGACTGCCGTTCAGTTCGGCGTGGAACCGCGTGTGGCCATGCTGTCCTACTCCACCGGCGGCTCGGGGACCGGCGAGGCGGTGGACAAAGTCCGGCAGGCCACCGAGATGGTCCGCACCCGCCGCCCGGATCTCGCCGTCGAAGGCCCCATCCAGTACGACGCGGCCGTGGACGCAGCGATCGCCCAGTCAAAAATGCCCGAATCGTCCGTCGCCGGGCAAGCCACGGTGTTCATCTTCCCGGACCTCAATACCGGCAACAACACCTACAAGGCAGTGCAACAGTCCTCGGGAGCGGTCGCCGTCGGGCCCGTCCTCCAGGGGCTCCGGAAGCCCGTCAATGATCTCTCCCGCGGGTGCACCGTGGAGGACATCGTCAACACGGTGGCCATCACCGCGGTCCAGGCGCAGTCCGTGGGGCCGGCCGTGGAGCCGGCGCCCGCGGCTGTGCATGCCTAGCCAACCGTCTTCCGGGCAGCTGTTTCCCGGTCAGCTGTTTCCCGGCTCCACCGGGCTGTCCGGGTCTTCCTGCTCGGCAGGTTCGTCAGCCAAACCTGCCGGTGTGAGGTCCAGGTCCTCCAGGTTCTCGGGGGGCTGGGGCGCTTCTCCGACCTCGGCGGCCTTGAGGTTGCCCGTGTCGTCCAGGGCCGGGTTGGCGCCTTCGACGCCGGTGGGATCTGTTGATCCGGACGTGCTGGGCTCGGTGCTCTCCGGCTCGGTGCCCTCTGGCTGGGTTGCTTCGTCAGTCATGTAAATCCCTTCGTGAGTGTCCTGGTGGTCCGCCGACTCTAGGCGCCCGCCGGAGCTTTCGCAACGGATGCCCGCGCGTGCCGGTCCGGCAATTTATAGTGGGTCCCACGGAGTGCTCTGCCAGGCTCCGGCGAATGCCAAATCCGGCGCACCCTCCGGGGTCGGCGCAACAGCCAAGGCGTAGGAGGCCCCATGCTCGTGCTCGTTATCAACTCAGGCTCGTCCTCGCTTAAGTACCAGGTCCGCGATATTGAAGCCGGCAGCGTGCTCGCCGAGGGACTGGTCGAGAAGATCGGAATGGGCACCGGCGGCGACGGCGACGGCCAGATTGAGGGTCCCCGCGACCACGCAGAGGCGCTGGAGCAGGTGGATGAGGAGATCCATGCGGCCCTGGGCGGCCGGGTTCTTGACGCCGTGGGGCATCGGGTGGTGCACGGCGGGGAGCGATTCTCCGCCCCGGTCCTGATCAACAACGAGATCACGCGGGCCATTGAGCGGCTCAACCCGCTGGCGCCCCTACACAACCCCGCGAACGTGCTGGGCATCCGTGCGATCTCGAAGAAGTGGCCGGACATGCCGCAGGTGGCCGTGTTCGACACGGCCTTCCACCGCACCCTCCCGGAGCACGCCTGGCGCTACGCGGTGCCGGATGAGCTGTATACCAATCACGGGATCCGCCGCTACGGCTTCCACGGCACCTCGCACGAGTACGTCGCGCACCGGGCGGCAGCGCTGCTGGCTGTTCCGGTAGAGGAGTTCGACGCCGTCATCGCCCACCTGGGCAACGGAGCCTCCGTCACGGCGATCCGCGGCGGGCAGTCTGTAGACACCTCGATGGGCTTCACTCCGCTGGAGGGTCTGGTGATGGGCACCCGATCCGGCGACCTGGACCCGTCCATCCTGGTGTTCCTCGGCCGGGCCGGCTGGTCCCCGGAGGATCTGGACGCGATGCTGAACCGGCAGTCCGGGCTCAAGGGCCTGGCCGGTAACAATGACATGCGCACGGTGGTGGAGGCCGCCGACGCCGGGGACGCCAAAGCGGCCATGGCACTCGCCGTGGCGTCCTACCGGCTCGCAAAGTACATCGGCGGCTACCACGTGGCCGTCGGCGGGGCCAAGGCGCTGGTGTTCACCGCCGGAATCGGGGAGAACTCGCACCGGTTCCGTGCCCTCGTGGCGGAGCGGCTCGCTGCCCTCGGCGTGGAGCTCGACGCCGGCCTGAACGGCGAACGCTCCAAGAAACCCCGGGTGATTTCCTCGGCGTCCTCGGCCATTCCTGTCCTCGTGGTGCCCACGGACGAGGAGCGTGCCATCGCCGAGGCCACGGCCGCCGTCGTCACCGGCTCACCCGCTGCTCCTTGACGGCGCTTTTGCGGTCCGGAACGGCACGTGTGGACCAACCAATGGGTAGCGTGGGGGCCATGACGGAACTGAACCTGCCCCTGCGCACCAAACGGCTGGTATTGCGCCCCTTCGAGGCCACGGACCTGGACCCATACTTCGCTTACCAGTCGTTGCCCGAGACCGCCCGGTTCCTGCCCGGGGAGGCGAAAAGCTACACCAAGTCCATGGAATCCGTGGGCAAGTATGCCAACTTCGTCTTCGAGAAGGAGGGCGACTGGATCTGCCTGGCCATCGAGGCCGCAGACTCGCCCGGGCTGCTCGGCGAGGTGGTGCTGAAGTGGCTGCCCGGCCGCGGCCAGGCCGAGATCGGCTGGAGCCTGGCCCCGGAGGCCCGCGGCAAGGGAATCGCGTCCGAGGCCGCCGGTGCGCTGCTGAAGCTGGGTTTCGGGGAACTCGGCTTCCACCGGATCAACGCCAAGCTCGATGCGCTCAACACGGCCTCTGCGGCACTGTGCGAACGGCTCGGTATGCGGCTGGAATCCACCCAGCTGGATAAGTGGCACTACAAGGGCCAGTGGGCCACGGAAGTGGTCTACGCCCTCCTCGCGGATGAGTGGATTGCCCGGCAGCCAGCCAAAGGCTCTACGGCCTGACGGCCTGCCCGTGCAGGGCCCACCGGTTCGCCACAGATGGCCGCTAAGCCACACCTTGAAACCGGCGGTCCCATAGCGGCCATCTTCGGCAGATGGGCGCCCGAAACAGACTCCGGCCAAGGGGCGCCGGCGAAAGTGTCTGCCCCCGGCTCCGGGGCCCGAAGGCCCAAGCGCACTCACGGCCTCGGCCGCCCAGACGACCTACGGCGCCGGCGGGGCCGTGGCTTTCGGCGTCGGCGGGGCCGTGTTTGTCGGAGCCGTGTTTGTCGGGTCCAGCGACGGCGTGACCGGAACCGGCGCGGTGGCCGTGCCTGCGGACTGCGTGGGCTGCGGCTCCGCACTCGCCGGGGACGTGGCGGCCGGGGCCATACCGGCGGGAACGGTGGCCGCGGTCCCGCCTGGCGTGGGGCGCGGCGCAGGGTCAGTAGTAGGGCCGGGGGTCGCCGTCGGGCTCGGTCCCGGCAAGCTGCCCGTGGTGGCGGGAGCCGTGCCGGACGAAACACCCGGTGTGGCGCTGGGGTCGCTCTTGATGACGTCCATGATCTGAACCTTGAAGGCGTCCAGTCGCCCCTGGATCTCCGAGAGCGGCACATTCTGCAGATTCCGGCCGTATTCCGTGATCTGCTGCCAGAGCCCATTGAGCCGGGCCATGCCATCGGCGCTCAGCGGCCCGTCCAGCGTGAGGACCAGCTGGCTCGCCAGGGCGTAGGTCAGGCACCGGACGCAGTTGTAGCTCGCGGCTGCAGACAGATTCTCCGGAACAATCACGTCGGTCTGGCCCACGATCAGCACCACCTGGAACCCGACCGCGACGGCGGCGCAGTCCGCGCAGTTGGCGAAGGCATAGGCCTCGTTCCGGGTGGTCACATCCGTCCCGTCGTCGGCCCAGACCAGCGCGAAGGCGACGTCGTAGACAACGGAACCGTCGGTGGTGTTGACGGCGAGCGACTGGTTGCCGTCCTCCTCCGGCGCGGCCGGCTGGTCGAAGGGGAACACCCACGACGGCGCCGCCGCCGTTCCGGCAGAACCGGCAGTACCGGCGTCCCGCGGCACCAGCACCATGCTGAGTTGCGGTTCCTCCCGTGTGGGCTTCCTGGCGCCGGCGGGCCAGAGCGCGACGGTCCGGCCGGCCTGGCCTTCCCGTATCCCGGTGGCGGTGCCGGCCGGGAAGATCGCGGTAGTGGCGTCGGCCAGCGTGCCCCGCTCATAGGGCTGGACGGGACGGTAGCTCTCGGCGCCGGGCCACCACGCCCAGGCAAGTCCGGCCGCCACGGCCACGATCGCCGCAAGGGCGGTCCCGCGCTGGAGTGCCTTGCCCCGGGTCTTCTGCCACACACCGGTGAACAGTTGCCGGCCCAGGCGGAACAGGATGAAGAAGATGCCGACGACGGGCAGGGCAACCGCGGCGATCGCCAGGATCCGCACGGCGGCGTCGACCACGTCCCCGCCAGCGAGGCTGTGGTTGAACATTGCGTACTGCTTTTGCCCGCTGTCCCATGCGGTTCCGAGGAGCCGCGGCACGGACAGCACCATCATGACCAGGCTGAAGACCAGCAGGGGAACGGTGATGAGCACCCACGCGGTCACCACGGCACGGGCCCACGGCTTGAGGACCTGCGCTTCCGGATCTTTCGGGCGCCACGGCAGGAGGCTCAGCAGGGTCGGCTTGATCCGCTGGAACAGGTCCGGGACGCCGGCGGCGTCCGCGAGGATGTGGTAGCCGTCGAAGCGGACCAGTGGCATCAGCTGTCGGACCATCTGCAGCACCTGGGTCACGACGACGAGCAGCAGCGCATCGAAGCCGGTGGCCCACCAAATGCCCATGATGGCAACAGCGACGATCGCGTTGAAGTACAGGCCACCGAGGTCGGTCCGGAAGCGCCCGGCCCGGCCCAGCCGGTAGGAATCGGTGACGTCGGTGAAGAACGCGGGCCAGATCAGGTAGAGGCCGGTGCCCATCGCTCCCGGGGTCGCTCCGCCGCGGCGGGCCGCCGCAGCATGCCCGAACTCGTGGAAGCCGGCGGACAGCACGGTCACGGCCAGGATCAGCAGCACGAGTCCCGGGTTGGCGAAGGCCTCGTGCGTGGCCGAAGCCAGGCCCTTCACCATCAGCACCCACCAGCAACTGGCGAGGAACGCCGCGGTGACAAGGACCACGATCAGCGGATTGAAGAGCACCGCGAAGGGCGCCGTGATCCGGCGGGTGCGGTCCGGGTCGCTGACGGTGTAGCGGAACTTCATTCCCAGCAGCGGGTCGGCCTTGCGCACTTCGGGCTGGGAACCGTCGGCCAGCTGCAGCAGTCCCAGCGGCAGCAGTTGTGAGTCGATCAGGGTCCGGACGTTGTCAGCGCTGACCAGCCGGCCGGACCCGGTGCTGGCGTGGTTGGCGATCTCCTCCATCCCGCGGGTGCCGTCCATCGCTTCGAGGACCAGGTACAGCAACCGGGTCAGCTGGAGGGCTTGGCCGTCGGCGCGGCGGACCAGGGAAGGCGCCTCGCGGTAGCCGGAGCCCTGTGTTTCGCCGAGCAGCTGGACGCCGCCGGCCCGGACCGGGACCATCGCCGTGCCAGCCGCGGACGACGGCGCAGCGGAGACCGGCGGGCCGTCCGGGAGGGACGGCCCGCCGTGCGGAATGCTCATCCGGGGAACTACTGCCGGAGGTCGGACTGCTGGTCGGCCGTAGCCGTGGCTTCGCCCGCGATGTTCTGGTTGATGACGGCGTCCTGCTGCGAGACGGCGAAAGCGTTGCTGTCGATCGAACCGATGTTTGCGGCGACGGCGGCATCGATCGGGGCGGCGACGTTGGCGTTGGCGGCCACGGCACCGTTGATCGGGGCGGCGATGTCGGCAGCGGCGTCCAGGTCCACGTTGACGTTGAGCAGGTTGGAATTGAGGGCGCTGTTGACGTCGGTCGGCAGTGCGCTCTCCTCCGCCGTGACATCCGTGGCGCCAGTGTCGGTGCCGTCGGTGCTGCCGGTGTCCTGCTCGATCGAGCTGTCCTGCGCGGATTCAGCCGTGGCGTCGGCGTCGATGCCCTGGTTGATGATGACGCCCTGGTCTGAAAGCGCCTGGGCGTCCGAGCCGAAGGACAGGATGTTCGCCGAGGCCGCGGCATCGATCGGGGCGGCGACGTTGGCGTTGGCCGCGACGGCGAGGTCGATCGGCGCAGCCGCATTGAGGCCGAGGTCAAGGTCGGCGTTAAGGTCCAGGACGGAGGCCACCTCCTTGTCCGGAAGTGCAGTGCCTGCCTCCGCCATCAGCTCGTCGTCGCTCAGCGGTGTCAATCCCTGTTCAGTGCTCACGAAAAACTCCCGTTCCGGCACGGCTTCTGCTGCCCCCAGTGAGCAGTGTCCAGACCGATGTGCCTCATGCGAGTCAATAGTAAGCATTGTTAGCATTTATCCGGTAGGCGGCTCCCGAAATTCCGCGCCAAGGCCGTCACCAGCCTCTGAACAGCCACAACACCCACGGAGCTGCTGAAGCCCCCGGACCCCGGCGTCAACGGGAGCCTTGTGTCCCATGCGAGTCACCTGCGCCCCGCCCAGTTGCCACTGCCCGCACCACCGGGAAACCGCGGCAACCCCCGGATACACCCCGCTCCCCGTGGCTGAGCCGGCCTCCCGCTGCGAGCAACTGGGCTGGAGCGCCGCGCCCGGCGGCCCGGCCCGGACCGGGACACGGATGATGCCGGCGCATCCCGACGACGGAGCAGCCGATCCTCAGAGGGGGCGGCCTACGTGAGCCCGGCCCCCGGCAGCAGCCCGGTCGCGCCCAAAGAGTCGGCGACGAAGGCGTAATCCCAGGCCCGTTCCTTCCACTGCACGTAGCGGCCTGACGCACCACCGTGGCCGCCCTCCATCTCGATCTTCATCACGATCGGCTCGCTGCCGGTGTTCAGTTCGCGCAGCCGCTGCACCCATTTGGCGGGCTCCACGTAGAGCACCCGCGTGTCGTTGAAGGAGGTGACCGCCGCAATCCTGGGGTAGTCCACCGCGCGGACGTTCTCGTACGGCGTGTAGGACTTCATGTACTCGTACACGTCCCGGTCCGTGATCGGGTTGCCCCATTCCTCCCATTCCAGGGCAGAGAGCGGCAGCTCGGGATCCAGGATGGTGGTCAGGGCGTCCACGAACGGGACTGCAGCCACTATTGCCGCGTACTTTTCGGGTGCCAGGTTGGCCACAGCGCCCATGAGGAGGCCGCCGGCCGAGCCGCCCATGGCCGCAATCCGCGCCGGGTTTACCCAGCCGGATCCAGCCAGCCAGTCGGTGGCCGCGATGAAGTCCGTGAAGGTGTTCTTCTTGTGCAGCTTCTTGCCGTCGTCATACCAGTGCCGGCCCAGTTCCCCGCCGCCGCGGATGTGCGCGATCACAAACACGATACCCCGGTCCAGCAGGGAGAGCCGGGCGATGCCGAAGCTGGGATCCATGCTCATCTCGTAGGAGCCGTAGCCGTAGACCAATCCGGCTGCCGTGGAGTCGCACGCCACCGAGGCATGGCGCAGCACCGAGAGCGGGATGCGCGTCCCGTCGGGTGCCACTGCCCACTCCCGTGTGGCGATGTAGTCCGCGGCGGAGTAGCCGCCCAGGACCGGGCTTTCCTTGCGCAGCAGCAACTCGCCGGCGGGCTGCTCCGCGGTGGGCAGCACAAAGTCGTAGACCCTCGACGGCGTGAAGTAGGAGGTGTAGCCCATTCGGATCACGGGGGCCTCGTAGTCGGAGCCGGCGACGCCCGCGGTGTACAACTCCTCCTCAAACGCCGGCTCTACCGGGGTGCCCTGCGCCGGGGTGCCCAGCCGGGCCAGCGGCAGGACCTGCACCCGTTCGATCGTGTCCTTCCGGATGGAGACCACCAGGTGGGTGGAGGTGACTCCGGCCCCGTTGACGCGCACCTGGTCGGAATGATCGACGACGGTAATCCAGTGCTGCTCGGCCACCGGCTTGGCGAGCTCGGCCGGGTCCACGAGCGAGACCATGGAGTTGATGGCGTCCCTGTTATGGGTCAGCAGGATGGTTTCGGTGCGGGCCCCGGAGGCGTCGGCCAGCAGGAAAGGCTCCGCCTCGTAGAGGATGCGTTCGTCCCGGGAGATCACGGTGCGGAGTCCGGCCTCGAGGGCGTCGAAACGCAGCAGCCGCGTCTCGCTGAATTCGGAACAGCCGATGCCCAGCACCAGGTGCCGCCGGTCTGCGGAGAGTTCGAAGCCAAGCCACATGGCGACGTCGTCCTCCTGGTAGATGACCTCGTCGGACTCGACGGGTGTGCCGAGCACATGGGCTTTCACCTGGTAGGGCCGCCAGGCGTCGTCCACCACGGTGTAGAAGATCCGGGTGCCGTCGGGGGAGAAGGAGATGCCGTAGAAGACGTTCTCGATCACGTCCGGCAGGAGCTCGCCGGTCCGCAGATCCTTAATGCGCAGTGTGAACCGCTCGTCGCCGGCGTTGTCCACGGCGTAGGCGTAGAGGTTCCCGTCGATGCTGACGGCAGCGCCGCCGACAGCGAAGAACGGCTGGCCCGCCGCCTCGATGTTGCCATCCAGCAGGATTTCCTCGCCTTCAATGCCGACGCCGACCTCGACGGCGGGAGGCGTCCAGTCCGCGACGCTGTCCCCGGTGTCCTGGGCGCGGACGCGGCACTGAATGCCGTATTCCTTCCCCTCCACCGAGCGGGTGTAATACCACCAGCCGTCCTTGCGGTTGGGAACGGAGAGGTCCGTTTCCTGGGTGCGGCCTTTGATTTCCTGGAAGATCGCCTCCCGCAGCGGCTCCTGGGACGCGGTAACGGCTTCCTGGTAAACGTTCTCCGCTTGGAGCAAAGCCACCACTTCCGCTGATTCCTTGTTGCGCAGCCACTCGTAGTTATCCTCGAAGGCGTCGCCGTGGTGCGTACGGACGGCGGGAATTTTCTTGGCAACGGGGGGCTGCGGGGACGGCCGCACGGGAGTCTGGGTCATGGCACCAATCTACCGCCCAAGCGGGGGCGGGACGCCCGTAACCGGCGCCCGCCGCGGGCCGGCCGCCGGAGTGGCCACCGGGTGATGCAAAGTCAGTTCCCGTTCTGCAGATTGTTGGCGGCGATGTACTCGGGCAACGTCCCGGCGGTCAGGGCGGCGGCGACCGCGGCGGTGGCTGCACGATCCTGCAGGACGATGGACTGTCCGTCGTTGCTGGTTCCGGTGCCGGCGGTGGGAAGCGTGAAAAACACGGCGTTGCCGGCCGGTGTGCTCCGCAGGCTGAAGGCCAGCCGTTCCAGCGTCTCCAATGTAAGACCGGGATCCACCGTGACGTGGGGGAGGACGGTTGCCAGGAGTTGCTTCACGGTGTTGCGGTCCGACAGGCTACCCTCCGCGGCCATCTTGGCCATCACAGCCTGGATAAAGGCTTGCTGGTTCCGGACCCGCTGGTAGTCGCCGTCGGCGAACGCGTGGCGCTCGCGGACAAAGGCCAGGGCTTGAACGCCGTTGAGCCTGTTCACACCCTGCGGAAAGGTCACGAAGTCATCGACTGTCCCTTGGAACGCCTGTTTGATGTCGACGTCGACACCGCCGAGCGCATCGGTCAAAGCAGCGAAGCCCTGGAAGTCCAGCATCACGGTGTGGTCGATGTGCTGGCCCAGCAGCGACTCCACCGTCTGCGTCATGAGGGGCACGCCGCCCAGTTCGAGTCCGGCGTTGACCTTGGCGGCCCCGTAGCCGGGGATGTCTACCCAGAGGTCGCGCATGACGGAGATGCCGTAGACATGCTGGCGGTCCGCCGGGAGGTGGATGAAGACGAGGGCGTCCCCGCGCTGGTCCGAGGCTGCGCCGGAGGCCGCGATGGCCCGTTCGTTTACCCGGCTGTCGCTGCCGATCAGGAGAATGTTGAGGGCGCCGGGCGGCGGATCCGGGGTCGGGGTCGGGGCCGGGGAGGACTCCGCCGCGGGCGCGGACGTTTGGACCGGGGCCGCGGATTCGGTGCGGGGCCGGTTCAGCAGGAACGCCGCAACAGCGAGGGCAAGGACCACCAGCCCGGCAATGACGGAGATGGCGATTGTTCGACGGCGGTGCCTCCCACCGGATGCCGCGGCAGGGCCGGCGGCGTCAGCTGGTTCCGGTGTGGTTCCCATGGCCGGACACTACCACCGCGACCAATTCAAGCGGACGGGTACAAGGACACATGTGGAAGCCGGCGGTCTACCCGACCACATGTCGGTGTGCTTGACGCATCTCCAGCCTTCCGCATATCCTGAACGAACGGTCGGTAATTATTTATCGGAAATGCATAGGAGCAACCATGGCATCGCAGACCCTGCAGTCAGTGCCCGGAGGGCCATCAGTGGCACAGCACGAACAGAGCCTCGAAGATGCGGCCCGGCACGACGCTGACGGCCAGGCATACTTCGACAAAGTCATGGCGGATGATTCGCGGATCGAACCCCGCGACTGGATGCCCCCGGCGTACCGGAAAACCCTGTTGCGCCAGATTTCGCAGCACGCGCACTCGGAGATCATCGGCATGCAGCCGGAAGCCAACTGGATCTCCCGCGCCCCCAGCCTTAAGCGCAAGGCCATCCTCATGGCCAAGGTTCAGGACGAGGCCGGCCACGGACTGTATCTGTACTCCGCTGCCGAGACCCTCGGCCAGCCGCGCGATCAGATGATGCAGGACCTGATGGATGGCAAGGCCAAGTACTCCTCCATCTTCAATTACCCCGCCCGCACCTGGGCGGACATGGGCGCGATCGGCTGGATGGTCGACGGCGCCGCGATCGCCAACCAGGTGCCGCTCTGCCGTGCCTCGTTCGGTCCCTACGGACGCGCCATGGTCCGGGTCTGCAAGGAAGAATCCTTCCACCAGCGCCAGGGCTTCGAGATCCTGCTGGAACTCTCGCACGGCACGCCCGAGCAGAAGCAGATGGCCCAGGACGCCGTGAACCGCTGGTACGCCCCGGCCTTGATGATGTTCGGCCCGCCGGATGATGATTCGCCCAACTCCAAGCAGTCCATGGCCTGGAACATCAAACGCTTCAGCAACGATGAACTGCGCAACCGCTTCGTCGGCATGATGATGGAACAGGTCAAGGTTCTGGAGCTCACCCTCCCGGACAAGGACATCCGCTTCAACGAAGAGACCAAGAAGTGGGAGCACGGCCCCTTGGACTGGGAAGAGTTCCACGAAGTCCTCGCCGGCCGTGGCCCCTGCAACGCCCAGCGCCTGGAACGGCGCCGCGAAGCACACAATGACGGCACCTGGGTCCGCGAAGCCGCCGCCGCCTACGCGGAAAAGCAGGCCGCGAAGCAAGCAGAAAAGGAATTTGCAGCATGAGCCCCCACGGCAACCCGGAGTTTCCGGCCAGCACCGCAGACAGCGGCTCCCGCGCCCTTGACAATGCGGAAAACCAGTCCGCGGAGCGCGCAGCAGCTGCGGCGCCCGCAGCCACCAAGGCCGTGACGGGTGAGCCCAGCTCAGCCAAGGCGCCCCGCCCCGCCGGTGTGACCGCCAACGTCTGGCCCATCTGGGAAGTCTTTGTCCGCTCCAGCCGCGGCCTCTCCCACGTCCACGCAGGATCCCTGCATGCTCCCGACTCTGCCATGGCACTGCGCAACGCCCGTGACCTCTACACCCGCCGCAACGAAGGCGTGTCCATCTGGGTTGTCCCGGCAGACGCGATCGCTTCCAGCGATCCGGACGCCAAGGGCTCGTTCTTCGAGTCGCCCCAAGGCAAGGACTACCGGCACGCGACGTATTACACCAAGAGCGAGGGCGTGAAGCACCTGTGAGTACTCTCGACGAAACTGCCGGCCACGGGGACCTCTCCGTCGGTATCAAGACCTCCGGTAACAGCGGCGAGGCAACGGCCAGCGCCACCCGCATCACCCCCGGCAACGCCCTCCGCCCCGAAGACATTGCCCTCGCCGTGAGCCGCGGCGCCGCGAAGCCGAGCGAGGACGCCGCCGAGTTCGCCCTGCGCCTCGGCGATGACGCCTTGATCCTCGCGCAGCGGCTGGGCCACTGGATTTCCCGGGCACCTGAGCTCGAGGAAGACATCGCCCTGGGCAACATTGCGCTGGACCAGCTGGGCCACGCCCGGTCCTTCCTCAGCTACGCCGGCGGCATGGACGGCCGAAGCGAGGATGACCTCGCCTACTTCCGCCGCGAGCATGAATTCCGCTCCGTGGAATTGTTCGAGCAGCCCAACGGCGACTTTGCCGTCACCATCGCCCGCCAGTTCGTGGTCAGCTACTACCAGTTCGAGCTCTACCGCCGGCTGACGCAGTCCACCGACGCCACCCTTGCCGGCATCGCCGCCAAAGCGGTCAAGGAAGTCGATTACCATCGCGACCACAGTGCCCAGTGGGTGCTGCGCCTTGCCCAGGGCACGGACGAGTCCCGGGAGAAGATGATCCACGGCTTCAAGGTCATCTGGCCCTACGTCGAGGAACTCTTCCGCGACGACGAGCTCACCGCCCGCCTTGCCGCCACCGGTGCCGCCGTCGAGCCCTCCAGCCTGCGCACCGACTTCGACCGGCTCACCGGCGAGGTCCTCACCGCGGCCGAACTCGATGTTCCCGACGTCCGGCCCGCTCCCGGCGGCGGGCGCAGGGGGCTGCACTCGGAGCATCTCGGCTACCTCCTCGCCGAAATGCAGGTGCTCGCCCGCGAGTACCCCGGAGCAAGCTGGTAATCATGGCCGAGACGGACACCACGGCAGCCGAACAGAAGGCCTGGAACATCGCGGCCACGGTCTGCGATCCGGAAATCCCCGTTCTCACGGTCGCTGATCTGGGAATCCTCCGGAACGTCCAGCTCTTCGACGACGGCGGGCCGGTTCCCGCAGTCCAGATCACCATCACGCCCACCTACTCCGGGTGCCCCGCGATGGACGCCATCCGGGACGACCTCACCACGGCGTTCCAGGGCGCCGGCTACCCCCACGTCCGGGTGGAGCTGGTCCTGTCCCCGGCCTGGACCACGGACTGGATGAGCGAGGCCGGCAAGGCCAAACTGCAGGAATACGGCATCGCCCCGCCGTCCGGCCACTCAGCCGCAGTACGCCACGCGGGGCCGGTCCGCCTGTCCCTGGCCGTGAAATGCCCGCAGTGTTCATCGCTGCACACGAAGGAACTTACCCGCTTCGGTTCCACGTCCTGCAAGGCGCTGTATGTCTGCCAGGACTGCAAGGAACCGTTCGACTACTTCAAAGTTTTGTAAGGAACAGGTGCTCCCATGACTATCGTTCGCCAGACCGCCGCTGAGACGGCGGCTGCCACCGGCCGCCGTCGCGCATCCTTCCACCCGCTGACGGTCGATGACGTCCGCCGGCTCACCGATGATGCCATCGAGGTGAGCTTCGGCGTTCCGGCTGAGCTCGCCGGTCAGTTCGATTACCTCCCGGGCCAGTACGTCGCCCTGCGCACCACCCTCCCGGACGAGAACGGGGAGCCGAAGGAAACCCGGCGCAGTTACTCGATCTGCGCCGAACCGCGGAGTTTCGCGGACGGCAGCAGCGAGATCCGCGTCGCGATCAAGAAGGACCTCGGCGGCCTGTTCTCCACCTGGGCCAATGCCGAGCTCAAACCCGGCGACGTCCTGGACGTGATGAGCCCGATGGGCGCGTTCGTGTCCCGGCACGGCCGGAACGGCAAAGAGCAGAACCTCATGAACTCTTTAAACCATCCGGAGGCCATGGCGGGTGAGCTGGCGGGGGAGCCGGGCTCCTTCGTCGCCATCGCCGCCGGCTCCGGGATCACCCCGGTCATCGCCATTGCCCGCACCCTGCTCGCGGCGCACCCGGAAACCCGCTTCGACCTGGTCTACGCCAACAAAGCCGCCATGGACGTGATGTTCCTCGAGGAACTCGCCGACCTGAAGGACAAGTACCCGGCCCGGCTCGCCCTTCACCATGTGCTCTCCCGTGAACAACGGATCGCGCCGCTGCTCAGCGGCCGGATCGACGCCGAGAAACTGCAGGCCCTGCTGGGAACCGCCATCCACGCCGACGACGTCGATGAATGGTTCCTGTGCGGCCCGTTCGAGCTCGTCCAGCTCTGCCGGGACGCCCTCGCCGAGCGCGGCGTCAACCCGGAGCATGTCCGCTTCGAGCTGTTCACCACCGGCAAGCCGGACCGCCCCGAGGGCAACATCGGCCGCCCGGTGGTGGTGGATGAATCACAGGCCGCCTACAAGATCACCTTCAAACTCGACGGCCTCCAAGGCGAAGTGGCCAGCCCCACGCACGCCCGCGAGTCAATCCTGAACGCGGCCCTGCGGGTCCGCCCGGACGTCCCGTTCGCGTGTGCCGGCGGCGTGTGCGGCACCTGCCGCGCCAAGGTGGTCACCGGTGCCGTCACCATGGACGAGAACTACGCTCTGGAGCAGGATGAGCTGGACAAGGGCTATGTGCTCACGTGCCAGTCCCATCCCACGACGCCGGAAGTCACCGTCGACTTCGACGTCTAAGCCGTTCCGCGTTCTTCCCGCCCTACCCCAGGAGCCCCATGATTTCCCTCACCATCGCCGACGGCATCGCCGAAGTGGTCCTAGACGCCCCGCACAAGCTCAACTCGCTGGACGAGCAGGGCCTCCGGGAACTGTCGAAGGCGTACGACGACGCAGCTGCCGCCGTCACCCGCGGTGAGGTGCGGGCGCTGCTGCTCAGGGGCGTGGGACGCGCCTTTTGCGCGGGCCGGGACATCGCCGGTGTGACGCCGGAGACTGACGATGTGCAGGGCTATCTGGGCGGGCTCCTGCAGCCGCTCTTGAAGAAGATGGCGGCGTTCCCGGCGCCCACCTTCGCGGCAGCCCAAGGCGCGTGCCTGGGCGTGGGCCTTGGGCTGTTGCTGGCGACCGACGTGGTCTATGTAGCGGAGAACGCCAAATTCGGTTCCCCGTTCGCCAACCTGGGGGCCACCCTGGATTCGGGCGGCCACTGGTACTTCGCCGAACGCCTCGGCATGCACCGGACGCTGGATTTGATCTACACGGCCGAACTGATCAGCGGCGCGGAGGCTGTGGCGCAGGGAATGTTCAGCAGGGCCATGCCCGCGGCGGACCTGCTGGAGAACACCCGGTCCATCGTGGCCAAAGCCGCCACGGGCGCTACCGGCGCGTTCACCGCCAGTAAGGAACTCGTAGCGCACATCCGGGACCAGCGGCTCGGCCTGTGGGAGTCCATGGTTGAGGAAAACGCCGAGCAGGCCCGCCTCTGCAGCACCGCGGATTACGCCGAGGGATTCCGGGCCTTCCAGGAAAAACGGACCCCGGAGTTCAAGGGCCGGTGAGATCAGGCCGCCGGGTCATCCACCATGATGACGCTGTCGCGCAGTTCGCTCCAAAGCCCTGCTTCCGTAGGCAGATCAGCGGGGCAGACGAGGGTGAGTTCCATGAGGCCGTTGCTGGCGGGCATGGACCGCGCCGCGATCCGGTACACCAGATCCGTGCTGCTCTTGTTCTGGAACCGCAGTTCGGCTTCCTGGAGTTCAATCATTTGCCCGTTCGAGTTGCGCAGCTTGGTGTAGGACGAACCGGCCTCAGTCACCACCGATACCGGTGACCCAGCCAAGGTTTTGACGCCCTCGATCTCCGCTTTCATGGTGTCAGCGGTCGCTTGCTCGTCGGCTGTGGCGTCCCGGGGCGGCAGGATGGCCTGGTGGGTGGTGAAGATGCAGGGGTTCTCGCCGCTGCGGTACGTGATGGTGCCGCCCTTGACATTGGACATCTTCCAGCCCCCGGGTATTTTAATGGACCAGACCGGGGGCGAGGTGAAGTCCGCATCCTGGAAGAGGTACACGTCGCCGCCGGAAGCTGCGGCGGAGGATCCGTCGGTGGCGGCCCCGCCGCCGGCCTCCGCGGGTCCCGAGCTTCGCGTGCTTTCAGTGGGCGCCGGAGCCGGCGCCGCTTCGTTCCCCTTGCCCGAAACGAGTCCGCCCAGGACCATGACCCCGGCAACGGCCAGCACGGCAGTTATTCCGATGCCGCCGGCAACCCAGCCCCAGACGGGGATGCCGCCCTTGGGTGGCGGCGCCTGCCCGAACTGACCCGGTCCCGGCTGGCCGTACGGGCCCTGATAGGGGGCGCCGTACGGCGGCTGGCCAAAGTTGTCCTGGCCGGCGCGCGGGGGATAGGGCGGCTGGCCGCCTGCGGTCTGGTCCTGGTGCGGAGGATAGGGCGGCTGGCCGCCTGCGGTCTGGTCCGGGTGCGGAGGATAGGGCGGCTGGCCGCCTGCGGTCTGGTCCGGGCCGGGTTGCCCTTGCTGGTTCTGCTGGGCCGGCTGCGGCCACCCGTTGTTCTCCGGATGCTGCGGCACTCCGGGCTGCTGGTCGTTACTCAAGATGTCCCCCAAAATTAGTGAAAGCTGCAACCTGCAGTATGTCCGATAAAACCCGGTCCTGCGACGGGACGCGTGCCCGAGGGCCCGTTAAAGGGATTCTGTTTATCGGGGCGTACTTGTAAGGTTCGGTTATGACTTTGGGGAAAACCATCAGAAAAGCCGTCATTCCTGCTGCCGGATTGGGAACGCGTTTTCTGCCCGCCACCAAGGCGATGCCAAAAGAGATGCTGCCGGTGGTGGACCAGCCGGCCATTCAGTACGTCGTCGAAGAGGCCGTCAAAGCAGGCCTGACAGACCTTTTGATGATCACCGGACGCCAGAAGCGCGCCTTGGAAGACCACTTCGACCGTGAACCGAACCTGGAGCGCACCCTGGAAGCCAAGGGCGACCTGGACCGCCTGGGCGCGGTCCAGCACGCTTCGAGCCTCGGACCCCTGCACTACGTCCGACAAGGCGACCCCAAGGGCCTGGGGCACGCCGTGCTCTGCGCCCGCCAGCACGTGGGCGAGGAACCCTTCGCTGTCCTGCTGGGTGATGATTTGATCGACGAGCGCGACGAACTCCTGAGCACCATGATCGAGGTGCAGGCCCGGACGGGCGGGTCCGTCGTCGCCCTGATCGAAGTGGACCCCGCCGAAATCAGCGCCTACGGCTGCGCCGATATTTCGGCCATTGACGGCGAAGGCCACGTACGCGTCAACCGTCTGGTGGAAAAGCCCTCAGTCGCCGACGCCCCTTCGAACCTGGCCGTCATAGGAAGGTACGTCCTCCACCCCGCGGTCTTTGACGTGTTGGAGCAGACGCCGCCCGGGCGAGGCGGCGAAATACAGCTCACCGACGCCCTGCAGAGCCTTGCCACATCGGACGGCGAAGGCGCAGGCGTGTACGGGGTGATCTTCAAGGGCCGCCGCTACGACACAGGCGACAAGCTGAGCTACCTCAAGGCTGTCATCTCGATCGCTTCGGAGCGCGTGGAGTTCGGCGAAGAGCTCAAGGCCTGGATGAAGGCCTTCGTCAGCTGATGTCAGGGCCCGTCCCGTGGGCAAAGAGTCTTTCCGCCAGGAAGAATCCCAGCAAGGCGCCTCCGGTGTTGGTGGCGATGTCGATCAGGCTCGGGTAGCGGTGCTGCAGAAACAGCAGTTGACCAAGTTCGACGCAGGCGGAGACCAGGGCGCCGCAGCCGGCAATTTGCCACCAGGTGCTGCGGAAACCGGCGGCGGCGGCAAATCCGGCGGGAACGAAAAGAAGAACGTTGGCGCTTGCTTCAAGCGTGTTGTAATCGATCCAGTCGGGCACTCCGGCTGCGTGCAACTGGGCCAGCGCCTGGCCCAGAAATCCCTGGGCCGGCGCATCCACAGGGGTGGGCCAGAACCCCACGAGTGCCAGGGCGGCCAGATAGGCTGCGAGGACCCATCGCCACGGCTTACGCCCCCTCCGGTGTGTCATCCGCTGCTCGCCGTATCCTTCGTGCGGGTGTGGTGTATGGATCCCATCAATAGCACAGTCCGCTGGGGCTGGCGTGGCTACCGGGTGTCCACATCCTCGAACACCAGGAAGGTCTGTGTGTCCAGGACGCCCGGCATGGACTGCAGCTGGTCGAAAATCACCCTTCGTAAATCAATGTTGTCCACCGCCCGCACCAGCAGGATGACATCGAAATCTCCACCCACGAGGGCGATGTGATGAACCTCCGGAATGGCGCGGAGCAGTTCCCGCAGTTCCCGCCAGGAGTGCTGCCTGACCTTCAGGGTTACGTAGGCCGAGGACTTGAGGCCGGCCTTGATCGGATCCACCAGTGCCGTGAACTTCGTCAGCACGCCCTCTCCGGTCAGCCGCGCGATCCGCGTATATGCATGGGCGCGCGAGATATGGACGTTCTCCGCGACCTGCGTAACGGACATCCGGCCATCCCGGGTCAGCTCGGCAATGATGTTCCGGTCCACGTCATCAAGAGGGACTGCCGCCTGGTCCGCCTCATCCTCTGCCATTCGTCTACAACTTCCGCCCGTAATCCAGCTCACACTAACAATTTGTCTCCCAGAATAGGCCATTTCTTTGGACATCTCCACGATCGTGGCGGCGGGTGGATACGAAACATCGTCCAGGCCCATACTTGGAACGAATAGTGGCTACAGAAGGACGGACCAATGACGATCTCCGCAGACTCCACTGCGCAGCTTCCGGCAGCAGCTGACAAGGCACGAAACGCCGCCAGTGAGGCCGTGCGCAAGTTCGGCATCACTGTCGAGGACTACATGCTGCCGGCCCGGCACCCGATCCAGATGGTGGGCCCGGACGGCACCCTGAACCCCCACACCGAACAGGGCGCCCAGCCCGGCCACGAGTACACCCTGCCCGGCGACGCCGAATTGCTGGCCGCCTACGAACAGCTCGTCGTCGGCCGCCGCGTCAACGACCAGAACTCCGCGCTCGTCAGGCAGGGCCGCATGGCCGTTTACCCGTCCAGCCACGGGCAGGAAGCCTGCCAGGTCGCCGCCGCCTTGTGCCTCTCCGAGGGCGACTGGATGTTCCCCACCTACCGCGACTCTGTGGCCGTCATGGCCCGCGGCGTGGACCCCGTCCAGACCATGACGCTGTTCCGCGGCGACTGGCACGGCGGGTACGATCCCGCCAAGCACAAGGTTGGCATCCAGTGCACCCCGCTGACCACCCAGCTGCTGCACGGTGTCGGCGTGGCCCATGCCGCCAAGCTGCGCGGCGAGGATACGGTCGTCCTTGCCATGTGCGGCGACGGCGCCACAAGCGAGGGTGATTTCCACGAGGCGCTGAACTTCGCGGCCGTGTTCCACCTGCCGGTCGTGTTCTTCGTCCAGAACAACCAGTACGCCATCTCCGTACCGCTGGCACACCAGTCGGTAGCGCCGTCACTCGCGCACAAGGCCGTGGGCTACGGCATGGCCGGTGAACGGGTGGACGGGAACGACATCGTGGCCCTCCTCGCCGTGCTGGACCGCGCCGTCCAGCTCGCCCGCGAGGGGTCCGGGCCTCTGCTGGTCGAAGCGCACACCTACCGCATGCAGGCCCACACGAACGCCGACGACGCCACCCGCTACCGCCAGGACAGCGAAGTTGCCGAATGGGTGGCCAAGGATCCGCTTAGCCGGATGAAGACCTACCTCACGGACCGCGGACTCTTGGATGATGACCGGGCCGCACGTATTTCTGACCGGGCCGAAGCCGTGGCCGCCCAGCTCCGCGAGGGCCTCAGCGAGGATGTGCCGGTGGAACCGCAGGACCTCTTTACCTACGTTTTCTCCACGCCCACTCCCCAGCTAAAAGAACAATCCGCCTTGCTCGCCGACGAACTCGCCCGCGATGCAGCCTCGACGACGGAGTCAACACGATGAGCCCCACTATCACCACCTCCTCCGAAGCAAACGGCAACGTCAGTGCCGCCACGGCCCGGGCGGCCGCCAAAGCGGCAGCTGTTGCCGATCAGACCGGACCGCAGACCGTGACCCTGGCCAAGGCGCTCAACACCGCCATGGCCGACGCCATGCACAAAGATGAGTCGGTCCTGGTCTTCGGCGAGGACGTCGGCATGCTCGGCGGCGTCTTCCGCATCACCGACGGCCTGACCAGGACCTTCGGAAAGGACCGCTGCTTCGACACCCCGCTGGCTGAATCCGGCATCGTGGGCATGGCGGTGGGCATGGCCATGAACGGCATGCGCCCGGTCATTGAGATGCAGTTCGATGCCTTCGCCTATCCGGCTTTCGAACAGATTGTCAGCCACGTCGCCAAGATGCACAACCGCACCAAGGGCACGGTGAAGCTGCCCATCGTCATCCGCGTCCCCTACGCCGGCGGTATCGGCGGAGTGGAGCACCACTGCGATTCCTCCGAGGCCTACTACGCCCACACCGCCGGCCTGAAAGTCTTCACTCCGGCCACCGTGGCCGACGGCTACCGGATGCTCCGGGAGGCCATTGACTCCGATGACCCGGTGATGTTCATGGAGCCCAAGAAGCTCTACTGGTCCAAGGACCAGGTGGACCTGGATGCGCTCCGGGCCGAGCACACGGCGAACACCGAGCAGGGGACCTCCTCGGAGGGCCGCGCCGCCGTCGCCCGCCCGGGCACCGACGCAACCCTGATTGCCTACGGCCCGTCCGTCCCGACGGCCCTCGCCGCAGCCGCGGCTGCCGCGGAGGAGGGCCGGTCGCTGGAAGTAATCGACGTCCGCTCGATCGTGCCGTTCGACGATGAGACGGTCTGCGCGTCGGTCCGCAAAACCGGCCGGGCCGTCGTCATCGCCGAGGCCCACGGATTCGCCTCCGTGGCCTCAGAAATCGTGGCCCGGGTCCAGGAACGGTGTTTCCATCACCTCGCCGCGCCGATCCGTCGGGTCACCGGCTTCGACGTGCCGTTCCCGGCGCCCAAACTTGAGCACTACTACCTGCCCGGCGTGGACCGCATCCTCGACGCCGTTGACGACCTCCAGTGGGAAGACTGACCATGAGCGAACCGAAAGTATTCCTCCTGCCGGACCTCGGTGAGGGCCTCACCGAGGCCGAGCTCGTCAACTGGCTCGTGGCCGTGGGGGACGAAATCCGCGTGGACCAGCCGATCGCCGAGGTGGAGACCGCCAAATCCATGGTCGAAGTCCCCTCCCCGTACGCCGGCACCGTCGCCGTGCTGCACGGCGAACCCGGCCAGACGCTCGACGTCGGCAAGCCGCTGATTTCCGTGACCCCCGTGGGCGCCGCGGCGGGTTCCATCCCCGCAGGCAACGCCGCCAGTGCCCCTTCCGCTGAGGCATTGCCTGCGGCCGCTGTGGTCCCGGACTCGCCTGCTGCTGTTGCGGCCGAAATCTACCGCGAGGAGGAAAAGGCCGGGTCCGGCAACGTCCTGATTGGGTATGGGACCCCGGGCGGGCATGGGGTTGCCCGGCGGACGCGGCCGCGCAAGCAGACCGCCGGGACCGCACCAGCCGCGCCGGTCTCCGCGGCGGATAAGGCTGCCGACGATCTCCTGCTGATGCGGACCCGGGTTCCGGGGAAGCTGGGGGCCGTTATCTCACCGCTGGTCCGGCGTATGGCGCGCGATCATGGGGTTGATCTGGGGGACCTTCAGGGCTCGGGGGCCAGCGGCCTGATCATGCGCCGCGATGTCGAGGCGGTCATCAAACCCGCCCGGGCAGTCGAGGCCCCGGCTTCCTCTCCGGCCCGGGTGCCGGCCGAGGCAAGCCCCACCGCCGGGGGCAGCGATCCGCGCACCGGTCTGGGCATCACCGGGCGGACCGCGGTCCGGGGCGTGCGGAAAGCCGTTGCCGCGAACATGAGCCGCAGCCGTTCGGAGATCCCCGAGGCCACCGTATGGGTGGACGTTGATGCCACCGCGCTCGTTGAGCTGCGGGCCGCGTTGAAGAAAGCGGACCCGCACCACACCCCGGGGCTGCTGGCGTTCATCGCCCGGTTTGTCACCGCCGGGCTCAGGAAGTTCCCGGAACTGAACACCAGGATCGTCACCACCGAGGACAACAAGGGCGGCGAAAGCCAGGAGATTGTGGCCTTCGACGGCGTGAACCTGGGCTTCGCGGCCCAGACGGACCGCGGCCTGATGGTGCCTTCAGTGCGCAACGCGGACAAACTCAGCGCCCGCGAACTGGACGCCGAAATCCGCCGGCTGACCGCTGTCGTCCGCGACGGCAAGGCCACCCCCGCGGAGCTTGGCAGCGGCACGTTCACGCTGAACAACTATGGCGTCTTTGGGGTGGACGGGTCCGCCGCGATCATCAACCATCCCGAGGTGGGCATCCTCGGCGTCGGCCGCATCATCGACAAGCCCTGGGTGGTCAACGGGGAACTCGCCGTCCGCAAGGTCACCGAACTCACGCTGACCTTCGATCACCGGGTCTGCGACGGCGGCACGGCCGGCGGCTTCCTGCGCTACGTCGCTGACGCGATCGAAAACCCGGGGTCCGTTCTGGCGGACCTCTGACCCTGCTGAAGGAGAAGAAGGCACTGCGCGGGATGAAAGTCCGCCCGCGCGGTGCCGGCTTCCAGCGCCCGGCCAGCTCCGGTGGGTAGAATCGGGCGCAGAACATCGCACCAACCACCCCGGAACGCCCCGGAATACGGAGATTAAATGTCACGATGGCTTGAGGTTGGCCCGGACAACTACGTCCTGACCACCCAAGGTTCCCTGCTCAACACCGGCCTGGTGATCGGGTCTGAACGAGCCCTGGTGATAGACACCGGGAGCGGTCCGCGGCAGGGCCGCGAGATCCTCGGCGCGGTGCGGGAAATGACGGACCTGCCACTCGTCGTCGCCAATACCCATGCCCACTACGACCACTTCTTCGGCAATGCGGTGTTCGCCGAAGCCGGGGTGACCGAGTTCTGGGCACACGAGAACTGCGCGGCGGAAATCGAAGAAAACGCCGAGAGCCAGCGCAGCGCCGTCGCCGCCGATGAGCCCGAAATGGCTGCCGGCGAGGGCAGCGGCACCGAACTCGTGGTGCCGAATGCGATTGTGAAAGACCAGCCGGTCCTCGTGGACCTCGGCGGGCAGACCGTCACGTTCTTTTATTTGGGCCGCGGCCACACCGATGGCGACCTCCTGGTAGGAACGGGGACCACCCTGTACGCAGGGGATCTGGTGGAACAGGGCTCGCAACCGTCCTTTGAAGATTCCTACCCGGAGGAGTGGGCCGACGCCCTCCGGCACCTCTCGGCCCTGCGCCGCCGGTACGAGTTCCTGATCCCGGGCCACGGGGAACCGTGCAGTGACCAGTTCGTCAAAACCATGGCCAACACCATGACGACGGCGGTCCGGCAGGCCACCCAGGCGACCCGGGAAACCCCGGATGACGCCACCAAGGCCATCCCCATCCTCCCCTATGGGCCGGAGCAGTCCCGCTGGTTCATCCGGCGCCTTCGGGAGACCCGCGCACACCACTGAACTGCCGGTGATCCGGGCGCCCGCGGAGGCAGAAGGCCCCCTGATCTGTTCCGTCCGGACACCCGCCGCGCCTACCGCGACTTTGCTGCCGTGATCGTTGACGGCTACGTTTAGGCAATGACCAACAACGCCGGGGACGAAGCCGCCCTGCAGCTGCAGGACCTCCTGATGGGAACCGAGAACGTCGAGGACTTCCTCGGCCGGCTCGCTGAATTCTCCGCCGCTACGCTCAGCTCCGCAGCCGGGGCTGAGATTGACTGCGGCGTCACGCTGCAGCGCCGGCGGAAGACCATGACGGTGGCAGGAAGCAGCCCCCGGGCCGTCATGCTGGACCGGATTGAGCAGAGCCTCGGCGTGGGCCCGTGCATTGACGCCCTCCGGACCAAGTCCGTGCGCCTCCTCGCTGACGTGGGTACCGATCCACGCTGGCCGGCCTACCAAGAGCAGCTGGCGGCCCACGGTTGCCGCAGCACTCTCGGTGTACCCCTGGAAATCGGCCCGGACGCTGCTGCTGCCCTGAACTTCTTCGCGCCGGGCACCGGTATCTTCACCGAGCACATTATCGCGGAGGCCGCCGGCTTCGCCGACCTCGCCGGCCGCTGCCTGCGCCTGGCCGTCCGGATCGGCACCGCGCAGTCCCGGGCCGAGGACCTGACCGCCGCCATGGAACACCGCACCTCGATCGACCTCGCCTGCGGTGTGGTGATGGCCCAGAACCGCTGCAGCCAGGAGGAAGCGATGCGCATCCTCACCACGGTCTCCAGCAACCGGAACCAAAAGCTCCGCGTCGTCGCAGCTGAAATCCTCAAGAACGTCACCGGCGGGGACGTCCGGACGCACTTCGAGTCCTGAGCGCCGAGGCGTGCCGGCCGCCCTGGGATGCGTCCTAGGATGAAAGCAATGACCACCACAAACACCGCCCCCTTCAGCCTCCGCAGCATCGCTGTACCCGCCTTTGGGCCGGCGCTGCTGTTCAGCATTGGGGAAGGCGCCATCCTGCCCGTGGTGGCGCTGTCCGCCCGCGACCTCGGCGCCTCGGTGGCCGTCGCCGCCCTGGTCGTCACCCTCATTGGCCTCGGTTCCTGGTTCTTCAACCTCCCTGCCTCGCTCATCACGCTCAGATTCGGTGAACGCTGGGCCATCGTCGGGGCCGCCGCGGCCAGCGCCGTCGCCCTCATTGCGGCCGCGCTGGCCCCCCAGGTATCCGGCGGGCTCTGGCTGCTCGCGGCAGCCATGGTCGTCGTCGGCATGGCCGCGAGCGTCTTCAGCCTGGCCCGGCAGAAATACCTGACCGAGGCGGTGCCGGTGACCCTCCGGGCCCGGGCCCTGTCCACCCTCGGCGGCGTCAACCGGATCGGCATCTTCATCGGGCCGTTCATCGGCGCCGCTGCCATGCAGTTCTCCGGTATCACCGGCGCCTACTGGGTGGGTGTTATCGCCATGGCTGCGGCCGCCGCCGTGTCCGTCACCATCCCGGACCTCGTGGCCAAGCCCGCGGCGGACGACGGCGTCCCCGTTCAGCAGGCGACACTGCGCGGCGTCGCCGTCTCCCACGCCGGAGTCTTCCTGAGCGTGGGCATCGGCGTGTTGCTGCTCAGTGCGCTGCGCGCCTCCCGGCAGGTGGTGATTCCGCTCTGGGCCGAGCACCTCGGGATGGACGCGACGCAGGCCTCGCTGATCTACGGGTTGTCCGGCGCCATTGACATGCTCGTCTTTTATCCGGCCGGCAAACTGATGGACCGCAAGGGCAGGCAATGGGTGGCTGTCCCGTCGACGCTCATCATGGGCGCTGCCATGATGTTGATCCCACTCACCGCCGGATTTGCAGGTCTGCTGCTCGCAGCACTCCTGATCGGCTTCGGCAACGGCATCAGTTCAGGCTTGAACATGACACTGGGCGCCGACTTCTCACCCGACAACGGCCGCGGGCAGTTCCTGGGTATCTGGCGCTTCATGGCCGACGCCGGAGCCACCGGTGGCCCTGTGCTGCTCTCAGGCGTGACCGCCGCCGTGTCGCTGGGTGCCGGGGTG
Source organism: Arthrobacter sp. MP_M4 (assembly GCF_035984855.1). Taxonomy (NCBI): domain Bacteria; kingdom Bacillati; phylum Actinomycetota; class Actinomycetes; order Micrococcales; family Micrococcaceae; genus Arthrobacter; species Arthrobacter sp. MP_M4. The sequence goes on from NZ_JAXCHX010000001.1 coordinate 230,659, forward strand.
TCCGCCACGGGAGTCCTGGGTTTCGCGGCGGCGGCGGTCTTCGCCGTCACCATTCCCCGGCTCAGGCACCGGCGCAACTACTGACGGTCCTGCCACCCGTCGCGCGAGGTGCTTAACCACGTACGCCGCGTCCCGGTCCACGCCACCGATCAGGCCCGAAGTGAGGGCGTACTGGAACGGCATGCCGACGAAGTACAACCCCGGGGTCCGGGGAACCACTCCGCGGCGCGTGGCCGGCCAGCCCGACGCCGCCAGTTCCAGCCCGTCGATCCAGTCCAGATCCGCGCGGTAACCGGTGGCCCAGATGACCGTCCGCACGGGGGCGGGGCTGCCGCCGACGAGGACGGGCTGGCCGCCCGCCGTGCCGGCCAGCCTCGGCACCCGGACCACGCCGGCGGCCTCCAGATCCTGGCGGGAAATCCGGAGCAGGGGAGCGCCGCGCCGGTGGAAGTCTGCCGCCACCTGGCGTCCGACAGGGGTGCCCACCGTCAGCACCGAATGGATGAACAACCAGTACGCACCGCCGGCGTAGCGGAGCACCGGACCGGGAACGTGCGGGGTGGGGCGGCCGGAGAGCAACACGCGGTGGCCGCCGGAAAGCTCCATTGCAATTTCCGAGCCCGAGTTTCCGGCGCCCACCACCAGCACATCGCCGCCGGGAATGTCCGCCGGGCTGCGGTAGTGCGAACTGTGGAGCTGCTGGATGGCGGAATCCAATCCTCCGGCAGCACCCGGAACGCGGGGGAGCGCGTGGGCTCCGGCGGCCACGATCACATTGCTCGCCCGCACGGTGCCGGCCGGAGTCTCGACGATGAACCCCCCGCCCGCCCGGCTGACCCGTGTGGCCTCCACACCGGTGCGCACCGGCAGGTCGAGGCCCGCGGCATAATCCTCAAGGTAGTCCGCAAACTCGCCCTTGCCCGGAAACGAATTTCGCGCCGCCGGAAAGGGTCGGCCTGGAAGTCCGTCATGTTGGGCGGGCGTGAACAACCGCAGGGAGTCCCAGCGGCGGCGCCACACCTCGCCAACCCTTGGGTCCTTTTCCAGAATCTCGAAGCGGAGGTCCGCCCGGGCGAGGTAGTGACCGGCGGCAAGGCCGGCCTGGCCCGCGCCGATGACGACGGCATCCAGCTGCTGATTGTCCTGACTCATGGCCCGCTCCTTGCTGAGGGCAATTCCACATCCTTTTCATTAGAATAACGTTCCAGTGACTGGAGCGATAGTCTAAATAGATGGAAAGAACCACCAGACGGTCGATTCAGGCGGCAGGCACCCGGGAGGTCATCGTGGACTCGGCTGGCAGGCTGTTCGCCACCGACGGATACGTCCGTACCACCATTGACGGGATCGCCGCCGAGAGCGGGGTGGCCGTTCAGACGGTGTACAACTCGGTGGGCAACAAGGCCGCTTTGCTCTCGGCCGTGCTGGATAACGCCGCCGCGGGACCCGGAGCGCAGGCCGGGGTTCTGGAGTTGATGCGGGAGCGGACGCGGCAGGCCGGCGACTTCGAGGCCCTGATCGGCGTACTGGCGGACTGGTTTGCTGAGGTTCATCCGCGCACCGCCGCGATCACGGCTGTCATCGCCCAGGCCGCAGCCGTGGATGACACGGCGGCGCGGCTGGAAAAGGACCGCGGACAGCAACGGCTTCGGCGCTACGCAGAAGCCGCCGCGGCGGCCCGGACCCGCGGCGGGCTTAGTTCCGGAATGTCCGACGCCGAGGCCGCCGCTGCTATTTGGTCGCTGGGCCACCCCCAGGTCTACCGGGCCGTGGTCCAGGACGCCGGCTGGTCCGTGCCGGCCTACCGGGACTGGGTTGCGAAGGCGCTCGCGGCAGCCCTCGGCTGAGGCGACAAACCCCGGGCGGGCCGCGGGGGACGGCCGGTCAGGGCCGCGGTGCGCTCCGCCGTCGGGCGGCATGCCCGAAGAGCCACACGCCGGCGACCGTGGCCAGGTAGCCGGTGATGACGATCAGTGAGGTTCCGGCCCAGAAGTAGTTGGTGGTGCTGCTCTCCTGCCCTTGGCCCGGCGCAATCTTCACCAGGGAGTATCCGGCGACGACGGCCGCGGCTAGGCCCGCCAGTGCGGGGAGCGCCAGCCACAGCCGGGAGCAGGCCCAGAACGCGCCATAGCCGTTCCAGACATTCCAGCGCGGCCCCTTGCGGATGATCAGCCAGCCCGCAGGGAGCATGAACACCGCCACGACGAGGAAGGCCGCGACGACGTCGGCCGGCCGGTGCCACTGGTTGATCAGGGTGGACACCCCGGTAGCGACGGCGAAGCTGCCGCCGAGAAACCCGGCCAGCGGACGCCAGCGCGGCGACACCATCAGGAACACCGCGGCAGCGGCCGAAGCCGCCAGGGTGGTGTGCCCGGAGGGCAGCGAGTTCAGTTCCAGGGTTTCGATCCCGCGGTATGGCCGGACGGGAACGACGTTTTTGATGATCTGTGTGGCCACGTTGGCACCAACGCAGGCGGCCACGGCAATGCCGGCGGCCGCCCACCGCCGTTTCAGGACCGTCACCACCAGGACCACCACCGCGGCGAGGAGCAGGGACAAAGCCGGCAGCCAGTCCAGGAACCGGGTGGTGGCCTTGCCTGCGGTGCCGTGGATTTCGATGGCCTCCACCAGCGCGGATTCGTCGATGAACTGGCCCGTGGTGGTGCGGACAAAGAAGTAATAGGTGGCGGCGAGGGCAGCCACGCTGGCGAGCATGGCCAGCACGAACAGGAATCCGGTGAACCGGCCCGGGGTTCCGGCGTCGGCGGCGGCACCTGCCCCGGCGCCGGGCTGCGGATCCCGGTACTCCGATGCCACGTGCCCGCTGGCGTATTCCTCCCGAAAACTCATGCGTATCAGGTTCCCATAAAATCCTGCGAACTTTCTGAGGGCGTCCTTGCCCGCCCGCGCCCCGCCTGAGCCCGTCCCGCTCCAGCCTGCGCCCGTCAGATGCCCCGCGGGGGCCGAACCGGGTATGGGACGATGATCCGGTGACTTCCCCCGCCCTCGTCCCCGTATGGCACCGCGGCCCATCCGGCCGCCGGTCCGTCGGGCCGGCGGCTGCGTGCCTGGCATTGCTGATTGGCGTGGCAGGGTGCTCGGCCCCGGCCGCAGTGGTGTCCTCGGGCCCGGTGGGCGGAAATCTTCTGCCGGCTGGAACGCAACCGACTGTTGCGGAGTCCGCCGTGACCGGCGGGACCCCTGCACCTTCCGCTGCACCTTCCGCTGCGCCCAGCGCGGCCAGCGCGGTGGCGGCAGCCCTGACGTCGCTGGTTGCTGCGACGCCGCGGCCCGGCCGGGAGCAGATCCGTGCAAGCCTGTCCGCGGCAGGTTTCGCGCCGGCCGCAGTGGAGGTGTCGGCGTCCCGCACCCCCACCGGGCTGGCCGCCGACGCTGTGGAGGTGGGCGTGCTGACCGGTCACCAATGCATCATGGCGCAGATCCGTTCCGGGACCGTGCAATCGTCGGTCCTGCCGGCACTGGCCGACGGACGGTGCTTTGTCGGCAGTGTCCCGCGGTAGGCGGCCCGAGTGACATGTCGAGGGCATTGAACCGCGCAGAGGGCGCCCAGGGAACCCCAGGACCCGGCCGTCGTCGTTCCCTGGTCGCCGTCCACGTCGTGGGCGAACTGCTGGTCACCCTCGGCGTGATTGCCCTGCTCTTTGTCGCCTGGCAATTGTGGTGGACCAACGTGGAAGCGGACGCCACGCAGGGTGCCGCCGTGCAGCAATTCGTGCAGCAGCACCCCGCGCCCGTTCCGACCGGTCGTTCGGCCACAGCGCCGGCCGAGCCGGAGGCCACCCCGGCCGGGACCGTACCGGTCGAGGCCACCCCGGCCGGGACCGTACCGGTCGCCGGCGCCCCCGGCCATGGACAGGCGATCGGGGTTCTCTACGTACCCCGTTTCGGCACCAACTACAGCAGGCCGGTTATCGAAGGCACCAGCCCGGACATCATTGACACGCTTGGCTTGGGCCGTTATGCGGGCACGGCGATGCCGGGCGCCCTGGGAAACTTTGCCTTGGCCGGCCACCGCCAGACCCACGGAGCGGTGCTGGACAACATCCACACGCTGGTGCCGGGGGACAAAATCTACGTGCAAACCGCCGACGGGTTTTACACCTACGTCTTCCGGAACCAGGAAATTGTCCTGCCGGACCGGACGGACGTTCTCCTGCCGGTTCCGGCCGCACCCGGCGCGGCACCCGGGCAGCGGCTGCTGACGCTGACAAGCTGCAATCCCCGCTTTGGATCGGAAGAGCGCATCATCGCCTACTCCGTTTTTGATTCCTGGCGGCCGCTCAGCGCCGGCCCGCCGGCGCCCATCGCCCGACAGCTGACTGAACTTCAAGGGAAGGGCTAGCTCATGTACGCCTGGCTTTTTAGGCGCCTTCCGGGGCCGCTGTGGCTGCGGATCGTCCTCGCCGTGGGAATCTTTGGCGGCGTCCTTCTGGCGCTAATCGAGTACGCGTTTCCGTGGATTGCCGGAATGACGCATTTGACCGACTCGACGGTGGGCTAGCCCATGCAGCTTCCCGCCCTGGACGAGCTTCTCGCCGGTGCCCATGTGGTGAGCCTGCCGATGCGGGTAAAGTTCCGCGGCATCCTCCAACGCGAAGCCCTGCTCTTAAAGGGCCCGCGAGGCTGGGGTGAATTCTGTCCCTTCCCCGAATACGGAGCCGTGGAGGCTTCCCGCTGGCTCGCTGCCGCGCTGGAGGCCGGCTGGCACGGATTTCCGGAGCCGCGGCGGGCGCTCATTCCGGTCAATGCAACCGTGCCCGCCATTGCAGCTGACCGAGTGCCGGAGATTCTGGCCCGGTTTGGCAGGGTGGACGCCGTCAAGATTAAGGTGGCTGAGCCAGGTCAGGACCTCAACGACGACGCCGCCCGGGTCGCCGCGGTCCGTGCGGCGCTTCCGGACGCCGCCCTGCGGGTCGATGCGAACGGCGGCTGGGACGTCCCATCGGCCGTCGAGGCACTGACCCGGCTGTCCGCCGTCGGCCTGGAATACGCCGAACAGCCGGTTCCGGACATCGCCGGCCTCGCCGAGGTCCGCCGCCAGCTGCGCGCCGCCGGGATTCCGGTCCTGATCGCGGCGGACGAGAGCGTGCGCAAGGAGGATGACCCGCTCAAGGTGGCCCGCGCCCGCGCCGCGGACCTGATTGTGGTGAAGGTGGCCCCGCTCGGGGGAGTGCGGCGCGCCCTGGACATCGTGGCGCAGGCCGGGCTCCCCGCCGTCGTCAGTTCCGCGCTGGACACCTCCGTGGGCATCCGCGCCGGGCTGGCGCTCGCCGCCGCGCTGCCGGAGCTGCCGTATGCCTGCGGGCTGGGTACCGTGTCCTTGCTCGCCGCCGACGTCACCCGGGATTCGCTGGTGCCCGACGACGGCGCCATCCGGATCCGTGAGGTCTCCGCCGATCCGGAATTGCTTGCGGAGCATGCCGCCGCGCCGGAGCGCCGCGACTGGTGGCTGGAGCGCCTGCGCCGGGTCCACGCCGTGCTGGCCTCCCCGGGCACGAAGCCAGGCGTTCACCGCAACTTCATCTAGGAGACAGTTCCGCGATGTTCGGGGCTGGGAGGGTAGGCGGGATCGCCGCCCACTTCTTGGAAGGTCTCTTTCATGTCTGTTCCCTCCGGACGCAAGTTCTCCCTGCTCCCCATGCTTGGCCACACGAAGGGCAAGCGCAGCGCCGTCACCTGTGCGCTGAAATGCGACAACGCCTGCTCCGGCGAAGTATGCAACACCAGCTCGAACAGCTATTTCCGCGATGTCGCCTCCGCCACCATGTCCCGCCGCGCCGCCCTGGGCTTCGGCGCCGCCGGTGCACTCGCCGTCGCGTTGGGCGGATCCCCGGGCTCGGCCGGGACCGCAGTGGCCGACGGCGGCCCGGGCCTGTCCGCGGCAGCCAGGAACGGCTACGGCAAGTCCAGGCTCCGGTTCAGCGCCATCGCACCGGTGGACGCCGCCGTCGACGCCCTCACGGTGCCGGACGGTTTCACCTGGCAGCCCGTGATCCGCTGGGGGGACCCGATCTTCAAGGACTCACCGGACTTCGATCTGGGCAACCAGAGCGCTGCGGCGCAGGCACGGCAGTTTGGCTACAACAACGACTACACCGATATCCTGGAGATTCCGGGCTGCAAGGGCCGCCGCGCGGTGCTGTTCGCCAACCACGAATACACGAACGAAGCCATCATGTTCCCGGCGGCGATGGCTGCCGCGGATGTGCGCGCCATCGGCGCCGCGGCGCACGGGCTCTCCGTGGTGGAGCTGGAACGCAAGAACAAGAACAAACCGTGGACCTACGTTAAGGGCGCCACGCTGAACCGCCGCTACCTGAACACCACCCCGTACGAGCTCACCGGCCCGGTGGCCGGGTCACCGCTGGTCCGCACGACGGCGGATCCATCCGGCCGCACCATCCTGGGCACGCTGGGCAACTGCTCGGGCGGCACCACCCCCTGGGGGACCATCCTTTCCGGCGAGGAGAACTTCAACGGCTACTTCGTCGCGCCCGGCACCTCGGCCGCCGACTTGCGCTACGGGCTCACCAACAAGCCGACGGCCCGTCAGTGGGAACTTGATGACCCGCGCTTTGACACCCGCAATCCCGGCTTCGAAAACGAGGCCAACCGTTTCGGCTGGATTGTCGAAGCGGACCCCTTCGACCCGGCCTCGACGCCGAAGAAGCACTCAGCGATGGGCCGCTTCAAGCACGAAGGCGCCAACGTCATCGTGGCCGAGTCCGGCCACGTGGTCGCGTACATGGGCGACGACGAGCGCTTCGATTACCTCTACAAGTTCGTCTCCAAGGACAAGTACAAAGAGGGTAACCGCAAGCACAATATGACTCTGCTCTCTGCCGGTGACCTGTTCGTCGCCCGGTTCACCGGCGATTCGCCGGCGGCGGACATCGATGGGAAGGGCACCGTTCCGTCCGACGGCAGTTTCGACGGCATGGGTGAGTGGCTGCCCCTCGTGGTGGGCGGCAAGTCGGCAGTGCCCGGGATGTCCGTCGAGGACGTGCTGGTGTACACCCGTCTCGCCGCGGACAAGGTGGGGCCCACCAAGATGGACCGCTGCGAGGACGTCCAGCCCAGCCTGCTGACGGGCAAGGTTTACGTCGCCTGCACCAACAACTCGGACCGCGGCAAGGCCGGGAAGGAAGGCGCCACCGAGGTCAACCCGCGGACCGAAAACCGCGACGGCCACATCGTGGAAATCACCGAGACCGGCGATCAGACGTCCACGGCGTTCACCTGGAACCTGCTGATGGTCTGCGGCGATCCCTCCACCGGTGACGTCACCTACTTCTCCGGGTTCCCGGCGGACCAGGTCTCGCCGATCTCCTGCCCGGACAACCTCGCCTTCGACTCCGTGGGAAACCTTTGGATCTCCACCGACGGTGCGCCCTCCGGCATCGGCAAGGCCGACGGGCTGTTCAAGGTCACCCTCGACGGCGCCGAGCGGGGCCGGGTGGAACAGTTCCTGGCCGTCCCGCGCGAGGCCGAAACCTGCGGACCCATCATCCACGACGAGGAACGCAGCGTGTTCGTCTCCGTCCAGCACCCGGGTGAGGACGGCTCATTTGCGGACCAGCACTCCTTCTTCCCGGACTATGTCCCGGCCGGTTCGACGCCGGCGCGGGGCCAGGTGCGTGCCCCGCGTCCCGCCGTCGTCCAGGTTTTCCGCGGCGACGACTAACAACTTGCGGACGCTCCCTCACGATCCGCAGTTCGACGGCGGGATGTGAGGGAGCGTTTGTTCGCGGCGGCCGGTTCACGTTCCTGACCCGACCGGGGGGGGCGCAGGTGTTTCCGGCCACGAAACAAGTATGGGGTCCGTCCCAGCCTGCGTTGATGCTACTCGTGCGCTGACACGGTTGTGCCCGTATTCTCCGCCTTATCAGGGGGAACCGATGAGGCGGGAGTGTTTGACATGGACATCACCAGGCGAACTCTGTTTGAGGCGGGCGCTGCGGCCGGTGCAGGCTTGTTCTTGGCGCCGGTCATCACAGCCACAGCCTCTGCGGCCGTTCCAGCAGGGGTCACACTTTTCACCGAGCAACTGCCGACGCTGGCGCAAATGGGCGTCATCGATGCTACGGGCGGTGGCAGCGCAACCATCGAAATGGTCAACGCAAGCCATCAATTCCATAGTGCGATGACCGCGACACCGACGTTTGCCTACCGGGGTGGTCCCGTCTCGCAGAACTACCTTGGCCCAGTTATCGTGGCGAAGCAGGGTGTCCCGTTCAACCTGACAATGGTCAATAGTCTCGGCACGCACCCGCTGGCTTCCGCGATCGACTACGGACTCGACGGCGTCGTCGCCGCCGACGCCACCGCCCCACGGGCCTCCATCCACCTGCATGGCGGGAACTCCAGCCCGGGCAATGACGGCGACCCCACCGACACCTTCGTCACTGGCGCATCGAAGACCTACCACTACGGGAACACCCAGGAGGCCGCCGGTCTTTGGTATCACGATCATGCCCTGGGCATCACGAGGCTCAACGTGTTCGCGGGACTTGCCGGCGGCTACCTGGTCCGCAACGGCGATGACCCCGGCGACGGCACCACCGGCCTGCCCCCTGCCCCGTTCGAGGTGCCGCTGGTCATCCAGGATCGTATGTTCAACAGCGACGGCACCTTCCTCTACCCGCCCAATGCCAACCCCGGGACGTCCGGCCAACCCTGGGCACCCGAATTCTTCGGCGACGTCGCCACGGTCAACGGCAAGGCGTGGCCTAACCTTAATGTCGCCCGCGGCAAGTACAGGTTCCGCGTCTACAACGGGTCCAATGCCCGGTTCTACAGTCTCAGTCTCAAGTCCGCCGGCCCCGCCGGCACGTTTTTCCAGATCGGCTCGGATGGTGGCCTGCTCAACGCTCCCGTTCCGCTAAAAACCCTGTTGCTTGGCCCCGGTGAACGGGCCGACATCGTGATCGACTTCGCCGGACTGAAGCCGGGCGCCACGGTCCTTCTCACCAACGACGCCCGTGCGCCGTTCCCGGGCGGGCCGCGCTCAGTGCGGCGAGGAGGTTTGCCCCTTCCTCAAATCATGCAGTTCACGGTGACCAGCGCACCAGGGTGGACAGTACCGCTGCCTGCGACGCTGCGCGCAGTGCCCATCACCCCGCTGGCCCCCGCGGCCCGGCCTGTTGCAGCCATCCGGACCATGACGATGGTTGAGAACCTTAACACGTTTGGTTCCCCGCTCATGGCGTTGCTGAACAACAGGAACTTTGAGGCACCGGGGGCCACCACAACCGTTGCCACGAACACCCTCGAACGGTGGGATCTGGTCAACACCACCGTCGACGCTCACCCGATCCACTTGCACTTCACCCAGTTCCAGGTGCTCAACAGGCAGAAGTTCGACTCTGCGGGATATCTGGCAGCCACTTACGGGCCGCAACCGTTGGCGGCCAACACCGGTTCCTTCCCGCCGCCACCCGTTGCCGCGTTCCTGCGAGGCGGGCCGAAGGCACCCCCCGCCAACGAACGAGGATGGAAGGACACCGTCGTCGCCATGCCGGGGGAGGTCACCCGGATCGTTGTACCGTTCGGAGCGAACGCGGGCGGCTCCGCGACCGCATTCCAGACCTCGTTCACCGGGCCATACGTATGGCACTGCCATATCCTCGAGCACGAGGATAACGACATGATGCAGCGCTACGTCATCGCCTAGGCACCGCCCGCGGCCGGGGGTGTGGCGGAACTGATAATTTGAACAGTGTGAATAATCCGGCCGAAATGGTTGTCCCCAGAGTCCAGGCAGCAATTGCCAGCGCGTTCGGCGAAGATTACCGCGGGACGGATCCGGTGGTCCGGCCCTCGCAGTTCGCGGACATCCAGATCAACGCCGCCATGGCCCTGGCCAAGAAGGTGGGCATGCCGCCGCGGGACGCCGCCACGAGGATTGTTGACGCCCTGGACCTGGACGGGATCTGCACCGCGGCGGAGATCTCCGGCCCCGGCTTCATCAACCTCACCTTCGACGGCACGTGGATCGAAGAGCTGCTCAACGCTGCGTCGCCTGGCGCTCCGGCGGTGCCGGCGGCGCAAGCCCAGCGCGTCGTCGTCGACTATTCCTCCCCGAACGTGGCGAAGGAAATGCACGTCGGCCACCTGCGCACCACCGTGGTGGGGGACAGCCTGGTGAAGGTTTGTGAGGCACTGGGGGACACCGTCATCCGGCAAAACCACATCGGCGACTGGGGCACCCCGTTCGGCATGCTGATCGAGCACTGGCTGGAAATCGGCGAAGAGTCCCCGGAAGCGGCCCTCCTGGTGGAAGACCCCAGCGCCTTCTACCAGGCAGCCCGCGCCAAGTTCGATGCCTCCGCGGCCGAGGACGACGGATTCGCCACCCGCGCCCGGTTGCGGGTGGTGGCGCTGCAGGGCGGCGACGAGGAATCCTTCGCCATCTGGCAGCGGCTCGTGGCCCAATCCAAGCGTTATTTCAACGCCATCTACGCGGTCCTGGGAATCAGCCTCACCGACGACCACATCGCAGGCGAAAGTTCCTACGACGCGCACCTCGCGCAGCTGTGCCAGGAACTCGAGGACCGCGGCCTCGCCCGCGTCAGTGACGGCGCCCTGTGCACGTTTCCGGCCGGCTTCACCGGACGTGACGGCCAGCCGCTGCCCCTGATCATCCGCAAGTCCGACGGCGGCTACGGTTACGGCACCACGGACCTCGCCACCATCCGGTACCGGGTCCGGGACCTCGAAGCCAGCCGTGTCCTGTACGTGGTGGGCGCGCCGCAGAACATGCACCTGCGCATGGTCATGGCCACGGCCCGCGACGCCGGCTGGCTGCCCGACACGGTCGAGGCCGTGCACGTGCAGATCGGCAACGTGCTGGGGGAGGACGGGAAGATCCTCAAATCCCGTTCCGGTGCCCCGGTCAAGCTGATGGCCCTGTTGGAGGAAGCCGTCGACCGTGCCCGCGCCGTTATCGATGCCAGCAGGCCGGAGCTCACCGACGAGGAACGGGCCGTGACCGCCCGGCAGGTGGGCATCGGGGCGGTCAAGTACGCCGACCTCTCCGTCGGGCACGACACGGAATATGTTTTCGACTTCGACCGGATGCTGGCCCTGAGCGGCAACACCGGACCATACGTGCAGTACGCCGCCGCGCGCATCCGCTCGATCCTGCGCAAGGCCGGAACGTTGGCGGGGCACGACGCCGCACGGGCCGCCGGAACTTTCCGCGGCGACGCTGCCGGCGCAGCCGTTGCCGGGGCTGCCCTGACCACCAGCCACGGCGGTGCCCCGGCGACGCCGATCGCCGTCGTCGAACCCGCCGAACGTGCGCTGGCCCTGCACCTGCTGGAGTACGGCGCCACCCTGCACAAAGTACGCGAGGCGCTGGAACCGCACAGGCTGTGCACGTACCTGTTCGAACTCGCCCAGCTGTTCACGACCTTCTACGACCAGTGCCCGGTGCTGAAATCCGGCGAATCGGTCCGTGAGTCGCGGCTTGCGCTGTGCGCCCTGGTCCTCCGCCGGCTCTCCGAGGGGCTGGACCTGCTCGGCATCGAGACGCCGGAGAACATGTGAGTTCCGCTGAGCTCAGCGCCCTGGACGCGGCGCGGATCGCCGTCGCGGCCCTGCTGCTGGAAGGAGTCCGCTACGTGGTGGTGGCGCCCGGTTCGCGCTCCGCGCCCATGGCATACGCCCTGGCCGAGGCCGACGCCGCCGGCCGGGTGGAGCTGCTGGTCCGGATCGATGAGCGCGACGCCGGGTTCACGGCCCTCGGCCTTGCCCTCGCCACCGGCACGCCCGCGGCCGTGCTCACCACGTCCGGCACCGCCGTCGGCAACCTGCTGCCGGCGGTGATGGAGGCCAATCATGCCGCCGTCCCTCTGGTGGTGATCTCGGCCGACCGCCCGGTGGAGCTCCGGGGTACAGGAGCCAACCAGACAACCGTGCAGCTCGACCTTTTCGGTGAGCATGTCCGCTTCGCCGCCGATGTGCCCGCCGGCAGCGATCCGCGGCGCGCCGTCGAGACCGCGCTCAGTGCCGCCACCGGAGCGTTCGAGGACACCCCGCCCGGTCCGGTGCAGCTCAACCTGGCCTTCCGCGATCCTTTGGTTCCCGCCGCGGGCGACGGACTGCCGCCCGAGTCGGGCCGCCGGGTGTACCGGGCGGCCCGCGGCCCGCTGGTCCTCGACTTCCCGCCGGCCGCAGGTTCTTTGCCGGAGCGGCGCACCGTGGTGCTGGCCGGGCACGACGCCGGGCCGGTTGCCGAGGCGTTTGCCCGCGCCCATGGCCTGCCCTTGCTGGCCGAGCCGTCCTCCAACGCGCGGTTCGGGCCGAACGCCGTGGGCCCGTACCGGCTCCTTCTGGAGGCCTTCGGGCCGGATTCCGTGCAGCCGATCGAGCGTGTGGTCCTCTTTGGCCGGCCCACCCTGTCCCGGCCGGTGAGTGCCCTGCTGGCCCGGGCCGATGTCCCGTCCGCTTTGTACCAGCCGGTGCCCGTGGCCTGGTACGAGCCCGGCCGCCGGACCGAACTCCCGCTCGATAACCTGGCCGACCTTGCCGACTTCGCGGGCGTCGGCTCCGCAGCCTGGCTGGACGCCTGGCTGCTGGCCGGGGCCGCCGCCCAGCACGCCGTGGACCAGGTCCTGGCTGCTATCCCCGGGGTGACCGGGCCCGCCGTCGGTGCCCTGGTCTGGGAGCACTCGCGCGGACAGCTGGTGCTGGGCTCTTCCAACGGTATCCGCGACGTCGACCTCGCCGGGGCGCCCGCCCCGGAGCCCGGCAGCACCGTCTTCGCCAACCGCGGCCTCGCCGGGATCGACGGGACTCTCGCCACAGCAACCGGAATCGCCCTCGGCGGCGGTCAGGAGACCACGGTGCTGCTGGGCGACGTCACGTTCCTGCACGACGCCGGCGGGCTGCTGCTCGGTGCCGGCGAAGCGGAGCCCACGTTGCGGATCGTGGTCCTCAACGACGCCGGCGGAGCCATCTTCGGGTTGCTGGAACACGGTGCCGTCGAGGCCGCGGGCCGCTACGGAACCGCCGTCGAGCGCCTCTTCGGCACGCCGCACAGCGTAAACCTTGCGGCACTGGCGGCAGCTTACGGCGTCGCACACCGGTCGGTCAGCACGACGGCGGAGCTCGCCGCGGCGCTGGCGGAGCCGTGGGAGGGCCGCAGCCTCATCGAGGTGCGGACGGAGCGGCGCGGGCTGCGGGACCTGCACGCGCGCATCAAGGCCGCCGTCGGGGCCGCCGTGGCCGGGGTGCTCGCGGCGGAGTAGCGTTTCCGTTGCTTACGTGGGCTCGGTGCTGGCGGGGAAGGCCGCGCTCACGTGCGAGATGAGGGCAGCCCGGGTCCGCGACGTGCCTCCACGCGCCCCGCGACGCCGAACGTACCTCCTGACGCGCCAAATGCCCGGCGCGCCCGTATACCGACCGCGTCAGGATTTTCGCGCCGCGCACAACCGGAAGGGTGTCGCAGGATGAGGGGGCAACCGCGCGCAACCAGCCGGGCAATGCGCGGGGGTACCTGACGATGCGCTATCAGCCCTGCGACGCCGAACGTACCTCCTGACGCGCCAAATGCCCGGCGCGCCCGTATACCGACCGCGTCAGGATTTTCGCGCCGCGCACAACCGGAAGCGTGTCGCAGAACGGAACCGCGTCGCAGAACGGAACCGCGTCGGGTTATCCACATCGCCGCCCCGGGGCATGGTGCGGCCGCCGACGGGCTGGGACCTTCGTTCCATGAACGAGCTGCCAAAGCTGATCCTGGCCCGCGAGCACATCCAGCACGGGCTGACCCCCAAGGAGCTGGCCAGCCGCTGCAACTCGGGTGCGCTGGTCCGAGTGCGCCGCGGCGTCTACGTCGACGGTGGCGTCTGGCGGGCCTTGAAGCCTTGGGAGCAGTACCGGGTCCGGGTCGGTGCCGCCGCGGAGTCCTTTGTTGCTCCGACGGTCTTCGCCCGGCACTCCGCCGCTGCCGTGTGGCGCATCCCGACCATCGGACTGCGGCACCCCGTGCACGCACTGACCCTGCAGAACGACGGCGGCCGCTCGCGGGCGGGAGTGCTCCGGCACTATGCCCCGCAGGCCGGATTAAAGTGCGTCCGGAGGGACGGGCTTCTGGTGACCGGGAGGGTTCGCACAGTGCTGGACCTCGCAGCCTTCTCACCGTTTGTCGAGGCCGTAGTGCCTGTCGACCATGTGCTCAAACCGGATGTTGCCCAGGGTCTGCCGGCTCTCACGAAGGAGCAGCTCTTGGCCGGAGTCGGGGGAAATTACACCGCGGCTGCCGCGAGGCGGATCCGGGTGGCAGTGGAGTTTGCCGATCCGCGGTCCGGGTCTCCCGGCGAGTCATACAGCAGGGCCCTCATGTGGGTGGCCGGGTTTGAGGCGCCGGAACTCCAGCGTGAGATCCGCGATGGTTCAGGGCTCGTCGGCTACACGGACTACTACTGGGACGGCGTGCGGGTGGCGGGGGAGTTCGACGGCGTCGAAAAGTACGTCAAGCCCGAGTATCTGAAGGGCCGGACTGTCTCGCAGGCCGTCGTCGACGAAAAGGACAGGGAGAACAGGATCCGGGCTGTGGGAAACGGCGTGGTCCGCTGGGTCTGGGCCGATCTGATGGCAGCCGGGCAACTCGAAAGGACGCTGACAGCGGCGGGCGTGCCCCGGCGTCGTGCACGTTCTGCGCGGTGATAGCGACGCACAATCGGCCTCATGACGCGCAAAAGCCCTCACGCTGCCGTAATCCGGTAGCGCCAGGGCTTTTGCGCGTCGCCAGGCTAAATAAGCAGCGCCAAGGGGTACCCGGGTGCGCCAAGGCATCCGCGCCTCGCCAACCGAAAGCTGCAGCTACAGCACCCGGCGGAGGAACTCCTTGGTGCGGGGATGCTGCGGATTGGCCAGGACCTGCTGGGGATCACCGGATTCCACCACGACACCGCCGTCCATGAACGTCAGGCGGTCGCCCACCTCGCGGGCGAAGCCGATCTCGTGGGTCACCACAATCATGGTCATGCCCGACTTGGCGAGGTCCTTCATGACGTTCAGAACATCGCCCACCAGCTCGGGATCCAGCGCAGACGTGGGTTCGTCGAAGAGCATAAGTTCCGGATCCATGGCCAAAGCACGAGCGATCGCCACCCGCTGCTGCTGCCCGCCGGAAAGCTGCGACGGGTAGTGGCCGGCGTGATCCGAGAGCCCC
This sequence comes from Arthrobacter sp. MP_M4, assembly GCF_035984855.1. Taxonomy (NCBI): domain Bacteria; kingdom Bacillati; phylum Actinomycetota; class Actinomycetes; order Micrococcales; family Micrococcaceae; genus Arthrobacter; species Arthrobacter sp. MP_M4. Next base: position 245,861 of record NZ_JAXCHX010000001.1, read on the forward strand.
ACCCGGTCCAGCAGTTCCATGGCCCGCTTCCGGGCAGCGTCCCGGGACTGGCCCTTGACCTGCACCGGCGCTTCCATAACGTTATAGAGGGCCGTCTTGTGCGGGAAGAGGTTGAAGCGCTGGAACACCATGCCGATCTCGCGGCGCTGGGCAGCGATTTGCCTGGTTTTGAGGTCGTGGAGCCGGCCGTTGACGTCGCGGTAGCCGATCAGCTTCCCACCGACGGAGATACGGCCGGCACTGATGGTCTCCAGCAGGTTCACGCACCTGAGCATGGTGGACTTACCGGACCCCGACGGGCCAATGACCACGGACACCTCGCCCCGGTTCACCTCGAGATCAATGCCGCGCAGCACATGGTGCTGGCCATAAAACTTATGGAGGCCCTCGATCCGCACCTGCGGTGTCGCAGTGGTCGTCGTCATTTTGCCTCCTCCACGGGGTAGTCCTTCTTCATCGTCGGATCGGCCGCGCCACCCGGCGCACCGGCTCCGGCGGCTTTGGCTGCCGCCGGGTTGATTGCGGCCGGAGCAAGGTTGTCCACGCCCTTGCCGTAGTAAGCCTCGATGTAGTGCTGGCCCACCATCAACAAGCTGGTGATCACGAGATACCAGATTGCCGCGACGATCAGCAGCGGTACGGGCAGATAGGTCCGGTTAGCCAGGGTGTTCGTGGCAAACGTCAGGTCCAGGGTGAAGGGCACGGCCAGGACCAATGAGGTGGTCTTCAGCATGCCGATGGTTTCGTTGCCGGTGGGCGGCACGATCACCCGCATGGCCTGTGGCAGGATGATCCGCCACATGATCTTGGTCTTGCCCATGCCGAGGGCCTCGGCAGCTTCCTCCTGGCCGCGGTCCACTGACTTGAGGCCGGCCCGAAAAATCTCCGCCAGGTAAGCGGACTCATTCAGGCCCAGGCCCAAAATGGCTGCAGCTGTGGTGGTGACCACGGTGCTGGTGTCCACGGCGAACCACTCGGGACCGAACGGGATGCCGGCGGTGATCTTGGGATACAGGACCGAGATCAGGCCCCAGAAAACCAGCTGCGTGTACACCGGAGTTCCGCGGAAGAACCAGACCCAGGCCCAGCTGGACCAGCGGAACACCGGATTTTCCGACTGGCGCATGAACGCCAGGAGGATGGCAAGGACGATGGCCAAGACCATGGCGGCCACCGTCAGCAGCAGCGTCCAGCCGACGCCCTGCACCACCTTCGTGTCGAGGATGTACGTCCCCACGATGTCCCAGCGGAAGTTGGGGTTGGTAACCAGGCTCTGGAGGAACAGGGCGAGCACACCGAGGATGATGACGGCGCTGATCCAGCGGCCCGGATGCCGCACCGGCACCGGATCATTAAGCACTACCGGGGCTTCCGGTCTTTCCTGCTGGCTGTCCATCTGTTTACCTGAGGGGTGGCTGGTGGCGGGAAAACTCAAGAGCCGACCGCCGGGTTGACCTCGGACTTGGTGAGGGCGCCGTCGGCGTTGCCCCAGCCTTCCAGGATCTTCTTGTACGAGCCGTTCTCCATGAGCTTGGCGACGGTCTTCTGGACGAGCTCGGCCAGGGCAAGGTCGGACTTGGCCACGGCAATCCCCTGCGGTGCGGAATCGTAGACGTCGCCGATTTTCTCGATCTGGCCGTTGGTCTGGGTGATGGCGTAGCCAATGATGGGCGAATCGGCGGCCATCGCATCGACGCTGCCGTTGACCAGGCGTGTGGTGATGTCCGTCTGGTTCTTGAGCGTCACGACGTTGATGGGCTGCTTGCCGTCCGCGACGCACTTCTTGCTGCGGTCCGACAGGTCCGGATCTTCCTGGACGGTGCCGGTCTGTACGCCCACGGACTTGCCGCAGAGCTCATCCAGCGAGATCTTCTTCGGGTTGCCCTTCTGCACCGCCCAGGCGGTGCCGGCGTTGAAGTAGCTGACCATGTTGACCGCGCCGAGTCGCTCCGGGTTGATCGTGAACGAGGAGATACCGAGATCGTACTTCGGGCCCAGGGCCGGCAGGATGCCGGTGAATTCCGACGTCTGCACCTGGACTTTCAGACCGAGGGTGGCGCCGATTGCCTTGGCGATGTCGACGTCGTAGCCCACGGGGGTCTGGCCGTCGGTGCCCAGGAATTCCGCAGGCGCGTAAGAGGTATCCGAGCCAACGGTCAGGGTGCCTTTGGTCTTGATGGCTTCGGGGACCATGGCTGCCAGGGCGTCGTCCTTCTGGACGGTGCTCGGATCGAAGCTGGCCGCGGCACTGCCGGACACGGAGGGCGCGGCAGGGGTTGCAGTTTCGGAGGCGTTGGTGCAGGCGGTGAGCGCCAGGGCGCCAACGGCAAATACGGTGGCTGCCTTGAGTGTGGAGGTGCTCAGGAGCGAACGGGAGATCTGCATTTTCATACCTTTTGTAGCAGGAGGGATGCGTTGGGCTAAGTCGGTTTATAGTGTATCGCCGAACGAGAGATGTACATCACAGAAAACTAAGTTTTACTATGAGATAACAAATCCGGGCACACTGACAAGACTTTCACATGCTCCCGTGTCTGAAATCCCGGATTCCCCGGACCGGCAGTCCAGAGCCTAGCTCTCGATGCCGAGGGACTCCAGCATGGGCCGGAACTTTGCCCATGTCTCGGCCAGCTCCACTTCCGGCACGGAGCCCTCCACGACGCCGCAGCCGGCGTAGAGGCGTACGGTCTGCGCAGACTCGATGACGGCCCCGCGCAGCGCTATGCCCCATTCCCCGTTGCCGGCCGCATCAAGCCAGCCGACCGGTCCGGCATAGGGGCCGCGGTCCAGGTGCTCCAGCTTGCGGATCAGGGCGCCCGCCACCGTAGTCGGGGTGCCGCAGACCGCCGCCGTTGGGTGCAGGGCATTGATCAGGGCCAGGCTGGTGGGCACGTGACCTTCAACCTCCGTGAGCTCGGCCTTCACATCGGAGGCAAGATGCCAGACATTCGGCAGTTCAAGAATGAACGGCTCGCTGTGCGCGTTCATGGCCTCGGAGAAGGGCGCCAGCTGGGTGGTGAGGGACTGGATGGCGATGTCATGTTCATGCCGCTGCTTCTCGGATCCGGCCAACACCCGCTCGGCAAACTCCAGCGGGGAGCCGTCCAGGCCGTCGGCGTCACGGCGGTCGAGGGTCCCGGCCAGGACCCGGGCCTGGGCGGTGCGGCCCTCCACCTGGATCAGCATCTCGGGGGTGGCGCCCACGAGTCCGTCGACGCCGTAGGTCCAGCATTCCCGGTACCGGACGGCGAGCTGGCGGAGGATCTCGGCGGCATTCACCCCGGCAGGGACGGTGGCAACAATGTCCCGGGCCAGCACCAGCTTCTCAAGCGCCCCGGTGCGGATTTCCGCTACGCCGGCGGCCACGGCGGCCATCCAGTCCGCCTCACTCAGCGACCCGGTGGCCAGTGTCGCTTCCCGCGGCGCGGCCTCGGCGTCAATTTCCGTCCCGGAGGGAACGACGCCGGGTGTCCCCAGCCAGCGGTCCAGCGCGGCGCGGGCGCCCGCCTCGGTGAGGCCGCCGTCGTCGAACGTTAACTGGGTCAGCCACGCCTTGCCGTCCCGTAGTCCAACGACGATTTCGGGCACCACCAGCCTTGAGGCGTGCGCGGAGGCCTTGGAGAAGGCGAACGAGCCGAAAGCGACGGGGCCGGTGCCGGGCCACTCCACGCTGTCCTGGATCTCGGCCTCCAGGACCAGGTGGCGCCACCAGATGTCGGCCTCAAGGAACCGGTCAGGACCCGTGGCGGTGAAGCGGGCCACCTCACCGAAGCCAACCAGCCCGGCTTCGCGTCGGGTCCAGTAGAGGAGATCGTCCCGGACCAGAAGCGACGGCAGCCCCCCGGGGAATGCACCAGCGTCGAGGGGGACTGTCAAGGTTCGGAACGTGCTCGTCATAGTGAGACAACACTACTCCCGCGCCCGCGGAGGCCCTGATCAAGGCGTGGTTCGGAGGTGTGCCGAACATTTGAGACAATGACAGGGTGAACCGAGCATCCTTGGATAAGCGTCCGGACGAAGTAGCCACGATGTTTGACGACGTCGCCCCCAAATACGACGTCGTCAACGACGTCCTGTCGATGGGGCAGACGCGCCGTTGGCGCAAAATTGTGGTTGAAGCCATGGGCGTGAAAGCGGGCCAGCGGGTGCTGGACCTCGCCGCAGGCACCGGCACTTCCAGCGAGCCGTATGCCGACGCCGGCATTGACGTCATCGCCTGCGACTTCTCGCTCGGCATGCTCAAGGTGGGCAAGCGCCGCCGCCCCGACATCGATTTCATCGCCGGTGACGCGACGCGTCTGCCCTTCGCGGACAACACCTTCGATGCCAGCACCATCTCCTTTGGCCTGCGCAACGTCAACGAGCCGAAGAAGGCTCTGGATGAGATGCTGCGGGTTACAAAGCCCGGCGGCAAGCTTGTCATCGCTGAGTTTTCCCAGCCCGTCGTGCCGCTGTGGCGCACCATGTACACCGAATACCTGATGCGCGCGTTGCCTGCGATCGCTGTCAAGGTCTCTTCCAACCCGGATGCCTACGTCTACCTCGCCGAGTCCATCCGCGCCTGGCCGGACCAGGACCACCTCGCCGCTTGGCTGCAGGAAGCCGGCTGGGAGAGCGTCACCTACCGCAATCTCAGCGGCGGCATTGTCGCGGTGCACCGCGCCGTCAAGCCCGGCGGCGGGCCCGGCCCCGAAAACGGTCCGGCAGCGGCCGCCGCCGCCCTCGCCGCGCACACCGGACCCGTAGCGAAGCTGCGCCGCAACACCCGGCCCGGGCGTTAGTTTGCCGCGGCCGTGAAAGTACTGATCGTCGGAGCCGGTCCGGCCGGGTCCACCGCCGCCTACTACCTGGCGCAGGCGGGCCTTGACGTCACGGTGCTGGAAAAAACCAGCTTCCCGCGCGAAAAAGTCTGCGGCGACGGGCTCACCCCCCGCGCCGTCCGCGAGATCCAGAAACTGGGCCTGCCGCACCCCGAGGCCGACGGCTGGCGCCGGAACAAGGGGCTGCGCCTGCTGGCAGGCGGCCGCAGCATCGAACTTCCCTGGCCCGAGGTCTCCGACTTCCCGCAGTACGGGCTGATCCGGACCCGGCTGGGCTTCGACGAAGAACTGGCCCGGCATGCCCAGTCCGCCGGCGCGCTCGTGCTGGAACACCACAGTGTTACCGGGGCGCTGCGCTCGGACGACGGCCGGGTCACCGGGGTCCGCGCCGCCCTGCTGGACGACGCCGGCCGCAAAACCGGCGAAACCCGCGACTTTCCCGCCGACGTCGTCCTGGCCGCGGACGGAAATTCCAGCCGCACCGCGGTCTCGCTGGGACTTCGTAAGCGCGACGACCGTCCGCTCGGCGTGGCCGTCCGCACCTACTTCACGAGCCCGCGCACCAACGACGACTGGATGGAAGGCTGGCTGGAGCTCCCCGGCCGCGACGGCAAGCTGCTGCCCGGTTACGGCTGGGTGTTCGGCGTCGGCGACGGAACCTCCAACGTGGGCCTGGGCATCCTGAACTCCTCCAAGGAATTCGGCAAGCTGGACTACAAGCAGGTCCTGCGCGAGTGGACGGCCGGCATGCCTGCGGACTGGGGATTCACGCCGGAAAACCAGGTGGGCGAGATCCGCGGAGCCGCGCTGCCCATGGGCTTCAACCGCACCCCGCACTACTCCCCGGGGCTGTTGCTGCTTGGCGACGCCGGCGGCATGGTTTCCCCGTTCAATGGCGAGGGCATCTCCTACGCAATGGAGTCCGCCCGGTTCGCGGCCGAGTTCATCGTTGACGCCGCCGCCCGCTCCGTTTCCTCCGGCGGAACGTACGACGCCGACGCGCATCTGGCGCGGTACGCGGACTACATCCGGGACCAGTGGGGTTCGCACTTCACGCTGGGCCGGGCCTTCGCTGCCCTGATCGGCAAGCCGGCCGTCATGAAGCTGGCACTCCGGACGGGCATGCCCATTCCCGTCCTCATGCGGTTTGTGGTGCGGTTACTGGCCAACCTGACGGATCCCGCGGCCAAGGGGTTCGAGGACCGCGTCATCCGGGTTCTCGAATCGCTGGTTCCGGCCACATTCAACCAGGGCCGGTCCGACTCGTTTACCTCCAGCGCCAACTCCGCGGATTCCGCAACAAAAGTTAGGGTTAACCCGTGACCAACTCTGCAGACCAAAGCTGGACGCACGCCGGACACGGCCTGCCGAGCTCTGAGCCCAGCCTCAACACCACCGCCATTGCCACCGGTTTGCAGCTGCCGGCCGGATTTGCCGCCATCGCGGGGGACCCCGACCTTGGTCCCGAGATCACCACCAACCTGGCCCGCGTCGAGAAAAAGCTCCGCGAAGCCATTGCCAACTCGGATCCGCTGGCTGACGCTACTTCGCGCCACCTCGTTGAAGCCGGCGGCAAGCGCATCCGTCCGCTCCTGACACTGCTCTGCGCCCACCTGGGTGACGCCTCCCGGCCGGCGGTGGTTCAGGCCGCCGTCGTGGTGGAACTGACCCACCTGGCGACGCTCTACCACGACGACGTGATGGATTCCGCGCCGTTCCGCCGCGGGGCCCCAACGGCGCACGAGGTCTGGGGCAACTCCGTTGCGGTGTTGACCGGTGACCTGATCTTCGCCCGGGCGTCCATCCTGGTCTCGGAACTCGGCTCCAGGGCCCTCGGCATCCAGGCCCGCACCTTTGAGCGGCTCTGCCTGGGCCAGCTGCACGAAACTGTTGGCCCCCGCCCGGACGAGGACCCTGTAGAGCACTACCTCTCGGTCATCGCCGACAAGACGGGCTCACTGGTGGCCGCCTCCGGCCAGCTGGGTGCGATCTTCTCCGGCGCCGATGAGACCTACGAGGCCTTGCTGGTCGAGTACGGCGAGAAGGTGGGCGTGGCTTTCCAGCTGGCCGACGACGTCATTGACGTCACAGGTGTCAAGGTCAAGTCCGGCAAGTCCCCGGGCACCGACCTGCGCGAAGGAGTGCCGACACTGCCGGTGCTGCTGCTGCGCAAGAAGGCCGAGGGGGGCGACCAGTCCGCCGTCGAACTCCTTCAGCTGATCGACGGCGACCTCAGCTCCGATGAAGCCCTCGCCGCCGCCGTCGCCGGTCTCCGGGAGCACCCGGTGACCGCGGAATCCTGGGTAGTCGCGCGGGCCTGGGCCGATGAGGCCATTGCCGCACTCGCGCCGCTGCCCGAAGGTGTTGTGAAGAGCTCGCTGACCCACTTCGCGCAGGCCGTGGTGGACCGCGCCAGCTGAGCGTGGTGAGCGGGGACGAGGTCCCGCCTTCGGCGGTGCATCTGCGCCGCACGCCTTGTGTGCCTTGGGCGGTTCTCCCGATGCAGCGGAATGGCCCCGGTTTCCCACAACGTTCCGCGTCAGTCGTTGTGTCGAACCGGGGCCATTTCTCCGTTCGCATCAGATCCACCGGAGGCATTCAGTGAACCCATAAATGAGACTATGACAGAAATGTCACACTGTCCAGACCTCTTGTAAATCACGTGTCACATGATTCTGACGATGTCCAGGCGGAGTCTCCCCGCCGGTGGCCGGGCTGACCGACACGCTGCGGCAGGCCTTGCGGTGTCGGCCCCCGGTGGATCCCCGGTGTCGGCCCCGGTGTCGGCCCCCGGTGGATGCGGCGGTCATGGTGGAAAGCGCCTTGCGGCAAGGACGTACGACCCTGGAGCGACGGCTGCCCGGAAACCGGAACGGTGCCGCATAGGTCCTCCGGGGCCGGGTCATCCGCTGAGCCGAAGCCTAGTCCTCGTCGTCGTCGGTGAACGCCCATTCGAACATGTCGAAGACGAACTCCGAGAACGTTCCTTCTTCACTCTTCCACTGGCCGCGGGCATTATTGCGGCGGTACACAATGGGGTCCGGGACGCTGAGGTCGCCCACGCGGAAGCCCCAGGTGAACTGTTCCTCCTCGTCCTCAAGGAACATCAGGAAGCCTTCATCGTCGACTTCGAGTTCCTCGGGGTCCCAGAAGTAGTGGTACGCCTCCATGATGTCCTCGCAGCCGCCGACCGCGAGGTAGAACTCCCGCAGCACCAGCGGAACCTGGAACTGGTGCTCGTCGAGTGCCGAGTCGAGTTCGTCAGGGGCCAGGCCATCCTCTTCCTGCCATTCGTCTTCGAGATACTTCGGAACAAGCGCGCGGAATTTCTCGAGGAACATGTCAGTCATGGTTCTCATCCTAGCTAATTCCTGGTGCCGCCATCCGCCGCCCCCAGGCCGAGCCGGTGCCAGCCGCGGACCGCCAGCGGGACGTGCCATTGCCGCCGCCATGCGGTGACGCGGAAGGCGAAGACGATGGCCGCTACGGCACCGGCGGTTACCGCGTTGAAGGTGCCGGTGATGGTCAGGCCCACGGTCAGCGCGGCCCCCGCAAACGCCGGCAGCGCATAGAGATCCTTCGGGTCGAACAGCTGCGGCACCTCATTGGCGGTAATGTCCCGCAGCAGGCCGCCACCCACCGCTGTCGTGACCCCGAGCAACAGCGCCGCCACGGGATTCATCCCGGCGCCCAGAGCCTTGAGGGTGCCGGTGATGCAAAAGAGCGCCAGCCCGCCGGCGTCGAACAGGATGAGCAGCGAGGTGTAGCGCTGGAAGCTGGAGAACAGGAAGTACACCAGCACCGTGGCGAGCAGCGGCGGCGCCAGATAGGCAGGGTTGGTGAAGGCTGCGGGCGGGCCGGCGTTGATGATGATATCGCGGATCACGCCGCCGCCCAGGCTCACCACCGAGGCCAGCAGCAGGGAGCCGATGATGTCGAACTGCTTCCGCGCCGCGAGCAGCGACCCGGACACCGCGAAGAAGAACACACCGGCGAGGTCCAGCCACACCAGGACGGCGCTGAAGGAAAAAGTCATGGAGGGTCCCGGTCCAGTCTCGTGGGGGCGGATGGGGCGGCTCCAAGGTTACGCTAACGGCTATGAATAGCCCCATCCTGATTGCCTGCGCCCATGGCACCTCCAGCACCCAGGGCGCCGCTGAAGTCAATGCCCTCCGGGACGGGATCGCCGCGCTCCGGCCGGGATTGGAGGTCCGCGAAGCCTACGTCGACGTCCAGGAGCCCGAGCTGCCCGACGTCGTCACGGGCCTGCCCGCGGGGGAGACCGCCGTCGTCGTGCCGCTGCTCCTCAGCGTCGGCTACCACGTCAGGGTGGACATCGCCCGGGCCGTTAAGAGCCGGCCAGACACCCGCGCCGCCGCGCCGCTGGGGCCCGACCCGCGGCTGGCGGCACTTCTGGACGTCCGGCTGCGGGAGGCCGGGGTCACCGACAACGACGCCGTGGTCCTCGCCGCTGCCGGGTCCTCCGATCCCACCGCCGCGCAGAACGTGGAGGAACTCGCAGACCAGCTCCGCGCTCTGCGTTCGAACCGCATTGTGGCCGCGTACGGTGCGTCCGCAACGCCGTCAGTGCCCGACGCTGTCGCCATGCTCCGCGAGGAGGCCGCCGGCGGCGCCGGCGCGGGGGAGTCCGCCGGGGCAGTGGATCTAGGCGGCCGGGTGGTGATCGCCGCCTATCTGCTGGCCCCGGGATTCTTCCACGACCAGCTCGGCAGGGCCGGTGCGGACCTTGTCACGGCGGCCCTGCTGCCATCCCCGGTGCTGGCCGAGATTGCGCTGGAACGCTACGATGCAGCCCTCGCCGTCGGCGGTTCATGACGATTTGTTGCCCAAGGTGACCCCGCGTTTCTGACCCGTTGGAACGGCATCAGGCCCCGCCCTACAGTCGATCCATGACTGATACAGCTCTAGCCGGAGCGTCCCGGGACCAGGTTGGTCCGGGCCGCGTCCACCGCCCCGCCCGCCCCGCCGCAAAGCCGCACGGGCAGTGGAAGGTGGACGGCACCGCGCCGCTGAACGCCAATGAAACCTGGAAGCAGGAGGACAACGGCCTCAATGTCCGCGAGCGTATCGAGTCCGTCTACGCCAAGCACGGCTTCGATTCGATTGACGGCACGGACCTGCACGGCCGCTTCCGCTGGTGGGGCCTCTATACCCAGCGCAAGCCCGGGATCGACGGCGGCAAGACCGCCACGCTGGAACCGCACGAGCTGGAGGACAAGTACTTCATGCTGCGGGTACGGATCGACGGCGGCGCCCTCACCACCGAACAGCTGCGCGTCATCGGGCAGATCTCCGTCGACTTCGCCCGCGACTCGGCCGACCTCACCGACCGGCAGAACATCCAGCTGCACTGGATCCGGGTTGAGGACGTCCCGGAAATCTGGCGCCGCCTCGAATCGGTGGACCTGTCCACCACCGAAGCCTGCGGTGACGTGCCCCGCGTCATCCTCGGCTCCCCGGTCGCCGGGATCGCCAAGGACGAGATCATCGACCCGACACCGCTGATCCATGAGCTCGCCGCACGGTTCATCGGCGACCCGGAACTGGCCAATCTGCCGCGCAAGTTCAAGACCGCCATCACCGGCCACCCCAGCCAGGACGTGGTCCACGAGATCAACGACGTCGCCCTGGTGGGCCTGGTCCACCCCGGGCTCGGCATCGGCTACGACCTCTGGGTGGGCGGCGCGCTGTCCACCAACCCGATGCTTGGCAAGCGCCTCGGCGCTTTCGTCCGTCCGGACCAGGCCGCCGACGTCTGGCTCGGCGTCACGAGCATCTTCCGCGACTACGGCTACCGGCGCATGCGCACCAAGGCCCGGCTGAAGTTCCTGCTGGCCGACTGGGGGACGGAAAAGTTCCGCCAGGTCCTCGAGGACGAATACCTCGGCTACAAACTCGACGACGGCCCGGCCGCCCCCAAGCCCTCCACACCGGGGGACCACGTCGGCGTGCACGAACAAAAGGACGGCAGGTTCTTCATCGGCGCCACCCCGCTGGCCGGCCGGCTCTCCGGCGGCCAGCTCGTGAAGCTCGCCGAAGCACTCGAGGCACGCGGCTCCCAGCGGCTGCGCACCACCCCGCACCAAAAACTCGTCGTCCTCGACGTGCCCCGGGACCAGGTGGAGCCCCTAGTGGCCGAACTTGACGCCCTCGGCCTCTCCGCCCGGCCGTCCGTGTTCCGCCGCGGCACCATCGCCTGCACCGGCATCGAATACTGCAAGCTTGCCATCGTCGAAACCAAGCTCACCGCCGCCACCGCGGTTGCCGAACTGGAACGCCGCCTCGCCGACCTCGTCGAATCGCAGCAGCTCCCGCAGGCACTCTCCCTGCACATCAACGGCTGCCCCAACTCCTGCGCCCGGATCCAGACCGCGGACATCGGACTCAAGGGCATGATGCTCCCCACGCCCGACGGCGACCCCGCCCCGGGTTTCCAGGTGCACCTCGGCGGCGGGCTGGCGTCCGACAGCCGGGAGGAAGCAGGCCTCGGACGGACCGTCCGCGGGCTCAAGGTCACAGCCGATGACCTTCCGGACTACGTGGAGCGCGTGGTCCGGAAGTTCGTGGCCGACCACACCGACGGCCAGACCTTCGCCGAGTGGGCTTTCGCCGCCGAAGAGGACGATCTGCAGTGAGCGCCGTCCTCCGCACCCACGACGAGCTCACCGCCCTCGCCGGGTCCGGCGCCGCCGAGCTTGGCTGGGACGCCCCGGCCGGCGAGGTCATCGCCTGGGTGGCGCGCAACTTCGAGCTGCCCGCCGTCGCCGTCGCCTGCTCCATGGCCGACGCCGTCCTCCCGGCGCTGGTCGCGGACCAGCTCCCCGGCGTCGACGTGCTTTTCCTGGAGACCGGCTACCACTTCCCGGAAACCCACGCGACCCGCGACGAGGTCGCGGCGAGCCTGCGCGTCAACGTCGTCGACGTCCTGCCGGAGGCCACGGTGGAACAGCAGGACCGGCTCCTCGGCAAGGACCTCTTCGCCCGCGATCCCGCCACGTGCTGCGCGCTGCGCAAGGTTGCCCCGCTGCGCCGGAGCCTGGCCGGTTACGAACTGTGGTTCACCGGGGTACGCCGCGACGAGGCGCCCACCCGCACCAATACCCCGCTGGTGGCCTGGGACGAAACCAACGGCCTGGTCAAGGTCAATCCCGTCGCTGCCTGGAGCTTCGACCAACTGGTCCAGTACTCCGGGGACAACCTCCTCCCCGTCAACCCGCTGCTTTCCCAGGGCTACCCGTCCATTGGCTGCCAGCCCTGCACCCGCAAAGTAGCGCCGGGCGATGACCCCCGCGCCGGACGCTGGGCAGGAACCGACAAGACAGAATGCGGGCTACACGTATGAGCGCACAAATAATCGAGGACCGGGCAATCGGCGTCGCAGCACCGGGCCGCCTCTCTTGCCTGGACACCCTTGAGTCCGAGGCGATCCATATTATCCGCGAGGTCGTTGCCGAGTTTGAGAGGCCTGCGTTGCTGTTCTCCGGGGGCAAGGATTCCGTGGTGATGCTGCACCTGGCCACGAAGGCGTTCTGGCCGGGTAAAGTGCCGTTCCCGGTGCTGCACGTGGACACCGGGCACAACTTCCCCGAGGTCCTCGAGTTCCGGGACCGGACCGTGGAGCGGCTGGGCCTGAAGCTCGTCGTCGGCAGTGTCCAGGAGTTCATCGACTCCGGCGAGCTGGCGGAGCGCGGCGACGGCACCCGCAACCCGCTGCAGACCGTCCCGCTGCTGGATGCGATCCAGCGCAACAAGTTCGACGCCGTTTTCGGCGGCGGGCGCCGGGACGAGGACAAGGCCCGGGCCAAGGAGCGCATCCTGAGCCTGCGCGACGAATTTGGCCAGTGGGATCCGCGCAACCAGCGCCCCGAACTGTGGAACCTCTACAACGGCCGTCACACCGTCGGCCAGCACGTCCGCGCCTTTCCGATCAGCAACTGGACCGAACTGGACATCTGGCGCTACATCGAACGCGAAAACATCGCCCTCCCTGGCCTGTACTACGCCCACGACCGCGAAGTCTTCGCCCGGGACGGCATGTGGCGCGCGGTCGGCGACGTCTCCCAACCCCGCGAGAGCGAGGAGGTCATCACCAAGACCGTCCGCTACCGGACCGTCGGCGACATGTCCTGCACCGGCGCCGTCGAATCCGCCGCGGCGACCGTGCGCGACGTCGTAATCGAAGTTGCCGCCTCCACCATCACCGAACGTGGCGCCACCCGGGCGGATGACCGCATCTCCGAGGCCGCCATGGAAGACCGCAAGAAGGACGGCTATTTCTAATGAGCACCACCGCAACTGTGCCTGACGCCGCTGCCGCCAGCCTCGGGCTGGACTCCGCCTCACTGTTCAGGTTCGCCACGGCCGGCTCGGTCGACGACGGCAAGTCCACCCTGGTGGGCCGGCTCCTGCACGACTCGAAGGCGATCCTCGCCGACCAGCTCGACGCCGTCGCCCGCACCTCCGCGGACCGCGGCTTCGGCGGGGCCGGCGCCATTGGCACACAGGCGATTGACCTCGCGCTGCTCACCGACGGCCTGCGCGCAGAGCGTGAACAAGGCATCACCATCGACGTCGCCTACCGTTACTTCGCCACAGACCGGCGCAGCTTCATCCTCGCGGATTGCCCCGGGCACGTGCAGTACACCAAGAACACCGTCACCGGCGCGTCCACTGCGGATGCTGTCGTCGTGCTGATCGATGCCCGCAAGGGAGTCCTGGAGCAGACCCGCCGGCACCTGTCGGTGCTGCAGCTGCTGCGGGTGGCCCACGTGGTGGTCGCCGTGAACAAAATCGACCTTGTGGACTTCAGTGAGGCCGTGTTCCGGGAGATCGAGGCGCACGTGCAGCAGGTGGGCCGGGAGCTCGGGCTCGGCCGGAAAGATCCAGCTGCCGGCGTGGGTACCGATTTGCTGGTCATTCCCGTCTCCGCGCTGGACGGCGACAACGTCGTGGACCGCTCCTCCCGTATGCCCTGGTACGCCGGCCCGGCCCTGCTGGAGGTCCTTGAGACGCTGCCCGCCGCCGACGAACTGGAAAGCCACCTGGAAAGCTTCCGCTTCCCGGTGCAGCTGGTTATCCGGCCGCAGGGTGCGCTGGCGCCCGACGCCGTCGCCGGTGGACTGGACGCGGAGACTTACCGCGACTACCGCGCCTACGCCGGCCAGATCACCGAGGGTTCCGTAACGGTGGGGGACAAGGTCAGCGTGCTGACCCCCGGGCAGGCTCCGCGCAGCACCACTGTGACCGGGATCGACTTCGCCGGGCGCAAGCTGACCGAGGCCACGGCCCCGCAGTCCGTCGCGCTGAGGCTCGCGGACGAGTTCGACGTCGCCCGCGGTGACACGATCGCGGCGGCCGGGCCCGACGGCGGTGCCGTACCGGAGTCGACGGCTGACCTCTACGCAGCACTCTGCTGGCTCTCGCCGAAGCCGCTGCGGGAAGGGATGAAGGTCCTCGTGAAGCACGGCACCCGCACCGTCCAGGCGCTGGTGCGCAATGTGACGCGGAAACTGGACCTGACCACGTTCCAGCTGGAAGGTGCGTCGGCGCTGGCGCTCAACGACATCGGCCACGCCCAGCTGCGGCTCGCAACAGCCCTGCCACTGGAAAACTACCTGCACCACCGCCGCGCCGGGGCGTTCCTGGTGATCGACCCGCAGGACGGCAACACGCTGGCTGCAGGCCTCGTCAGGGATCACCCCGGCGACCGCGAGGATGAGCGCTACGCCATTTGAGCTGCCCGTTGATCGACCAGTTGGACGCTGCTATACCGGGGTCATGAATCCCGAATCCGATCTGTCCGTCGCTCTTGTCGTGGCGCACCCCGATGATGACGCCTACGGAATGGCGGGCACTGTGGCCCTCCATGCGCTCAATCCCGACTTCCGCTACATCCTGATTCATGCGACGGACGGCGAAGCCGGCGAAATCGCCCCGGGGATCGAAGCCACGACCGAGACTCTGGGGGAGTTCCGGCGTCGAGAGGATGAAGCGGCCTGGCAGGCACACGGGCGTCCACCGGAGCGCCATGAATGGCTCCGCTACCCGGACGGAGGACTGTCAGCCGTGCCTTTCGAGGACCTCGCAGGGAGAATCTCCGCCATCCTGCGAGCGGAGCGGCCGCGGGTGGTATGTACCTTCGGCCCGGACGGAATAACAGGGCATCCCGACCACATCGCGGTTGGCCGGGCAACCGACGCGGCCTTCACCCGGCTTCGCGAGGATGGCGTTCCGGGCATGGAACGGTTGCTGCACGGCGGCCTGCGCGAATCAACGTTTCTTCGGTGGAACTCGGCACGGCGCGAGCATGGGCTGGACCCCTGGAACCCCGGGCAGATTTACCACCTTCGCCCCGTCCCGGACCAAGCCATCGGAGTCGAAGTGGACACCCGGTCCGTGGCCGCGCAGGTGCTCGCAGGTTTGCTGGAACACCGCAGCCAGCGGCACGTCCTTTTTGCCCGGACACTGTCCAGGGAACAACAACTGCGCGTACTCGGCCGGGAGTCCTATGTGATGGCCTGGCCAGTCAGAACCGTCGGGGAACCGTTGCTCGCTGACATCTTCGAAGGGCTCGGCTAAACGCCCCGGCGGAAGCCCGCACTCTCGCGGCGGAACGGCCACGGGTACGCAAACGCGCGGAATATGACGTCGCGTGAACCCTTGTGACCCCGGGTTTCCCGGCCATTGAACCCGGCTCCCGACGCTCCCTATGGTGAACGAATGTCCAAGCCATCCACCCCTGTACCTCCGAACCCCGGCCCGGGCGCCGGCCGCCAGCCTGGAACCACCCGCATCGTCGCCGGCGCACCCGCCAGGCCCACACGCAAGCACACCCTGGAAATCAGCCTGGCAGCCGGCCTGGTGCTGTTGATCGGCGTCGGCGCGGCCGTGGCCTCGACAGCGTCTCCCAACGAGGACACCGTGCCGGCCGCAAGTGTCCAGACCCCGGCCGCTGAACTCAAACTCGGCTACTTCGGCAACATCACCCACGCCCCGGCGCTCGTCGGGGTCAGCCAAGGCCTGATCGCCAAAAGCCTTGGCGGGACCAAGCTCAGCACCCAGGTCTTCAACGCCGGTCCGGCCGCAATCGAGGCGCTCAACGCCGGCGCGATCGACGCCACATACATCGGCCCCAACCCGGCCATCAACTCCTACGTCAAGAGCAAAGGCGAATCGGTCAGCATCATTGCCGGTGCCGCCTCCGGCGGGGCCCAGCTGGTGGTCAAGGCCGGGATCGCCTCGGCAGCAGACCTCAGGGGCAAGAAGCTGGCGACGCCGCAGCTCGGCGGTACCCAGGACGTGGCACTCCGCGCCTGGCTGGGCAAGCAGGGCTTCAAGGTCAACACCGACGGCAGCGGCGACGTCGCCATCAACCCCACCGAGAACGCCCAGACGCTCAAGCTGTTCCAGGACGGCAAGCTCGACGGCGCGTGGCTCCCGGAACCCTGGGCCTCCCGGCTCGTCCTGCAGGCCGGGGCGAAAGTCCTTGTCGATGAAAAGGACCTGTGGGACAAGGGCGAGTTCACCACCACTGTTCTGATCGTCAACAGGAAGTTCGCTGCCGCGCACCCTTCCACTGTCCAGGCCCTGCTGAAGGGCCATGTCGAATCCGTGGACTGGCTCACCGCCGCCCCGGCTGCGGAGAAGTCCGCGGTCCTCAACGCCGCCCTCAAGGAATCAGCCGGTGCCGCGCTGCCGGCGGACGTGATCGACCGGTCGCTTCAGAACATCGTTTTCACCGCAGACCCCCTCGCCGGTACCTTTCCGAAGCTGCTCCGGGACGGGGTGGACGCAGGAACCACCACCCAGGCGGACATCCAGGGCCTTTTCGACCTCACGGCCCTGAACAGTGTCCTGAGCGTTTCCTCCGGGACCAGGATCCCGGCGCAGGGACTGGGCAAGGACTAGCCTGTTCCCGCCGCCAGCACCGACAACTAGTGAGGACGTAACCATGCCAGTCGTACTGGAAAATCTGGGAAAGCGCTTCGGTGACGGCGCCCCGGTGCTGGACGACGTCAACGCCCGCATCGGGCAGGGCGAGTTCGTGGCCCTGCTCGGTGCCTCCGGCTGCGGCAAGTCCACGCTGCTGAACATCATGGCGGGGCTGGAAGCACCGACGTCGGGCGCCCTGGAGGTCCCCAGCGACGGCGCCGCCTTCATGTTCCAGGATGCGGCGCTGTTCCCCTGGCTGACCGCGCGCGGGAACATCGAGCTCGCGCTGAAACTGCGGGGTGTGGGGAAAGCGGAGCGCCGGGCAAAGGCCGCTGACCTCCTGGACCTGGTGCATCTGGGCGGCGCGGGGGACAAGCGCCCGCACGAGCTTTCCGGCGGGATGCGCCAGCGGGTGGCGTTGGCCCGTTCGCTGGCCCAGGACCGCCAGCTGCTGCTGATGGACGAGCCGTTCGCGGCCCTGGATGCAATCACCCGCGACCTGCTGCACGATGAGCTGGAGCGGATCTGGAAGGAAACCGGCAGGACCATCGTTTTTGTCACGCACAATGTCCGCGAAGCCGTCCGGCTGGGCCAGCGCGTCCTGCTGCTCTCCTCCCGGCCCGGACGCGTAGTGCGCGAATGGCCCGTCTCCGAGGAACACCGTACAGACGCCGGCCTGGCCGGCCAGCTCACCGCTGACATCACCGCCCGGCTTCGCGAGGAGATCCGCCGCCATGCCCAGTAGACCCACATCCCTTGCGGAGGCCCGCGAAACCGGCCTCCTCACCGCGGCCCGGACCAGGTCCTCCGGCGGCCCGGCCGGCCTCCGCGAGCTCGAAGCCGGACTGGACTCGCTGCAATCCAGCGCCGCTCACAAAGCGCGGGTCGACTGGAGCCGGATCCTGCTGCCTGTGGCTGCGATCGCCGTCCTCATCCTGATCTGGCAGGTGTACGTCTCCCTGGGCTTCAAACGCCAGGATCTGGTGCCCGGACCGCTGGACGTGGCGGCCCAGTTCGGTCACATCTGGGCGGAGGGAAAGCTGCAGGAAGCGGTGTGGACCTCCCTGCAGCGCGGACTCGCGGGATTCCTGATCAGCGTGGCCATCGCCACGCCGATCGGACTCGTGCTGGCGCAGGTCGCCCCGCTGCGCCGCGCGTTCGGGCCGCTGATCTCCGGGCTGCAGGTCCTGCCCTCCGTGGCCTGGGTGCCGGCCGCCATTATCTGGTTCGGCCTCACCGACGCCACCGTGTACTTCGTGGTGTTCATGGGCGCCATCCCATCAATCATCAACGGGCTGATCTCCGGCGTGGACCAGATCCCGCCGCAGTATCGCAGCGTCGGGACGGTTCTCGGCGCCTCCCGGGTGCAGCTGGCGCTCCAGATCATCCTCCCCGCCGCGCTGCCCGGGTACCTGAGCGGCCTCAAGCAAGGTTGGGCCTTCTCCTGGCGCTCCCTGATGGCCGCGGAAATCATCGCCGTCGGCGGCACCATCGGCTTTGGCCTGGGCTCCATGCTGAACCAGGGCCGTGACCTGTCCGACATGACCATCGTAATGTCCGCGATCCTGCTGATTCTCGCCGTCGGCATCCTGATCGAAGTGCTGGTGTTCGGTCCGATCGAAAAGCGGCTGCTCCGCCGTCGGGGCCTCCTCACGGGCAGCACCCGGTAGGCACCCTGCCAAGCGGCAGCGCTCCGGCCGTTAATCGAACGGCGGGGGACCCAGGATCTCGATGCCGCCATGCACCCGCCCGGATTCTCGGATCCGGTCAAAGTCGACCACCCCCGCAGCGCCGTCGCCAGCACCGAGGGGCTCGCTGGCACCAAAATAGAAGGCCTGTGCGCCGCCGGGCGTGTGCAGACAGAGCACGCGGGTGCCCTCCTGCAGGACCTTGAAGGCGTGGGGAACGCCGCGCGGGGCAATGGTGAGTCCGCCTGCGGCCACCCGGTGCTCCGAGCCGTCCATGTTCATCAGGATCTCGCCGGCCAGGATGTACATGGTCTCGTCGGAATCCGGATGGGTGTGCAGCGGCGTGAGCTTGCCCAGCGTCATTTCATCTTCAAAAAGAAGGAACGCC
The DNA here is from genome assembly GCF_035984855.1 of Arthrobacter sp. MP_M4. Lineage (NCBI taxonomy): Bacteria > Bacillati > Actinomycetota > Actinomycetes > Micrococcales > Micrococcaceae > Arthrobacter > Arthrobacter sp. MP_M4. The sequence goes on from NZ_JAXCHX010000001.1 coordinate 264,709, forward strand.
CCCGCGGTGTCTTCCTCCGTCGCCTTCCAGGTCTGCACGCCGCCGCCGAAGAACCATCGCCTGGGCCCTTCGCCAGGCTGCCGGACTACTGCCGATGCTGAATATTGTGTCTCCATGATGGCCGCCTCGATGTGTACGGAGAACTTATGGGACTGTTATCCCGTAATAAGACTTGTGTACTATAAAGCACATGTCAAGACCCTACGTGGACAATGGCCGGACGGGCCAAAAGCGCCGCACTTTGGATGCATTGGTCGCAGCGGCCCGCCAGCTCGTCGCAGCGGGCAGCACTCCCACAGTGGACGACGCCGCGCTGGCCGCCGGGGTGTCCCGCAGCACCGCCTACCGCTACTTCCCCGGACAGCGGGAGCTGCTGGCGGCCGCGCATCCGGAAACCGCGCGCCGGTCCATGCTGCCGGATGTGCCCCCGGAAGGCGTGTCGGACCGGCTGGATGCCGTGGTCGTCGAGTTCACCCGGATGATCCTCGAAACTGAGGCACAGCAGCGGACCATGCTGCGGCTCTCGCTGGAGCCGGCCGGCAACAATCAGCAGAGCCTGCCGCTCCGTCAGGGCCGCGCCATCGGCTGGATCACCGAAGCCCTGTCCCCACTCCGGTCACAGCTGCCGGATCAGGAAATTCACCGGCTGGTACTGGCTATCCGCAGCGTCATAGGCATCGAAGCCTTGGTCTGGCTGACGGATGTAGGCGGACTGAGCCGCGAAGCTGCCGTCGCGTCGATGCGGTGGACCGCCGGTGCCCTGCTCAACCAGGCCCTGTCAGCAGGGCTCCCCGGGGCTGACTTTGATCCCGTCCGCGACGGCCCGGTCCCTATGTGACGTGGCGTTACCCCGCGTGAACTGGTGTTTCCACGGCGTTGTTCCGCCATCTGGCGCCGCCCTATCGTCGATGCATGGCAATCCAGGACATCTACCCCACGGCCCTGCGCCTCCTCGGCCGCCCCGTGCTGGTGGTCGGCGGCGGACCGGTCGCCGCGCGCCGTGCGAAGGGACTGCTCGACGCCGGCGCCCGCGTCACCGTCGTCGCCCCCCTGGCCTGCCCCGCCCTGACTGAGCTTTCCGGCGCCGGGCTCCTTGCCTGGGAACGGCGCGCCTACCGCACGTCGGACGTCCACGGCGCCTGGTTCGTTCAGACCGCCACCGGCAATCCGGCCGTTGACGCCCGGGTTTCCGCCGACGCCGAGGCGCAGCGCATCTGGTGTGTCAACGCCTCCGACCACGAGGCCTCCGCCGCCTGGACGCCGGCCGTCGCTGTCGTGGACGACATCAAGATAGCGGTGAACGCCGGGGGAGACCCGCGCCGCGCCATGGCCCTGCGCGACGCCGTCGCCACCGCTTTGGAAACCGGGGACCTGCCGCTGCGCCGGCGCCGGGGGGAGTCCGGCGCCGGCACCGTAGCCCTTGTTGGCGGCGGACCCGGTGACTCGGGGCTCATCACAGTCCGCGGCCGGAGGCTCCTGGGCCAGGCTGACGTCGTCGTCGCCGACCGCCTCGGGCCGCGAGCGCTGCTGGCCGAACTGGCGGTCGATGTCCGCATCATCGAGGTCGGGAAAACCCCCGGCCACCACCCTGTTCCGCAAGCCGAGATCAACCGCATCCTGGTCGATGAAGCCCTGCAGGGCCACCGGGTAGTCCGGCTCAAGGGCGGCGACCCGTACGTCCTGGGCCGCGGCGGCGAGGAGGCCGAGTTCTGCCGGCAGCACGGCGTCGAGGTCGAAGTGGTCTCCGGCGTGACGTCTGCCATCTCGGTACCGGCCGCCGCCGGCATCCCGGTGACGCACCGCGGCCTCGCCAAGGGGTTCAGTGTGGTTACGGGCCACGAGGAGCTCGCCGAGGTCCCCGCCCGCGCAGACCACACCGTGATCCTGCTCATGGGCGTGGGCCAGTTGCGCGGTTCCACGGCCTCGCTGAAACGCGCCGGTTTGCCAGCGGAGACGCCTGTTGGCATCGTAGAGAATGGATACCTGCCAAACCAGCGGGTGACCATCGGAACGCTCGGGACCATCGCGGACCAGGCGGAGGCTGCAGGCGTCGCGAACCCCGCCGTGATCGTGATCGGTGACGTGGTCCGCGTCAGCCCGTACGCGCCGCCGCATTTCAGGACCGCGGATTACAGCACCACCTCCCCGAACGCCCCGCGCGTCCCCGCCCGCTAGCTTCGCCCGCAGTACCGGATCAACCCAAAGGAACACAGCCGTGTCAATGAACGCCCCCGTAGGAACCGCCGCCCGCCCGCTGCGCATCGCCGTCGTTGGTTCCGGGCCCGCCGGTGTCTACGCCGCGGACCTCCTGACCAAAAGCGAGGCGGTCAAAAGCGGCGAGCTCAGCGTCAGCATCGACCTCTTCGACCGGTACCCGGCACCCTACGGCCTCATCCGCTACGGCGTGGCGCCCGACCACCCGCGCATCAAGGGCATCGTCAACGCACTGCACAAGGTCCTGGACCGCGGCGACATCCGCTTCTTCGGCAACGTGGACTACGGCACCGACCTGTCCCTGGCGGACCTCCGCACCCACTACGACGCCGTCATTTTCGCCACAGGTGCCATCAAGGACGCCGACCTGAACATTCCCGGCATCGAGCTCGAGGGCTCCTACGGCGGCGCCGATTTTGTCTCCTGGTACGACGGACACCCGGACGTCCCCCGGGACTGGCCGCTGGAGGCCAAGGAAATCGCCGTGATCGGCAACGGCAACGTCGCCCTGGACGTCGCCCGCATGCTCTCCAAGCACGCCGACGATCTCCTGGTCTCGGAGATTCCGGACAACGTCTACGCCGGCCTGAAGTCCTCCCCGGTCACCGACGTGCACGTCTTCGGCCGGCGCGGCCCGGCCCAGGTGAAGTTCACCCCGCTGGAGCTGCGGGAGCTGTCCCATTCCAAGGACGTCGACATCATCCTCTACGCCGAGGATTTCGAGTTCGACGCCGAATCGGACCGCCAGATCCAGAGCAACAACCAGACCAAGACCATGGTGGGCACGCTGACCAACTGGATCGCCGAGCAGCCCGAGGACCCTGCCGAGTTCACCGCCTCCCGCCGCCTGCACCTGCACTTCCTGCACAGCCCGGTCGAGATTGTTGGAGAAAAAACAGCTGACGCCGCGCACCCGGGCAAGGTTGCCGGCATTAAGTTCGAACGCACAGCATTGGACGGGACGGGCAACGCGCGAGGCACCGGCGAGTTTGTTACTTACCCGGTGCAGGCCGTCTACCGCGCCATTGGCTACTTCGGGTCCTCGCTGCCTGAGGTCGAGTTTGACCACATCAGAGGTGTGGTCCCGAATGACGGCGGCCGGGTTCTGGACGCTTCGGGCACCCAGGTGCCGGGCATTTACGCGACGGGCTGGATCAAGCGCGGCCCGGTCGGCCTGATCGGGCACACCAAGGGCGACGCCCTCGAAACCATCACCCACCTCCTCGGAGACCGCCAAAACCTCCCGCTGGCAGCGGCCCCCGCACCGGAGGCCGTCGTCGAACTGCTGGAAAACCGCGGCGTGCAGTACACCAGCTGGGAAGGGTGGCTGGCCCTGGACGCGCACGAGCGGTCCCTGGGGGAACAGGCAAGTGCCGGCGCCGGCGGGCCCCGTGAACGCATCAAGGTGGTTCCGCGCGGGGCCATGGTCCAGATTTCCCGCGATGGGGTGGCCGCGGAAGTCTGAGCCCGCGTTGTTTGTGGGGTGGCGAAAATTGGGGGTTTAGTCAGTAGGCTTATCGTTATGGATGAGCTGCGCATGCCACCGACCCCCGCACCGAAGACTCCCGCAGGGGCCCCCGCACCAGGGTTGCGCCGGTGAGGCTCCGGCGCAGTAACGCGTCCGGCCGCGGCTACCGGCGCGTCGGCTCCGGGACAGGTTTCAGCTACAAGGATCTGGACGGTTCCACCCTGGCCGCGGGGCCCGTGCGTGAGCGGCTCGAAGGCATCGGCATTCCGCCGGCCTGGACCGACGTCTGGATTGCCCCGTTCGACAACGGACACATCCAGGCCACCGGGGTGGACGCCGTGGGCCGGCGCCAGTACATCTACCACCCGGGCTGGCGGGAACGCAAGGACCGGCTGAAGTTCGACCGTTCGCTCCAGCTCGCGGAAACATTACCGGCGGCGCGGCGCCGCGTCACCCTCGACCTGCGTTCTGAGGGCCTCACCCGGGAGCGGGTGCTGGCCGCTGCCTTTCGGATGCTGGACAGCGGCTCGCTGCGGGTCGGCTCGGAGCGCTACACCAACGAGAACGGCAGCCACGGCCTCGCGACCTTGCTCTGCGCCCACGTGAAGGTGCACAAGGACGAGCTCCGCCTCAGTTTCCCCGCCAAGAGCGGGAAGACCTGGGAGTCGCGGATGCACGACGCCGACCTCGCCGCCGTCGTGCGCCAGCTCAAGCGCCGCGGCGGCAACGCCCGCCTGTTGGCCTATAAGGAGGGCAGGCACTGGCACCCGGTGTCCAGCTCCGAGATCAACCAGTACGTCAAAGAACGCACTGGCCAGGACTTCACGGCCAAGGACTTCCGGACCCTGAGGGGGACGGTGGCGGCGGCGGCCAGCCTGGCCCGAAGCGGTCCGCAGCCCAAGGTCTCCACCCGCAAGCGCGCGGTGAGCCGTGCCATGGTGGACGCGTCCGAAGTCCTCGGCAATACGCCGTCCATCGCCCGGAAGAGCTATGTTGATCCGCGGCTCCTGGACCACTTTGCCGCGGGGGACACCATCGACCCGAAGCGGCTGGACTCCGCCGAATCCGAGGTCCGCGCCCTGCTCTACCGCGAGGGGGACGTGGTCCCGCTGCGCTGACAGGACCGCCCGGTGCTACATCCTCCCGAAGCGTGCCCGGACCAGCGCGAACGCTCCGTAGGCGATGAAGCCGGCGCCTATTGCCAGGAGGAGGACGGGCCCCCACGGATGGTCCTGCAAGGCCTTGAGGCTGCCGTCCAGGCCGGTGGACGAGGCGGGATCATTCGTGGCAGCAGCGATGACAAACAACAAGCCCGTCAGCAGCAGGGCTGCCCCTTTGGCGATGTGGCCGGCTACGCCCAGCCCGCTGACCAGGCGGCCACGGTGTGTGCCCTCAAAGTGGTGCAGCTCCTCCTTGAATTTCTTTCCCGCGCCTTTGACGATGAAGTACACCCCGATGCCCATGATGATCAGTCCCAGTCCAATGAGCGCCGGGACCCCGAAGGGGCTCCGGACTAGCGCGGTGCTGAAGTCCCGGGTCGAGTCGCCGGAGTCGCCGCCGTTGCCCAGCGCGAAACCCGCGAAGCTGAGCCCCACGCTGCCGTAGCCAATGCTGAGGAACCCGGAGGACGCAAGCTTGCCGAGCCGTTGCCGGCGCGCCAGGTGCCGGGCCCGCAAGGTCGCCTCGCTCAGCTGCCACAGGGCGAGCCCCGCGCACGCGGTGAAGCCCGCCCACATTACTGCCGGCCCCCAGGGGTTGGCTGAAAGCTGTTCGATCGCGCCGGTGGGGTCCGCCTGGCCCGGGGCGCCAAGAACCAGCGCTACCGCGATCCCCCCGATCACAACATGCAGCAGCGCCATGACTGCGAAGCCGGACCGGGCGACGACGTCGAGCGCCGCGGTGTTGGACACCTCCTCCGCGGCGTCCGCTGCATCGCCGGCGGCCTCCCCGAGGCTGCGGTTGCTGCTCTCAGCCGCCGCGAAAGGCGGGCTCGCGGGCCCCGAAATTTCCATGCCAGCGATTCTACCCAAGGCCCGGGTTTGGTTTTGGACTATCACCTTTTTCGTAAGTGTGCTTACTATAGTTGGACGCGGCCTCGCTGGCCGCAACAGTTTCGGATTCGACCTTTGACGATAGGAAGCTCACCATGGCAGGTAATCTTGTTGCCCGATCCATCCACGACCTGACGGCGGGCGCCTGGTTCGGCGGCTCGCTGATGGGTGCCATCGGACTGAACGGTGCGAGCGCAGAAGCGAAAGATCCGGCCGAACGCACGCGGCTTTCCAGCCTGGGCTGGAAGAAGTGGGCCCCGTACCAGACCGCGGCATTCGGCGCGCACCTGGTGTCCGGGCTCGCCATCATGTGGGAAAACAAAGACCGCATGGCCAAGCAGGACGGCGTCACCCGCCTCAGCATCTACAAGTCCATCGTTACCCTGGCGGGTGCCGGCGTGAGCCTGTACGCGGGTCTGCAGGGCGCCAAAGTGGACAAGCTGGCCGGCCAGGGCGGCGCAGGTGCCACCGAGCCCAAGCCCGGTGCCTCCGACGAGCTCCGCTCGGCACAGCAGCAGCTGAAAATCCTGCAGTGGGCCATTCCGGTCTTTGCCGGCTGGGTCATCGTCCTTGGCGCCAAGCACGGTGAAATGCAGCGTCCCAAGAACGTCCTGAAGGGCCTCAAGCGCTAGACCCGTGCAGTAACGCTGACCCGCTGAAGAGCCCAGTAACCTCAAGGGCCTTCGCGCCGGAATTTCCGTTCCGGAGCGGAGGCCTTTGTTGTGTCCGGGCAGGTTAGGGCTGCAGCCAGTCCGCGCAGGAGTTCAGGTTCCGCTGCACGCTATCGACGGCGGCCAGTTCGTTGCGTGCGGCGATGGCATCCACGAGCTCGTCGTGACCTTCGGACGGGAGCCCATTGAAGCCGCCGCGGCGGCGCTGCTGGCGGAGAAGGTCCGCGCGGAAGAGGGCGCCGAAGCTGGAGTAGAGCTCGTGCAGCAGCGGATTGCCCGACGCCTGCGCCACGGACGCATGGAAGTCCCAGTCAGCCCGGGCCCAGCGGGAATGGTCCCCGGCCTCCCACGCCCGACGGCGTTCCTCCAGCAGGCCGCGCATCGCCTCGACGTCGACGGCGGTGGCGTGGCGGGCGGCAAGCCGGGCCGACTGGGTGTCCAGGCCAACGCGGACCTCGAGGACGTGGACCTGCGAGTGGTCCCGGTACAGGCGCTGGGCGGTGCCGGAGATCTCGCTGGTGGCGCGGACATAGGTGCCGTCACCGCGCCGGACGTCCAGCATGCCGCTGTGGGCGAGGGCTTTGACGGCCTCGCGCAGGGTGCCCCGCGAGACGCCCAGCATGGCCATAAGTTCGGGTTCGGCCGGGATCCGTTGCTGCATCGGCCAGGTGCCGGAGTGGATCAGCTCGCGCAGCGTGGCGGTGACTTCCTCCACCAGGGGCGGCCGGTGCGGCGCAGCGGTGTTCATCACCGGCCGGCCCGGGCCGCTGCCGGGGCGGCGGCTTGAGGCCTGGCAGTCAACAAATGGCCGACGGCGATCTGGCCCACGGCCACGGCCAGCAGCAGGACCAACGGCAGTGTCCAGGCACCGGTGGCACTGTGCAGCAGCCCCATGCCGAACGGGCCGAGCGTTGCCAGCAGGTAGCCGGCGGATTGCGCGACGGTGGACATTGCCGTGGTTTCGGCGGTGGTGCGGCCGCTGCGGCTGATCATCACCATGACCAGCGGGAAGATGCCCAGCCCGAGACCAAGCAGCACCGCCATCAGCGGCGCCCAGGCGACCGGCAGGACCAGCATTGCCAGGACGCCCGCAGCCATGGTGAGTGTGGCCAGGTAAAAGGCGGCGCGTTGCCTCCGCGGGCGTGGGCCGATCGCGACGAGCACCATGCCGGCCGGGACGGAGACGAGCTGCATCAGGCCAAACATCAGGCCGCTTTCGGAGGCGGAAAGGCCCAGGGTGACCAGCATGTAAGGGAACCAGCTCAGGACCGAATATGCCAGCAGGGCCTGGACGGTGAACCCGAGGGTGATCAGCAGCCCGGCACGGGTCCGCAGCAACGGCCAGGGGGACACCCTCCCGGCCTTGACGGCGGGGGCGTTCCGGTGGGCATGCAGGGCGATGGGCAGGAATCCAAGGCATGCGCCGAGGGCCAGGAAGCCGATCGCACCCACCCCGGCGGAGGGGGAGCCGAGCTGCTGCGCGACGGGAACGATCAGCACCGCGACCACCGTGGCGCCCGTTGTCATGGTCACGGTGTACAGGGCGGTCATCAGCGACGTCCGGCGGGCGAAGTGCACCCTGATAAAGGACGGCATGGCCACGTTGCAGATGGCCAGACCGGACATCCCGATGACGGTGCCGGCCAGCAGCATGCCCGTGGACGGAATGCCGCGGACCAGCAACCCGGCCGCGAGCAGCACCAGGGAGAGCAGGATCGCTTTCTCCAGCCCCAGGACCCGGGTGAGCCATGATGTCGCGGCACCGGCCACGGCGAAGCATAGCGTGGGAATGGAGGGGATGATGGCGGCGATGAGGGGCCCGTACCCCAGCACGGCCTGCAGGTCATGCAGGAGCGCGGAGGCCCCGGTGATACCGGCGCGCAAGTTGAGGCCGATCAGCACGATCGCGACGACTCCGGCAATGACGGCGCCGCGGGGTGTGCGCACGACGGCGGGTGGTTCTGTTTCGGGAAGGGCGGACGTCGCCGTGCTGCTGGCCATCCCTAAACGTTAGACGTTTGACGTTTGCGGCCTGACTTTTAGTGGCGCATCTCTCCACCACCACGGTTCACGTCAGTGCGGGTGCCGGGCGCTCAGGCGCTGCACGGCGAGCGCCAGCCAGAGCTGGACCCGGTCCGAGGTCTGGGCGGGGTCGTAGCCGGTGAGTTCGGTGATTTGGGCAAGGCGGTAGCGGACCGTGTTCCGGTGCAGGGTGAGTTCTTCGGCCACGGCGGCGACGGAGCCGTTGTTGTTCAGATAGCTCTCGAGCGTCGTGAGCAGCTCGGCTCCATGGGTGGCGTCAAAGGTCCGGAGCGGATTAAGCGACTCGTTCGCCATGTCCGCCAGCGGCACGTCCTCACTGGCCAGCAGCAGCGAAGTCAGGCTCAGCCGTTCGGGTTCGTTCACGGGCAGTCCGTGGCTTGCCGCCTCACGGGCCTCGAAATAGCTCCAGCGCAGGCCGTTCGGCTTGGTGTAGGCGCCGCCAATTCCGATCGTGGCGTGGATCCCGGCCTCGGCCAAGTGATCGCTCAGGCTCCGGGCAAGCGCGCCGGCGCCGTTGCCGTCGTCGGGGACTACCGCTACAAGGTCCTTCCCGACGACCGCGGTCACCGCATGATCGAGCGGCTGCGGCAGGGAGGAGGTCTCCAGCTGCTTGGAATGTGCACCGGATTCAGCCAGCAGGACGACGTTCCTGCGGGTGCTGATGATGCCGATGCCGGCGAGCCGCCGGGCGGACTCGCTGGCCTCCAGGGTTCCGTGGATGACGTCCTCCAGGACCTGACCGGCCAGGGTCCGCTGGGCCTGCCGCTGTTTGACCATGTTGTTGAGCTCCACGCTGATCAGGTTCTGGGCGTAGCCCACTATCCCCGAGTCCTCGAAGGGCTGCTTCACCCACAGGGTGCACGCGTCACGGCGGCCGGTGGGAATGGGGAAAGATACCCAGTCCTCGGTGGTGGGCCCCGGATGGCCGGGGAGGCTGCTGTAGAGCTGGGCGGTGAACTGGGTCAGTACGATCTCCGTCCGCAGCATGGAGCTCAGGTGCTTGAGAAGCTCGGCGAGGCCGCCGCCGGTGAGGAGTGCGCGGGCCAGGATCTGGTGCCCGGCGATGAGCCGTTCCAGCTTGGTGAAGTGGTCCGTTGACTGGGCGTCAGCGACGAGCTTGCCGATCGCGATGAAGGGCGTCTCGTACGGGACCTCCACTACCGGCAGCCCCCAGCGGTTGGCCTCGGCAAGAAGTGCCGGCGGCACGCCGTCGTGCGTCAACCCGACCCCGAATCCAATTCCCACCGCCCCGGCGCGCTGGACCTGGCGGACGAAGCGTCGCTGTTCGGGGGCGCTCTTGAGCCGCATCCCGGTGGTAAGGATCAGCTCCCCGCCGTTCAGGAACCGCTGCGGGTCCTCCTGTTCGGTGACGGCCACCCAGACGATGTCCTGGTGCCACGTGGTCTCGGCGAGGCCGGCCTTGGTGAGCTTGAGGGACGGTACCCCGAGCAGGGCGGCGAGTGAAATGGCCATGCCATCAGGATAACTGCGGGGGCTGGTCAAGCGCACTAAAACATCGCGTAGCCGGTGTGCAGGTGGCTATTCCCCCCGCTTGACCGGCTGGCATAGGCTCGGTGCAGTCTCATTGGGTCCTTTTCAGCGCGAAAGAGGTTGTACACCGTGGTTCAAACCTTGCAAAACTTCATCAACGGCGAGTTCGTCACTCCCGCCGGGGCCGGCGTCCTGGACATCGTTAACCCCGCCACCGGCGACGTCGTGGCGCAGTCCCCGATCTCCGTCCAGGCCGACGTCGAAGCCGCCATGACGGCTGCGAAGGACGCCTTCAAGAGCTGGAAGCACACGACGCCGGGACAACGACAGCTCATGCTGCTCAAACTCGCCGATGCCGTCGAGGCCAACAGCGACGAACTCGTCGAGGCCCAGCACCGGAACACCGGGCAGGTGCGGTCCCTGATCGCGGCTGAGGAAATTGCCGCCGGGGCAGACCAGCTCCGCTTCTTCGCCGGGGCCGCCCGCATTCTGGAGGGCAAGTCTGCCGGGGAGTACTTCGAGGGCCACACTTCGTACGTCCGGCGCGAACCCATCGGGGTGGTAGCCCAGGTGGCGCCGTGGAACTACCCGTTCCTGATGGCCATCTGGAAGATCGGCCCGGCCCTGGCCGCGGGGAACACCGTGGTGCTCAAGCCCTCGGACACCACCCCGGAATCCACGCTGGTCCTGGCCCGCCTCGCCGGCGGAATCTTTCCGGCGGGCGTGCTCAATGTCGTCCTCGGCACCGGTGAGACCGGTGCGCTGATGGTGGACCACAAGGTTCCCGGCCTCGTCTCCATCACCGGCTCGGTCCGGGCCGGCATCGCCGTCGCCTCCGGCGCCGCTAAAGGCCTCAAGCGCGCCCACCTGGAACTCGGCGGCAAGGCCCCTGCGGTGGTGTTCGCCGACGCCGACATTAAGAAGAGCGCCGCGGCCATCGCCGAATTCGCCTTCTTCAACGCCGGCCAGGACTGCACTGCGATTGCCCGGGTGCTGGTCCAGGACACCGCGTACGAGGATCTGGTCGCGGCCCTCGTGGAGCACACCAAAACCCTGCGCACCGGCTCGCAGAACGACGAGGACAACTACTTCGGCCCCTTGAACAACGTCAACCACTTCAACCAGGTCAGATCCCTGGTCGAATCCCTTCCGGAGAACTGCCGGATCGAGACCGGCGGCCACCAGGCCGGGGAGAAGGGGTTCTTCTTCGAACCCACCATTGTCAGCGGCGCCAAGCAGAGCGATGACATCGTGCAGAAGGAAACCTTCGGCCCGGTCATCACAGTGCAGAAGTTCAGCACCGAGGAAGAAGCCGTTGAAATGGCGAACGACGTCGACTACGCCCTCGCCTCCAGCGTCTGGACCTCCAACCACGGAACCGCGATGCGGTTGAGCCGGGATCTCGACTTCGGCGCAGTCTGGATCAACACGCACATCCTCCTCACCGCCGAGATGCCGCACGGAGGCTTCAAGCAGTCCGGCTACGGCAAGGACCTGTCCATGTACGGGGTGGAGGACTACACCCGTATCAAGCACGTCATGAGCGCGCTCGACGCTTAGCAGCCCACTCCACGCTTAGAAAGGCTTTCCCATGACCACCACCGCCCATGACATCACCTACCGTCTCGAACAAAAGCGCCGCGTCCAGGCCGATTTCCCGGGACCGAAGTCCGTCGCCCTGACCGAGCGCCGCAAGGCCGTGGTCGCCGCAGGGGTTGCATCCAGCGTTCCCGTCTTCGTCGCCGACGCCGACGGCGGCATCATCCACGACGTGGACGGCAACTCGTTCATCGACCTCGGAGCCGGCATCGCCGTGACTTCCGTCGGCGCCTCCGACCCCGCCGTCGTCGGTGCGGTCAAGGAAGCCGTGGAGCACTTCACCCACACCTGCTTCATGGTCACCCCCTACGAAGGCTACGTCGCCGTCGCCGAGCAGCTGAACCGACTCACCCCCGGCGACCACGAGAAGCGCACGGTGCTGTTCAACTCCGGCGCCGAGGCTGTGGAAAACGCTGTGAAGGTGGCCCGCCTGGCCACCGGCCGGGACGCCGTCGTCGCCTTTGACCACGCGTACCACGGGCGGACCAACCTGACCATGGCCCTGACCGCGAAGGCCATGCCGTACAAGACCAACTTCGGCCCGTTTGCGCCCGAGGTCTACCGCATGCCGATGAGCTACCCCTTCCGCGAGGAAAACCCCGGGATCACCGGCGCCGAGGCCGCCAAGCGCGCCATCACCATGATCGAGAAGCAGATCGGCGGCGAATCCGTTGCCGCGATCATCATCGAACCCATTCAGGGTGAGGGCGGTTTCATCGTTCCCGCCGACGGCTTCCTCCCCGCGCTGGCGGCCTGGGCCAAAGACAAGGGCGTCGTCTTCATCGCCGACGAAGTGCAGTCCGGCTTCTGCCGCACGGGAGAATGGTTCGCCGTAAACCACGAGGGCGTCATCCCGGACATCGTCACCATGGCCAAGGGAATCGCGGGCGGCATGCCGCTGTCCGCCATCACCGGCCGTGCCGACCTGCTCGACGCCGTCCACCCCGGCGGTCTGGGCGGCACCTACGGCGGCAACCCGGTGGCCTGCGCCGCGGCGCTGGCCGCCATCGGCTCGATGGAGCAGTACGACCTCAACGCCCGTGCCCGCCACATTGAGGAACTCGCCCTTGGCAAGTTGCGGGAGCTCGCCTCCGAAGAGTCCGTCATCGGGGACGTCCGCGGCCGCGGGGCCATGCTCGCGATCGAACTGGTCCAGGCCGGCTCCAAGGAGCCGAACCCGGAGCTGACCAAGGCCGTCGCCGCTGCGTGCCTCAAAGAGGGCGTCATCATCCTCACCTGCGGTACCTACGGCAACGTCATCCGCCTGCTCCCGCCGCTGGTCATCAGCGATGAGCTGCTGCTGGATGGCCTCCAGGTCCTGGCCGCGGCCATCAAGGCCAACGCCTGACGTAGCCCGGGAAACCGGACACCAGCCACATCTGAATCACACAGGGGAGCCGCGGACCGCCGTCCGCGGCTCTCCTGCGTTAAGTGGCGCCGCCGCGTCCTGCCGCTGCGCTGAGAACCACGGCCCATCCCGGCCACTTCAGTGCCCTGCTGGGCTAGAGTCGTTCCTACCACTGCAGGAACGCAGACCGGCCGACGGCGCCCGGGATCCCCCGAGCAAGGCCGGCTTCTGCCCCAGACCCATAAGGGGTTCATACATGCGATACGTAGTTGGCTACACCCCCAGCGACCGCGGCGCCGACGCCGTTGCCCTGGCCTCCGCCATGGCCCGCGCCCAGGGCGCACACCTTGACCTGGTCTACGTTGTGGACCGGCGCACGCCCTACGTCGCGATGAACCCGGAGGGAAGCCGAGTCAGCGCCGCCGAGCAGGAAGTGCTTAGCGCGGAGCGGGAGGGGTTGTCCCTCATCCCCAAGGACATCGAAGCCCGGTTCCACGTCCGCCAGGCCGACTCGCACGCCGCAGGCCTCATTGATGCGGCAGTGGAATACAAGGCCGGCCTGATCGTCGTGGGTGCCGCCAGTTCAGGACTGTTCAAGCGGTACACCATCGGCAGCGCCGCGAACGCCCTGCTCCACGCCTCGCCGGTTCCGGTGGCCCTGGCCCCGCGGGGCTACCGAAGGACGGAGCCAATCACCCGGCTGACCCTCGCAGTGGGCCAGCGCACCGGCGCGGAGGCAGCGATCGACGTCGCCATCGATTCCGCAGAGCGCCGCGGGGTCCCGCTGCGGCTGGTGTCCCTTCTGGCACTCGACGTCGAGGGTGACAGCGGCGAAAACACCAACGCGGCGCACGTCCACGCCAATACCGTCCTGACCGCGGCCGCGCAGCGGCTCCCGGCCGGGCACCACGTCAGCGTCGAAGTAGCCCACGGGCGCACTATCGAGGAAGCGATCGATGACCTCGACTGGGACGAGGGGGAGATCCTTATTGTGGGCTCCTCCCGCCTGGCAGAGAAGAACAAACTGTTCATCGGCAGCACCGCCCACAAGGTGCTCCTGGCGCTGCCGGTCCCCATGGTGGTGGTGCCCCGCGACTACAAGCGGATCAACACCAGCCCGGAGGACTGAGCGCCGGAGCGTGCGCGTCCCGCCGCCCGGGCCGGTCTCAGGCGGCGGCGCGGGCCCGTTTGCGCATGACCGAGTTCTTCCGGGTGGCCAGCAGCATGTCCACCGTGAGCACCAGCAGCGCCAGCCAGACAACGCCGAAACCAATCCAGCGGTCGGCTGTCATCGGTTCATGGAACACGGCCAGGGCCACAATGAACTGCAGCACCGGGGCGAAGTACTGCAGCAGGCCGATCGTGGTCATCGGCAGGCGCCGGGCTGAGGCGCCGAAGAACAGAAGCGGCACAGCAGTGATGATTCCCGACGCCGCGAGGAGCCAGAAGTGCCCGGCGCCGTTGGCCGCCAGCGTCGCTGCACCGGTCAGGGCCAGAACCACCATCGCGGCGGCGGCCACCGGCGCCAGCACGATTGTCTCGACCGAGAGGCTGGTGATCGCATCAACGCGCGGGCCGACGCGCTTCTTGACGAAGCCATAGAGGCCAAAGCTGAACGCAAGCGTCAGGGCGATCCACGGAAGTTTGCCGTAGGACACCGTGAGGACCCCGACGGCGACGAAACCGATTCCGACGGCGGCCCACTGCAGCGGCCGCAACTTCTCCTTCAGCGCCACCACCCCGAGCAGGACCGAGACAAGCGGATTAATAAAATATCCCAGAGACGCTTCCACAGCCTGTCCGGTGGTCACACCGTAAACATAGGTCAGCCAGTTCACCGCGATCAGGACCGCCGCAATCATCAAGGGAACGATCAGCGTGCGGTTCCGGAAGGCGGCACCGAGGACCCGCCAGGAGCGGGTAACGGTGATCAGCAGGACGCAGAAAATGAGCGACCACAACACCCGGTTGGCCACAATTTCAACCGCCCCGGCCGGTTGCAGCACAAAGAAGTACAGCGGCATAAGCCCCCACAGGCCGTACGCGCCGATCCCGAAAACGATTCCCGCCGTCGTGTCTGTATCCACCGCTTTCAGGGCCGCCGTCGGGCGCTGCGAGGTGCTTCCGCCCGGGGCCGGGGCGCCCGGTGCGGTCAGCGCGGTCGGGGAGGGGAGGGATCCGTCGGGTGTAGGCACAAGGACAATAACACCACCGGCCGGGTCCCTATTCCTGCCTGTCGGTTCGGACGCGGCCGGCGGCTGGAAAGGATGCCTGCGATGTCCGCCACGTGGGACCCCATAGCCTCCCGCGGACATTTAGAATGGGGAACTGTGCGCTGCAAGTGCTGGCGCCGCCGCTAAGACTCAGAAGGGCAACCGGTGTCCACCTCAGCCGAAACCACCTCCAGACGTCCGCTCCGCGTTGCGATTGTCGGCGCCGGACCGGCCGGCGTCTACGCCGCGGATATCCTGACCAAGTCCAACGAAGTCAAGGACGGCGACTTCGACGTCAGCATCGACCTCTTTGAGGCGTACCCTGCCCCGTACGGCCTGATCCGGTATGGCGTGGCACCGGACCACCCCCGGATCAAGGGGATCGTCAACGCCCTGCACAAGGTCCTGGACCGCGGCGACATCCGCTTCCTTGGCAACGTCACCTACGGCCGCGACCTGACCCTGCACGACTTCCGCGCTTTCTACGACGCCGTGATTTTCTCCACCGGAGCCATCAAGGACGCAGACCTGGAGATCCCGGGCATCAACCTCGAGGGGTCCTTTGGCGGGGCCGACTTCGTTTCCTGGTACGACGGGCATCCCGACGTGCCGCGTGACTGGCCACTGGAGGCCAAGGAGATTGCGGTGATCGGGAACGGCAACGTGGCCCTCGACGTAGCCCGCATGCTGGTCAAGCACGCCGACGATTTGCTGGTGACAGAAATCCCGGACAACGTCTATCAGGCGCTCCGGGACTCCCCGGTCACGGACGTGCACGTGTTTGGGCGCCGGGGACCGGCGCAGATCAAGTTCACGCCGCTGGAGCTGCGCGAACTCTCCCACGCACGGGACGTCGACATCGTCCTGTATCCGGAGGACTTCGAATTCGACGAAGCCTCGGACGAGGCAATCCGCAGCAACAACCAGATCCGCACCATGGTCAACACCCTGACGAACTGGCTCGTCGAGGAGCACGCCGAAGCGGAGCAGCCTTCCTCGCGCCGTTTGCACCTGCACTTCCTGCACAACCCGGTGGCCGTCCTGGGAACAACCAGCGACGCCGACCGCCCCGGCAAGGTTACCGGCATCAAATTTGAGCGCATGCAGCTGGACGGCACCGGCAACGTCAAAGGCACGGGGGAATACCTGGACTACCCGGTCCAGGCGGTCTACCGCGCCATCGGCTACCACGGCTCGCCGCTGGATGAGTTGGAATATGATGCCCGCCGCGGTGTCATCCCCAACGAGGGCGGCCGGGTGCTCGATGCCGGGGGCAACCCCGTCCCGGGCATCTACACGACAGGGTGGATCAAACGCGGGCCCGTGGGCCTGATCGGCCACACCAAGGGCGACGCGCTGGAGACTATCGGCTTCCTGCTGGAGGACCGGCTGAGCCTGCCGCCGGCGCAAAACCCGGACCCCCAGGCGATCATCGACCTTCTTGAGGCGCGCGGGATCGAGTACACCACCTGGGAGGGCTGGAACAACCTTGACTCCTACGAACTTGCTCTCGGCGCGCAGTGGTCCGCCTCCAGCGACGCTAACGGCGTTGTTCGGGAACGCATTAAGGTGGTTCCCCGCGAGGAGATGGTCCGGATTTCCCGCGGCTAGTGCGGTCTCCCGCGACGCGCTGCTTGTTCCGCGACGCGGAAATACGCCGGCGCCCAGGGTATTCGGGCGTCGAAAAAGCCTTGGCGCAGCGGGAATGCGTTCGAGCGTCGCCACGAGCCGGACCGGGGGAGCCTCTGGCGGCTGCCCGGACCCCGCACTACACTGAAATGACTTCGGTTGCCCCCGGCACGCCGTCGCGCCCGTCCGGTGGGAGTTCGATGACGAAAATGATCCATCCGGCACCGCTGTACCCGCCGGCAGGCGGGCTGCCCGCAGCGTTGCGCCAGCAGTATGCCAGCGCCGGCCACGAGCAGCTGGACTCAAGGAGATTCGAGTTCCCCGCGGATGTGCAACTGCCCGGGCTCAGCAGCCTGATCCGGGAGTCGTGGCGCCGCTCCGCCGAGCTGCAGGCTAATCCGGACAACCCGGAAGCCCCGCTGGCCATGGACCGCGACGAACTTGAGGAGTACCGGCGCCAGCATCCGCTGGCCGCCATCATGCCCGTGATCCACAAGCTCCTGGTTTTGCCCAGCCACGACAGCGGCATGCTGGTGGCCGTGGGCGATGAGGTTGGCCGGTTGCTCTGGGTGGAAGGCGACGCCGCCATGCAGCGCCGGGCGGAACGGATGATGTTCGTGCCGGGCGCCGACTGGTCCGAAGCCACCGTGGGCACCAGCGCGCCCGGCACAGCCCTGGCCCTGGGCCGCGGTATTCAAATCTCCGGCGCAGAGCACTACAAGCGTTCCGTCCACCCGTGGAGCTGCACAGCCGTGCCGTTCCACGATCCCGATTCAGGCGCCCTGCTGGGCGTCGTGGACATCACCGGAACGGAATCCGCCGTCGCACCGCACGCACTTTCGCTCGTCGAGGCAACGGTGGCAGCCGCCCAGGCGCACCTCCGCGTCGAGCGGCTGCAGCTCGCTGCCGCGCATCAGTCTCCTCCGTCCCGGCGCCGGGGTCCCGGGGCGGCCGGCAGGGAGGGCGCCGGGCCCGGCAGCCTGTACCGCAACAGCCTGCAACTCCTCGGCAGGGACCAGGCGCTGCTCAGTATTGACGGGCGCACTGTGCCGTTGTCCGCCCGGCACAGCGAAATCCTGGCTCTGCTCAGCACGCATCCGGAAGGCTTGAACGCGGAGGAGCTGTGCACGCTCCTGTACCCGGGCAACGCCTCAACCATGACGCTCCGGGCTGAGATGGTCCGGCTCCGCAAGGTCCTCCAGCAGCTCAACCCGGACGCTGTCCCGGAGTCCCGCCCCTACCGGTTGCCGCTGGATCTGGTTCCGGACTCCGGCCAGGTCCTGAACTGTCTGCAGCGCGGCGCCCACCGGATTGCCCTGGAAATCTACCGCGGCGCCGTGTTGCCCCGCTCCGAGGCTCCCGGGATCATCGAGTTGCGGCACCGGGTCTCCTCGCTGCTCCGCGATGCTGTCCTTACGGACGGCAGCGCCGAGTCGCTGCTGAGGTACGCCGGGCTCCCCGAGGCCAAGGACGACGTCGAGGTCCGGGCAGCGGCCCTGAAAATCCTGCCGCTGCGGTCACCCAAACGGGCTGCCGTCGTCGCCGACCTGGAACGGCTCGAGGCGGAACTCGGCGCATGAGCCGCCCGTTCGCGCCAAGGTGATCCCGGTCACGCCCACTGCAACCTGACTGCAACCTCCCGACTCCTAAGCTGGACGCATCGGCGGTGCCACCAACGGGCCGCTATCACTCTTGCACAGCAAAGGAGCTGCAATGACTGTCTACGCACAGCCCGGTACCGAGGGCTCGAAGGTCACCTTCAAAGACCGTTACGAGAACTGGATCGGCGGCGAGTGGGTTGCCCCGGTCAAGGGCCAGTACTTTGAGAACATCACTCCGGTCACGGGCAAGGTCTTCTGTGAGGTGGCCCGCGGCACCGCCGAGGACATCGAGCTCGCCCTGGACGCCGCCCACAAGGTCGCCCCGTCCTGGGGCAAGACCTCCGTCGCCGAGCGCGCTGCCGTCCTGAACAAGATCGCCGACCGCATCGACGAGAACCTCGAGATGCTTGCCGTCGCCGAATCCTGGGACAACGGCAAGCCGATCCGCGAGACCCTCAACGCGGATATCCCCCTCGCAGCCGATCACTTCCGTTACTTCGCTTCCGCCGTCCGCGCACAGGAAGGCCGGCTGTCCCAGCTCGACGAGGACACCACCGCCTATCACTACCACGAGCCGCTCGGCGTCGTCGGCCAGATCATCCCCTGGAACTTCCCGATCCTGATGGCGGTTTGGAAGCTGGCCCCCGCGCTCGCCGCCGGCAACGCAGTCGTCCTCAAGCCTGCCGAGCAGACCCCGTCCTCGATCCTGGTCCTGATGGAACTGATCGGCGACCTCCTGCCGGCCGGCGTCCTCAACGTCGTCAACGGCTTCGGCGTCGAGGCGGGCAAGCCGTTGGCCTCCAGCCCCCGGATCCGCAAGATCGCGTTCACCGGCGAAACCTCCACCGGACGCCTGATCAGCCAGTACGCCAGCCAGAACCTGATCCCGGTCACGCTCGAACTGGGCGGCAAGAGCCCTAACATCTTCTTCAACGACGTCGCCGACCAGACCGACGATGCGTTCTACGACAAGGCCCAGGAAGGGTTCACGCTCTTCGCCTTCAACCAGGGTGAAGTCTGCACCTGCCCGTCACGGGCCCTGGTCCAGGAGGACATCTACGATTCCTTCATGGCCGACGCCGTCGCCCGGGTCGAGAAGATCATCCAGGGCAACCCGCTGGACACCGAAACCCAGCTCGGCGCCCAGGCCTCCAACGACCAGTTGGAGAAGATCCTTTCCTACATCGACATCGGAAAGCAGGAGGGTGCCAAGATCCTCACCGGCGGCGCCCGGGCCGAGATGCCCGGGGACCTGGCCGGCGGCTACTACATGCAGCCGACCATTTTCGAGGGCCACAACAAGATGCGGATCTTCCAGGAGGAGATCTTCGGCCCGGTGGTGTCCGTGACCCGCTTCAGCGACTACAACGACGCCATGGGCATCGCCAACGACACCCTCTACGGGCTCGGCGCCGGCGTCTGGTCCCGTAACGGCAACGTCGCCTACCGCGCCGGCCGCGAAATCCAGGCCGGCCGGGTGTGGGTCAACAACTACCACGCCTACCCGGCAGGCGCTGCGTTCGGCGGCTACAAGTCCTCCGGCATCGGCCGTGAGAACCACTCGATGATGCTGGACCACTACCAGCAGACCAAGAACCTCCTGGTCAGCTACAACGAGAACAAGCTCGGCTTCTTCTAAACCGCAACAGTCCTGCGCGGGGCGGATCAGCATTGATCCGCCCCGCATTCTGCACAAGCCTTTCAGTCACACCCCGCGCATGATGACGCAAGGATTTCGCTATGACGACGACAACGACGACGATGCAGGCAGCAGTAGTAACCGAATTCGGTAAGGACCTGCAGATCCAGACCCTCCCCGTTCCTGTGCCGGGCCGGGGGCAGGCGCTGGTCAAGGTCCTCACCACCGGCGTCTGCCACACCGACCTTCACGCCGCGGAAGGTGATTGGCCCGTGAAGCCGACCCCGCCGTTCATTCCCGGCCACGAAGGCGTCGGCGAGGTGGCTGCCCTCGGCGAAGGCGTGACGGACCTGGCCGTTGGCGATCTCGTCGGGAACGCCTGGCTTTGGTCCGCGTGCGGTGACTGCCAGTATTGCCGCACAGGTTGGGAAACCCTCTGTGAAGCCCAGCAGAACGCCGGCTACAGCGTCGACGGCTCCTTCGGCGAGTACATGCTGGTGGACACGCGCTTCGCGGCCAGAATCCCGGCAGGATCGGACCCCGTCGAGGTCGCCCCCGTCCTCTGCGCCGGAGTGACCGTGTACAAGGGCCTGAAGATGACCGAAGCGCGGCCCGGCCAGTGGGTCACGATTTCGGGCATCGGCGGGCTGGGGCACATCGCCGTGCAATACGCCGTCGCCATGGGCCTCCGGGTTGCCGCGGTGGACATCGCCGACGACAAACTCGCCCTGGCCAAGAAACACGGCGCGGAGCTGACCGTTAACGCCCTGCACGAAGATCCTGTCGAAGTCATCCAGCGCGAAACCGGAGGTTGCCATGGAGTCCTGGTTACTGCAGTGCACCCGTCAGCGTTCGGCCAGGCGATCGGGATGGCCCGCCGCGGCGGAACGATTGTGTTCAACGGCCTTCCGCCGGGTGACTTCCCGGCGCCGATTTTCGAGATTGTGCTCAAAGGCCTGACCGTCCGCGGCTCCATCGTGGGAACCCGGCAGGACCTGGAGGAGGCCCTGGACTTCTATGCCCAGGGCAAGATCCACCCCACCGTCTCAACCCGGGAGCTCTCGGACGTCAATGCCGTCCTCGACGAAATGAAGCACGCCAAAATCGACGGCCGTGTGGTAATCAAGTACTGATGCGGAAAGGACTCTGATGCCCCCGACAAACCTCGACGCCGCAGTGACTCTCCCCGGGGAGGATTTCTCCCGGGTGGCGCTCACCCCGGCGGCCGTGGAGCTCCTGCGGAAAATGTGGCGCCAACACGGACCACTGATGTTTCACCAGTCTGGCGGCTGCTGCGATGGTTCCTCGCCCATGTGCTACCCCGCAGGGGAGTTCATCACGGGGGACTCGGACGTGCAGCTCGGCCTGTTCGACATCTCCGATGGCCTGCAGCCCCAGCCGATCGAGTTCTGGATGTCGAAAGAACAATTCAACTACTGGAGCCACACCCACCTGACAGTGGATGTGGTGCCGGGCCGGGGGAGCGGCTTCTCGGTGGAGGCCCCCGAAGGCAAGCGGTTCCTGATCCGGTCAACGCTGATGGACTGGCCGGTGTAGCCGGCCGCTAAGGGAGCTGGCCACCTCAAGGGCGGGGCGTGCAGGGAAGCCTGCACGCTCCGCCCTTTCGTCTCACTATCTGGAATCGGACAGGCCATCCAGTGGATGGACACTACTATGGATAGGTCTGTTTCCAACCAGCTACCGAGATTGTGGACTTTGCTATGAACCTATTCCGGACCAAATCAATCGAGCAGTCCATGTCGGACGCCGATGAACCCGGACGCAAGCTGAAGCGCTCACTCAGCTCCTGGGACCTGATGATCATGGGCGTCGCCGTTGCCGTCGGCGCCGGGATTTTCTCGGTGGGTGCGAAGGCTGCAGCAAACTTCGCGGGCCCGGCCGTCACCCTCTCCTTCGCCATCGCCGCCGTCACGTGCGCCTTGGCCATCATGTGCTACGCAGAGTTCGCCACAGCCATCCCGGTGGCCGGCTCCGCCTATGTCTTTACCTACGCCACCATGGGTGAGCTGCTGGCGTGGATCATCGGCTGGAACCTCATCCTTGAGTTGTTCACCGCCGGTGCAGTGATCGCCAAGTACTGGGGCATTTACCTCAGCAAGGTGTTCGCGCTGATGGGCGTAGACATTCCGCCGTCGATTTCGCTGGGCGGCGTCGACCTGTACTGGGGCGCCTTCCTGATCGTCGCTGTATTCACCGTGCTGCTGGTGCTGGGGACAAAGCTGTCCGCCCGCGTCGGCAACATCTTCACGCTGATCAAGATCGGCGTCGTACTTTTTGTCATCGTGGTGGGCTTCAGCTACGTGAAGTTCGAGAACTACGCCCCCTTCGTCCCGGCCTCCCAGCCGACCGGCGGCAACGGTACCGCCGACGTCCTGAAGCAGTCCTTCTTCGGCTTCCTCACCGGTGCCGCCCCCGCGCAGTACGGCACTCTCGGCATCTTTGCCGGGGCTGCGCTGGTCTTCTTCGCGTTTATCGGTTTTGACGTGGTGGCCACCTCGGCGGAGGAGGTCAAAAACCCGCAGAAGACGCTGCCCCGCGGCATCTTCGGCGGCCTGGCTGTCGTCACCGTGCTCTACATCCTGGTGTCGCTTGCGCTCACCGGCATGGTCCCGTACACCACGCTGGCCGAGGCGGAGAACCCCACTCTCACCACGGCGTTCGAGGCAGTCGGCAACACCGACGCCGCCAAGGTCATTGCCTTCGGCTCCCTGATCGGCTTGACCACGGTGATAATGGTGCTGCTCATGGGTCTCTCCCGCGTGGTGCTCGCCATGAGCCGCGACGGGCTGCTGCCCCGCTCTCTGTCCAAAACCAGCACCATCCGCGCGACGCCGATCCGGCTTCAGATCATCTGCGGTGCCGCCGTGGCGCTAGTCGCGGGACTCACCAAGGTGGATCTTTTGGAAGAAATGATCAACATCGGCACGCTGTCCGCGTTCGTGACGGTCAGCCTGGGCATCCTCGTGCTGCGCAAGAAGCGCCCGGACCTCAAACCGGCATTCCGTGTCCCGTTCGGCAAGGTGGTCCCGGTTGTCTCGGCGGTCCTCTGCCTGTACCTCATGACCAACCTGGCCGTGGAGACCTGGATTTTCTTCGCCGGCTGGCTCGTGATCGGCGTCATCATCTACTTTTCCTACGGCCAGCGGCACTCCCGCCTGAACGAGAAGTTCGCCGAGGCCAAGGCGTCTGTGAACGGGCCGGGCAATAAGAACGCTGCCGAGTCCGAGGCGGTAGTCGAGAACCTTGAGACGCTCACGCGTTCCTAGCCGCGTTGTCCGGGGGCTGCTGCATCATCCAGCAGCCCACCCGAAACCGCCCGCCGATCCCCGGATCGGCGGGCGGTTTCGTGCGTCCGGTGCTGAGGCCACCGGCACGACGGCGACGCCGGCGCCCACTCGGTCCGTTTCATGCGGGGAGCTGGCTTTTCGACCGGCCACGGAGGAGTGTCGTCGCCCGTTGGCGGTGTTCGCGGCGATACGTTCGGCGTTGCTTGTGGCTCGTGGCCGCGGCGGGGTCCCGTTTCGTGTCTTCAGTCCCTGCCCCACCATCGGAGCGGGAACCGGTCCCAGCACCGGCAGCTGTTCCGGCGCTTGTTCCGGCGCTTGTTCCGGCGCTTGTTCTGGCGCTTGTTCTGACGCTTGTTCCCGGTAGCGGGGGTGCGGTGGACTGGTAGGTGTGGCCGGTGGGGGTGGTGAGGTCGAGGGTGTGCCGGTGGCCGGGTTTTGGTCCGGGGCGGGGTTGTGCGGACCAGCCGGGGGTTTCTTTGGTGTGGTTGCAGGCTTCGCAGAGTCCGGCGCCGTTGGTGTCGATGGTGGTTCCGCCGCTGTGCCAGGGGGTGATGTGGTCGTAGTGGCGGATGGGTGCGTCGCAGTACGGGGTGCGGCAGGTGTCGTCCCGGAGGGTGAGGAAGCGGCGGAGCCCGGGCGGGAAGAGCCGGGCGCGGGAGTCCAGGGCGGTGAGGGTGCCGGTGCCGGGGGCGGTGTAGAGCCGACGGAGCCAGACGCTCAGCTCGTTCTCCCCGGCGGCGATGCCCGCTTTTTGCCCGGCAGTGTCGCCGGAGGTGTCGTGGGCGGGGGCATCGTTGCCCCTGCCCCTGCCCCTGCCCCTGCCCGTGTCGGTGCCCGTGCCGGTGCCGGTGAGGAGGTCCCGGGCCCAGCCGCCGGGGACGATTCCGTAGCCTGGCAGGCGGGCGGGTTCACTGTCGCCTTGGAAGAGGGTGCGGTCGGTCATGACGAGCTGGATCTCGATCCCGCTGAGCCCGCCGGGGGTTCCGGTGATGCGTTCGATCAGGGCGTCGGCCATGAGTTGTCCGCGGGTGCGGGGGTCCCCGCCGGAGCGGGCGGTGTCAGCGTGCCGGGTCAGGGCGGCATGGACGGCGACGCCCGCGGCGACGGGGAGCAGGGCGGTGAGGTAGCACATGGTGTCCGGGGCCGGGCGGAGACTGACGTGGCGTTCGGTCACCGCGTGACTGGCGCGCTGGGTCACTGAGCGCGGGTCGAGCCGGTAGGCGGCGGTCCGGGCGGCGGCGATCAGCGCGCGGTCTCCGGCGCCCTCGAACGTTCCGGTGTCGGGGGCGAGCTCGGCGTCGACCGCGGCCCGGTCCTCAACGGTCAGGCACGCGGTCTCCTTCACGAGGAGGGTGGCGCGCCATTCGTTGAGCTGCCCGGTCTCCAGCGCGGCCAAGGTGTGGGACATTTCGGTGACGAGTGCCTTCGCCAGGCCCAGGAGCCGGCCGCCCTTGGCCGGGGATTCGCGGCGGGCGAGGGCGATCTGCGTACCCACCCCGGCACCGAGCTCCCCGGCCGGCACCCCGAGTTTCCGCTGGTCGCGGCGCTGGTCCAGGTCAAAAGCGACCGTGATTCTCGCCTGCAGTGCCGCGGCGGCGGACTTCACGTCCTCGAGTTCCCGGAGCTGGCAGATCAGCCCAGCACCGTCGTCGGACGGGCGGACGGCCGCCAGCAACCGGGCCACCTCCGTGACCGTCACCTGCCCGGGCCGGACCCTTTCGAATCCCTTCTTGCCGTCCATGGAAACAGACTAACGGGCACCTGTGACATTTTAGACCGGCGAATCCGAGGCTCCCGGGCCAGCCACAGATGGTCCGTTCCCGGCGGTAGGCTTCGAGCCATCCACCGACAGCGTCAGGACGGCTCGCTTTCGGGTGTTGCCCCGCGACCACCGGCTTCGAGCCCGGACGGAGCCCAGAAGAAGCGCAGAACCCGGAAGACGTCTGGATGAGGTAGTCAAACACAGCACCGCGAAGCGACAGCAGAGGCGTGGTGCCTTGGTCGGTGCCTCGCTGATGGACAGCACCCCAGCCTCGGCCGGTCAGGGGGCGGCGTAACGGCCGATCCACTCCACCAGGGGCCGCAGTTCCTCCCAGCGGTGGGCCACCTCCTCAATTGCGCCGGGCCCGGCCAGCCAGCCGGGCCGCCCCACGTTCACGGCTGCGGTCAAGGACTTGTGTTTGAGAAGACCGGACCGGGGATGGTCTTTGTCGAAACCCCGCGGGACGGTCTTCAGGCTCGCACCCTCTACGGCAAAACCGGCCGTCTCG
This sequence comes from Arthrobacter sp. MP_M4, assembly GCF_035984855.1. NCBI lineage: Bacteria > Bacillati > Actinomycetota > Actinomycetes > Micrococcales > Micrococcaceae > Arthrobacter > Arthrobacter sp. MP_M4. The sequence goes on from NZ_JAXCHX010000001.1 coordinate 290,254, forward strand.
ATATCTTTCAGGATCGCCTCCAGCGCCTCCCCGCTCGCCGGCGCATCAACGGCGCTGCGGAATCGTGCCAGCTGGGCTGGCGTCTGGGTGTGGCAGCCACCGCCTATGAGGAAACCGTCAGCACTGAGCTGGAGATAGAAGCCCACACCGTCGGCAACAGAGGTGAGGGCGCCTTGGGCGGTCTTGTACGGTGACTTGTCCAGGGAGAAGCGGACGTCCCTGTTCGGCCGGAACAATTTCGCCGGGCCGAAGCGCGGCTCCAGCCCGGCGAGCAACCCCGTGAGCGGATCCTTCACGGCGGCGTCGTAGACGGGCTTGTGCTCCAGCCACCAGTCCCGGTTGTTGTTGTGCTCAAGGTCTGCGTAGAACCGGAAGGCGTCATCCGGAATGCCTGCGAATGTGGTCATGCCCGAATCCTATGGACCCGGCGCGCGTCGTGGCGAGGGCCGGGAACACCGAAGTGGAAAACAGCAAAACGCCCCGCCGCGGACGTCCGTGGACGACATCCGTTGCGGGGCGTAACAGCTGCAAAGCCGGGGCGCCCGGCCAGCACTGGTGCTGGGTGGTTAGACCTTGTTGGCGGCCTCGGCGTCGGACTCGACCTGGCCGGCACCGAGGTTGGCGCGCAGCTTGGCGCCGAACCCGGCGTCGACGTTTGTCCAATACTGGATGGCGCGTTCCTTGATCCCGGCGTTCTTGACACCGCTGACGGCACCGGTGACGGTGTCCAGCAGGCGGGCCTTGGCGCCGTCGTCGAACACCTCGCGGTACAAGGCGCCTGCCTGGCCGAAGTCGCCGTCCTCAGCGTGCAGGGAGTGGGCGGAGAGTGTCAGCGCGCCGTCGTTCTCCCAGCCGCCGGCCGGACTCTGCGGCTCCACTGCGGCCGGCCCGCCGACGGAGTTCGGTGCGTAGACCGGAACCGACGGGGCGTTGAACTGGTACCGGCCCTGGCCGTCCTGGCTGTAGTTGTTGACCTGGTTCTTAGGCAGGTTGACCGGCAGCTGAGCGTGGTTGGTGCCCACGCGGTAGCGGTGTGCGTCCGCATAGGAGAAGATGCGGGCCTGCAGCATCTTGTCCGGGGACGCGGCGATGCCCGGCACGAAGTTCGACGGCGCAAAGGCTGCCTGCTCGATCTGCGCGAAGTAGTTCTCCGGGTTCCGGTTCAGTTCCATGGTGCCCACCTTGACCAGCGGGTAATCCGAATGCGGCCACACCTTGGTCAGGTCGAACGGGTTGAAGCGGTACGTCTTGGCGTCTTCGTACGGCATGACCTGGACGTGGAGGTCCCAGGACGGGAAGTTGCCGGCCGCGATGTTTTCCTGCAGGTCGCGGATGTAGAAGTCGCCGTCGGCGCCGGCCAGTGCCTCTGCCTCGTCGCCCGTCATGGAATTGACGCCCTGATTGGACTTGAAGTGGTACTTGACCCAGAAGCGCTCTCCGGCGGCGTTGATCCACTGGTAGGTGTGCGATCCGTAGCCCTGCATTTCACGCCAGGAGGCCGGCAGGCCGCGGTCGCCCATCAGCCAGGTGACCTGGTGTGCGGACTCAGGGGACAGGGTCCAGAAGTCCCACTGCATGTCGGCGTCGCGCAGATGGCTGCCCGGCAGGCGCTTCTGCGAGTGGATGAAGTCCGGGAACTTGATGCCGTCACGGATGAAGAACACCGGGGTGTTGTTCCCGACGAGGTCGTAATTGCCCTCGGTGGTGTAAAACTTCACGGCGAAACCGCGCGGGTCCCGCCAGGTGTCGGGAGAGCCTGCCTCGCCGGCGACGGAGGAGAAACGGATGAGCATCTCGGTCTCGGTGCCCGGCTGGAACAATGCGGCTTTGGTGTAGCGGGAAACGTCCTCGGTGGTCGTGAAGGTACCGAACGCACCGCCGCCCTTGGCGTGGACTACACGCTCCGGCACGCGCTCACGGTTGAACTGCGCGAGCTTTTCGATCAGGTAATGATCGGTGAGGATAATCGCTCCGTCGGCGCCGACGGACTGCGAGTGGGCATCGGACGTGACCGGGGCACCGGACTGTGTCGTGGACACTGCGGGCGCAGAAATGTTCTGAGTCATCGTTCTCCTATTTCTTGTTGTGCTTATTTACGTTCGGCGGGAAGTTGTTGGCTGCGCTGGCAGTCCTGGCAGACGCCCTGGTACAGCACGTCGGCGATCTGGATGGTCATGGGCGTGGCGTTCGCGTCCCAATGCGGGGTCAGGCAGGGGGCGTGGCCCACAGCGCATTCGACATCCTCCACCCGGCCGCAGCTGATGCACACGGCGTGGTGGTGGTTATCGCCCACCCGTGTCTCATACAGGGCCGGCGAGTGCGGGGGTTCGAAGCGGCGCAGCATGTGCAAATCTGTCAAATCACCCAGGACCACGTAGACGGACTGGGCGGTCAGTTCGGGAAGATCCTGACGGGCGGCCGCGAGGATCTGCTCGGCCGGGGAATGCGGGTGATGTTCGACGGCGGTGAGCACCGCCAGCCGCTGTTTGGTCACCCGGCGGCCGTGGGCACGCAGGGCGCCGGCCCATGCCTCGTGGGTGCCTGCCGAATCCGTCATGCCCTCATTCAAGCACTTATTTTTAGCAATTCACAATAAGGCGTGACTTAGTTGCCTTGGTGTCCTACTAGAGTTGCCCGGTGGGGAAATATCTGGCGGACATTACGCCGTTGCGTGAAAGCCCGGCGTTCCGTCGCCTGTGGCTGGGATCCGCCGTCGCAGCCCTTGGGAGCCAGCTGACCCTGGTGGCCGTCAGCCTGGAGGTTTACCGGCTCACCCAGGACAGCCTCTACGTCGGCTTGCTGAGCATCTTTGCCCTTGTCCCGCTGATTTTCGGCGGCCTGCTGGGCGGCGCGATCGCGGATGCCCACGACCGTCGCAGGGTGGCGCTGCTGGCTTCCTCCGTGCTGTGGCTGACCACCGCCTGCCTCGCCCTGCAGGCCTGGCTGCACCTGGGAAATGTGTGGCTGCTCTACGTCCTTGTCGCTGTGCAGAGCGGCGCGCAGGCCATTAACCAGCCGGCCCGCAGCGCCATCATCCCGGTGCTGGTCCGCAAGGAACTCCTGCCGGCGGCTAACGCGCTGAGCATGATCAGTTTCGGCCTCAGCCTCACGGCCGGGCCCCTGCTGGCAGGACTGCTCGTGGCCACCGTGGGATTCGCCTGGACCTACACGATCGACGTCGGCACGTTCGTTTTCGCCTTGTGGGCCCTGCTGAGGCTACCCGCCATGCCGCCGGGCGAACACGCGCGGCCGGCCGGGCTGCGGTCCGTCCTCGAAGGTTTCCGCTTTCTGGGTACACGCCCCAACCTGCGGATGACCTTCGTCATCGACCTCGTCGCCATGATTTTGGCCCAGCCCCGGGCGTTGCTGCCCGCAATCGGCGCCGTGATGATCGGCGGCGGTGAAACAACGGTGGGAATCCTGCTGGCTTCCACAGCCGTCGGCGCGTTCCTCGCCGGCCTCTTCTCCGGACCGCTGGGGGCGGTCCGGCGGCAGGGAGCCGCCGTCGTCTGGTCTGTCATGGGTTGGGGAGCTTCCATTGCCGGTTTTGGCCTGGTGGTGGTCCTCGCCGGAAACGCCGGCGCCGGCGGAGTGACGTGGTGGCTGCTGCCCGCCGCGCTGTGCTGTGCGCTGGCGGGCATCGCAGACTCGGTCAGTGCCGTCTTCCGCACCACTATCCTGCAAGCCTCAGCACCGGACCACCTGCGCGGCAGACTGCAGGGCGTGTTCGTCGTGGTGGTGGCGGGCGGCCCGCGGGTGGGGGACATGCTGGCGGGCGGTGCGACTAAAATCCTGAGTGAAGGCTGGGTTCTACTGTGGGGCGGGCTGTTGTGCATCGCCGTGGCCTGGGCTGCGGCGCACTGGCAGTCAGGCTTCCTGAAGTATGACGCGCGGAACCCGGTACCGTAGCTATCCGGTAGCGGAAGCCGGGGCACCGCAACTTTTCCAGATCGCCCGGGAGCTCTCTGCCACGGCGCACCAGCTGATGCCGCCGGCCCTTGTCGGTTTGAGCCCACAGCCCGTCGCCGGCGCCTCAACTGGCGAAGAGTCGCTCGCCCACGAAGCCGCCGGGCCGCACACCCGGGGGGACGGCAAACAGGCCGGAACCTGTGTGTTCCAGATATTCCACGGCCAGGGTGTCCTGCCGGGCCATGGCCAGTTGCATTGGCACATAGTGGGTGCGCGGATCCCGGACGAAAGCAATAAAGAAGAGCCCGGCATCCAGATGCCCCAGTCCATCTGAGCCGTCCGTGTAGTTGTAGCCGCGGCGCAGCATGTGCACCCCGTTGTTGTGCGAAGGATGCGCCAGCCGCACATGGGAACTCGCATCGATCAGTGGTTCGCCGGCCCGGCCCTTGGCAGTAAAGTCCGGGGCGGTGAACTCGGTCCCGCCGGATAATGGGGCGCCCTCGGACTTGGTCCTGCCGATGAGGCCTTCCTGCTCCCGCAGCGAGGTCCGGTCCCAGATCTCAATGTGCATCCGGATGCGGCGGGCCACCAGGTAGCTGCCGCCCTCCATCCAGGCTTCCGGCACACGCGCCCCGGCGGGCACCCACACGTGGTCGTTCAGGAGCCCGGCGTCCTCGGACTTCACGTTGTTAGTGCCGTCCTTAAAGCCAAACAGGTTCCGTGGCGTCTGCTGGGCGCGCGAGGTTGAGGCTGTGCGCCCAAAGCCGAGCTGGGACCAGCGCACCTGAGCCTTCCCAAAGGCAATGCGCGCCAAATTGCGGATGGCGTGGACGGCCACCTGGGGATCGTCCGAGCAGGCCTGGACTACGAGGTCCCCGCCGGTCCGTTGCTCCTGGAGCTGGTCGGCGGGGAAATGCGGCAGGTCGATGAGGGCCGCGGGCCGGCGGCCCTCCAGCCCGAAGCGGACACTGCCACCCTTCTCGAAGAGGGAGGCACCGAAACCGAAGGTCAGCGTCAGCCGCCCGGCGGCGAGGCCCATCGCTTCCCCGGTGTCCTCCGGAGGAGCGTCATAGGGCCCGTTCACGGCGCCGGTGGCTCCGGCTTCCCTGCCGGCCGTCAGGGCCGCGGCGGCCTCGGTCCAGTCCTTCAGCAGGGCAATGAGCTCGGCGCGGTCTTCGGTCAGCACATCGAAGGCGGCCATGTGGAGCCTGTCCTGGGCCGGGGTCGTGATGCCGGCCTGGCGCTCGCCGTAGAAGGGCACCGTGTCGGCCGGCGGCACCTCGGCGTGACCCGCGGCTGCGTCCGAGCCGAAGATTCCGGCGGCAAGACCCGCCGCAGCCCCGATGCCGCCGGCTCCGGCAAGGGACAGGATGCCGCGGCGGGATACGGTACTCACAGGACGACTGCTGCAGTCAGCCGGGACAGGGGTTCGCCCAGAGTGTCCACCAGGGCTGCGAGCTTCCGGACCTGTTCCGGGGTCAGCTCGTTGTAGAGGGCGAATCCCTCCCCTCGGGCATGGGTCGTGAGTTCGGTCTGCAGGGCGGAAAACTTGGTCTTCAGCTCCACGGCCAGCGCAGGATCTTTCTTCTCAAGAACGGGACTAAGGTTCTCAAAGGCGATCCGGGCGCCGTCAACGTTCGCCTGGAAGTCCCAAAGATCCGTATGCGACCAGATCTCTTCCTCCCCGGTCACTTTGCCGGTGGCTACCTCGTCGAGGAGTTCCTTGGCTCCGTTGCCGAGTTTGTCGGCCGTCAGCGTGAGGGTGCGCGTTCGCCGGTAGAGGTCCTCAGTGTCCGCGACGAGTTGAGTGGACAGGGCGGCGCGTTCCGCGCTGGTCATTGCCGTGTAGCCTGCCGGGGCGAAGAGATCCTTCTCGGCGCGGTGCCAGCCGGTCCAGGATTCCCCGGGTTCCAGATCAGCCTCGCGCAGGTCAAGTCTGGGATCCAGGTCGCCGAAGGATTCGGCCACGGGTTCGATCCGTTCCCAATGCATGCGCGTGGAGGCATACAGCCCGCGGGCGGACGTGGACTCCCCGGCAGCGAACGCCTCGGCGAAAGAACGGGTTCCGGCCAGCAATTGCTCGGTCTGGTCTTTGACGTAGGCGGTGTACTGGGCAGCGGCAGTGTCAGTGAGTTTCTGCACGTCGTCGTCGACCGGGACGGACTGGTTCGAACCGGTGACCGTGAACGCGGCACGGAGGCCGTCCCCTTCCATCCCCGGCTTGCAGGCAGTGAGGTACTTTCCGGCGGGCACTGTGGCCACCAGGTTGCGGGTGATGCCAGGACCGATGTTCTCGACTTCGGCCAGGATCCGAAGCCCGTCCTCGGCGAGGAGGTAGAACTCGGTGACCCGGTCGCCGTCGTTCTTGATGGCGAAGGTCAAGTTGCCACTTGGAGCCTCCGTGGCGGAGACCGCGCACGCACCGTTGGTGCTGGAAACAGTGATCGCCGCGGCGTCCGTGGAGGCAGCGGGCGCTGCGTTATCCGTGCAGGCGGCGAGCGTAAGGGGTAGCAGCGCCGCGGTGGCGGCGATTCCGAGCCGGGCTGGAAAACGGCGCGGGGAAGTGCGGAGTGCAGTCATGGGAATCCTTCGGGGTGCGGGCGGGGGTGCGGGCGGAGAGGCGCGGACTGGGGTGTCAGGCCGCGGCGGAGACTGACGGGACGGCGGTTTCGCCCGGGGGCCGGCGGAGGCTGCGGCGGTATGAGTAAAGGTAGAGCGCCACCACCGGCACCACATAGAGGACCCAAGCGCTGGCCTCAAGCCAGGTGGTGGCGGGGGAGAAGTTAAGCGTTCCCTTCAGCAGGGTGCCGTACCAGGACGACGGCGGCACCGCCGCCGTGACGTCAAAGGCAAGGGACTGCAGGCCCGGGAGCAGGCCGGCCTCCTGAAGGTCATGGATGCCGTACGCCAGGACACCGCCGGCCACCACGATGAGCGCTGCCCCGGTCCACGTGAAGAACTTGGCCAGATTGACCCGCAGGGCGCCTCGGTGGAGCAGGTAGCCGAGCCCGGTGGCCGCGGCCAGGCCGAGGATGGCTCCGAGCAGTGGTGAGGACGACTGCCCGGCCGACTGGGCCGCGGCCCAGAGAAAGAGGGCCGTTTCCAGTCCTTCCCGGCCCACGGCCAGGGCAGCGGCGGCGACGAGGCCCCAGGCGGCGCCGTCGGCAACCTTGTCGATCCTGCCGCGGAGATCGGAGCCGAGGGTGCGCGACGTGCGGGCCATCCAGAAGACCATCCAGGTGACGAGGGCGACGGCGGCAATGGACAGGCTGCCCCCAATCGCCTCTTGAGCCTGGAAGGTGAGCCCACGCGGGCCGAAGGTCAGGAGGGCACCGAAACCGATGGAGACCGCCACCGCCAGGCCGACGCCGGCCCAGATGCGGGGAACAAGGTGCCTCCGTCCGGTCCGCGCCAGGTAGGCCAGCAGCAGGACCACGATCATGGCGGCTTCAAGGCCCTCTCGAAGGCCGATCAGGAAGTTCGCGCTCATAGTGATGCTTTCGGGTAAAAGTAACTAACTAAGGGTTGCCTAAGAACAAAGGTAACCCTTACTCCCCGAATTACGAAAAAAGTACGTGACCTAATTGTCCGGCGGTCCACCTTTCCATGGCGCGTAAGTGGCCCGGTGATGCGAAAAAGGGTTGTCGCTACCGGAACACCAGTAGCGACAACCCTTTTTCTGCGCGTGCGCCAGTCTGCGCCGCGATGGACTGCTAGCTGCGGAAGTTCACGAACTGCAGGTCGGCCTCGTCGAAGCCCTTCAGCAGGTTCATGGTTTCCTGCAGGTCGTCGCGGGACTTGGATGTCACCCGGAGCTCGTCGCCCTGGATTTGCGACTTCACCGATTTGGGACCTTCGTCGCGGATGAGCTTGTTGATTTTCTTCGCGAGGTCCTGGGCGATGCCCTCCTTAATAGTGGACTCCAGCCGGAACTCCTTGCCGGAGGGGTACGGCTCGCCCGTATCGAGGGATTTCAGGGAAATGCCGCGGCGGATGAGCTTGGATTGCAGCACGTCCAGGACCGCAAGCACACGTTCTTCGGAGTTGGCCTTCATGAGGATCTTCTCGCCGCTGAAGTCGACCTCCGCGCCGACGCCCTTGAAGTCGTAGCGCTGGACCAGTTCCTTCTGCGCCTGGTTCAGCGCGTTGGCAACCTCCTGCTTGTCGACTTTGCTGACGACGTCGAATGTAGATTCGCCTGCCATGACTGTCCTCCTGATGGTTGGGGGGTGCCCGGGAAGGGGCTGTGGTGTCTGCAATCAAGCCTAGTACGGATGCCTGCGATGTGAAGGCTGGTGGAGCGCTGCCCGATTCACAGTCCGCTCATAGCTGAGTCAGGGCGGGTATGAAGCTAAGGGCGGCAAAGTTGCACGGGCTGGAAGATCCACTCGAAAGGTGCAGCTCATGCCAAACCAGGCCGTCCGGTACGTCATCCGCTCCACCGCGACAGCGGCCGGCGGCATCGCAGCGGCCGCAACACTCGCGGCATCGATCATCTTCAGCCCGGCCGCGGATGCCTCATCCCGGCTGGATGGCGTGCACGAAGACCTTGCCCGGGCGGTGCAGCTGAACCAGATCACGCAGGAGCAGGCCGCGAAGTTCGAATCAAAACTCGCCGATCGCATCCTCGGTGAGTCCTGAGTGTGAGGGGAGACCGGAGGGCTGACAGCCGGGTTTTTCCAGCTGCCGGGCGCCGATTCGATTCTTCGGCGGAAGTTCTGTAAAGTTGTCTTGCCCGCGGTTACTGGAAGCGGAACGTCCTGGAAACAGGCGTTCTGAACACGGAGGCCGCGTGTGATCTTCTTTTGAAGTTCGGCAGATTACCCGAGCGGCCAAAGGGGGCTGACTGTAAATCAGCTGGCAACGCCTACGGGGGTTCGAATCCCTCATCTGCCACCCTTGAAAAGCCTCCGGAACCCAGGTTCCGGAGGCTTTTTCTTTGCCTTGGCCTCGCGGCCGCTGCCTATGGGCGGCGGGCAGCCAAGGCAGCGGCCAGCGCAGTGGCGGAACTGGTGCTGCTATTGATCCGCCAGTCTGTTTCCTTGTTGAAGTTGAACCAGACCACTGCCGTGACGTCGGCCTGCCCAGCGAGATAGCTGATCAGCGCCGTGTTCCAGCCCGCTTTGGATCCGCCTTGTTCCGCTGACGAAGTCTCCGCGATGAGCACCTGTTTGCCGGGGGCCAGCCGCCTGAGTTCGGCGAGTCCGGGCGCAAACAGGTCTGTCGGCGAAATCCAGCTGGTCCCCACCGCCGAAGTGCCCCAGTTGTAGCCGTCGAGTGCCACCGCGTCCACATACCCGGGGCCGGGGTAGAGGCCGTCCAGCGGCGTTGAGCCCCAGTAGGGGACATTGGGATTCCAGACCCAGGTGATGTTGGTGGCGCCGGTTGCAGCCACGACGTCGTGAACGTGCCGCCACGCTGCGGCATAGTCGCCGGGTCCGTTGCTGTTAAGGCCCTCGGACCACGGGTACCAGTTGCCGTTCATTTCGTGCCCGAAGCGCAGCATCACCGGATGCCCCCAGGACGCCAGCGCAGCGCCCCACCGCGTCAGGTAGGGATCGAAATCACCGGCGGTAACGCGGTCCAACGCGTATGCGGGCTGTGCGGTTCCGCCGCCCCACGTCCAGGGCTCCCACGTCAGCAGCGTTGTCGCACCCCGGCTGCGAGTGGCCTCCAACTCCGCCACAGGCGGGGTCTGCTCGAAATCTTTGTAGGACAGGACAACGGACGGCGCCTCCCCGGCGAGGGCCGCAGCCTCGTCCAGTTCAGCAGATGCCAGCGGCCCTCCCGGTGTGCCAACACCGAAACGCAACGGGGAACTGCTGATGGCCGGCGGCACGGGGTTCGCAGCCGGGGCAACAACCTTAAAGGCCGCTGACGCAGTGACTGTCCCGGCCGTGGCGGTGATGTTAACGGCCGGTTGGGTTGTTTGGGGGATGACGACGGCGGCCGTGAAGAAACCGGAGGCGCTCACCTGGAAAATGGCGGGCCCGGCTCCGGCGTTTACGGTTCCGGAGCTCTTTTTCGGAAAACCGGTACCGGTCACGGTGACGGTGGTTCCCGCGGGGCCCTGGGCCGGACTGAGGCTGATGGAAGCGCTGGCGGCCTGCGCCGGTGCGGCTACCAGTGACAGGCACAGGACCACCAGTGCCAGGACGCAGGAAACAATTCTTCTCGGCTTCATGGGGACTCCTCGGCCGGACGCCGGGCGCGGCGGGGCGTTGTGGCGGCAGCCGGCCCCCACCGGAAGCCGTGGCTTTCAGTATCCGCTATGCCCCGGGCGTTCGGGCGTCCTGGCGGAGATAAGGAGGGGCAGGAGATCCCGAGGATTGCCCCAGCTTCTGCTCAGTCATGCAGCGGGGACGTTGACAGAATCCAGGTGTTCGTTCCCTCCTGCCGCCGAAATGTCACGGTGGTGACTAGGGCTCGGATGAGTGCGAGCCCGCGCCCGGATTCAGCTTCGCCGCCGGGCATCGCCGCGTCCGTATCCATCGGGTCGGGATAGGCCGCGCCGAAGGCGCTGACCCGGGCCTCTAGCCTGACGGGTGTGACGCTGATGTCGACACCAAGTTCCACCGGGTCCTCGGACTCGGGAACGGCATGCTGCACCACGTTGCTGGCAGCCTCGATAACAGCCGTGGCGAACGTCATCCGGTCCACGTCCGGGACAAACGACGCGTCATTCCACAGGCCGTCCAGTTCCGCGTGCACGGTATCGATGACCTCCGGACGGGCCGCCTGCCGCAGCGTCCGCCGCGCGAGAACGTCAGTCATTGCCGAAAGCTTCGGTGGCGGAGGAGTACGACGTCAGGACCTTGTCCATGCTGGTCAGGCCAAGGACCATCTGGACCTGCGGTTGGACTGCGGCGATCCGAAGGTCGCCGCCGGCTTGCCGCGCGGCCTTTAAACATCCGATGAGCGCCCCGAGACCTGAAGAGTCCATGAAGGCCGTCTCCTGCAGGTTGATCACAATTCGGGAGGAACCTGCAGCAACAACTTCCGCAACCAGTTCCCGCAGTTTCGGCGCCGAGACCATGTTGAGCCGGCCCGCGGCCCTTATCTCGGCGTAGCTGTCTTTCACTTCATAGCTCAGGTCCACGGAGGGCCCTTTCTCTGGATGACTCTGGGGTGCTGTCGGTCTCGCCGCCGGGATCGCTGGCAGCGTACCCGCGGTACAGGACTGCCCTGACCAGGATGCTCATGATGACCAGATCAAACATCACCCACACTACGTTGACGAGGGTGCCAATCGGCTCGGACAGTCCGGCAGCAAGCCGCCCAATCCCAACAACCGCCGCGCTGACCAGCAGGACGGATACAGCAATCTGGGGCCGGATCAGGCTCCATCGCGGGCCGCCGGACTGACGATTCTTGGGGGTGACGGCGAACCCGAGGGGATGTCCTAGCCAGACGTTCCGGGCCGCCGTCGTGCACGCCTTGATCCAGGTTGGAAACAAGGCGAGGCTGTACTGCTGCCCGCGCCACGTGGGGATGCCCTTCCCGACGATGGCGAAGAGGAGCTGGTTCACCGCCATGAACGGTAGGAATCTTATAAAGAAGTCCGCGCTGAGGCTGGTAACGGGCAGCGTCCCGAACAGCAGGTAGACGATTGGTGCGGCGAAGTAGACAAGGGCGGCGAACCCGCTGAGGTACGTCCACATGGTCGCGAAGTACATCAGCCGCTGGCCGAACTTGAGTCCCCGTTGGACCAGCGGGTTCTCACGCAAGAATACCTGCATGGTGCCCTGGGCCCAGCGGAGCCGCTGGGTCATCATGGTGCCGATGTCTTCGGGGGCAAGCCCGTAGGTAAGAACCTCATGGTGGTACACGCTTTGCCATCCCAGCCCGTGGAGCCGCATGGCCGTGGCCATGTCCTCCGTCACTGAGATGGTGGCCAGCGGCATGACCGGCTGAGCCTCGTCAGTGCGCTCCACCGATAACGCGTCCAGCACCGCCTGGACAGACTCGATGGCACCAAGGGGGGACCAGTCCCTGGCCGACATCCGTTGCACGGCGTCATCGGTCACTACCGGGACACCCGATTCTCCGACCTCGACCGGAGACATCGCTGCGATCTCCTCCAGATCGGCTTGCAGGGCGGACACATCAGCGAGGACCAATGACTCGACAGCGCGGTCCACCCGCCGTCTCGCCCGGTAGGTGATCTCGCTGAGCGACTCACCGTCGTCGAGCCGGCGGCGGGCGTCCTGGGTTGCGGCTTCGACTTCGTCCAGTGCCTTCTGCAAGAGGAAAGACTCGCTGGAGGCGGCCTTCCGCGCCTTGCGGATCGCCGCCTCGGATGCGTTGAGGGCACGCCGGACGCTCTTTTCGGTCTCTTTTACGTAGCCAACAAGGCCCAGCTGCATCAGAGCCTCCCGCCGGAGGACGGCGTTGGAGCCGCAGAAGAAAGCAGCATTCCAGCCGTCTTTGCCCTGCTGGATGGGACCGTAGAACAACGGTGCCTGGCTGCCCAGGGGATCGGACGCGGGGACGTTGCTGAAGTACTGCGGTGTCTGGACGAGGGCGACGCGGCGGTTGTTGAAGTAGCCCAGCGTTTTTTCCAGAAAGTCCCGGTCGGGGACCTGGTCCGCATCCAGGATGAGCAGGAATTCACCTGCAGTGAGCATCAGTGCGTTGTTCAGGTTCCCGGCTTTGGCGTGGCGGGGCATCCCGCTCCAGGCAGCACCGCGGGTCACGTACCCCAGACCGTGTGCGGCGGCAAGGTCGCGGAGTTCCGGCCGGTTGCCGTCGTCGAGGATCCACGTGCTGTGCGGATGCCGGATCTCCTTGGCCGCCAGCGCCGTGGTCATCACCAAGTCCAGGGGCTCGTCGTAGGTAGTGATGAAGACGTCGACGGTGGAGTCGTGCGGCGCCGGGGGCGGTGCTGGGCGGGTCTTGAGCCGCCAGACGGTCATCCCGAAGAGCAGCACATCAATCAAGCTGTACGTTTCGGCGAGGACGAGCGGGACGGCGATCCACCATGCGTCCCAGTTCAGCGAGGCCAGCCAGCGCCAACCAATGTAGTTCACCCCGGTCAGCACCGTCAGTGCAACGACAAGGCGGATCCAAAAGGGCCTCACACAGTTTCCCGGCGGACGGCAAGGACTGTGACGTCGTCGGGGTTCGAAGTTCCCAATGACAGCTGGCGCACCGCGTCGACAAGTTCTTCGGCAGATCCTGCGGAGACGGCCAGCTTCCCGATTTCGTCAACCGCGGCGAGGGTCCCGTCGTAAAGATCCAGGACACCGTCACTGAAGCTGACGATCATGTCCCCGGGGTGAAGCCATGTTTCCTTGGATTCCCAGCGGGTGTCGGGGAGCAGGCCGACCGGAAAGTTGTCCGAGGCGAGCCGTTCCCACGTTCCTGCCGCGCGGACCACCAGCGTCAGGCCGTGGCCGGCGTCCGAGAACAAGATCCGGCCATCAGAGGCCCTGAGGCGGGCATGGAAGAGCGTGGCAAACGATCCCGCCTGGCTCAGATCGGTGGCCAGGCAGTCCTGCATCAGGGTCAGGGCCGTCGCGGGGTCGCTGCTGTTTCGGGCACTGCGGATGACAGCCCGTGTCGTGGCGGCGATCATTCCTGCGCCGGCTCCCTTGCCCATAACGTCGCCAAGGGTGAACCCGAGCCCGCCTTCAATGAGGTACCAGTCGAAGAAGTCCCCTCCTACGGCGGTGGAGGGAATGCAGGCGCCGGCCGTCTGGTAGCCAGAGAGGGGAGCGGCGTTTTTTGGGAGCAGGAAGCGCTGGATTTCTGCGGCCCGGCTGAGCTCGGCCGTTGCTGTGGCCGCTTGCTCGCGCGCGGTGTGGAGCCGGCGTCGCGCCCGCTGCGCCAATTCGTTCACCACGAGCGCGCCCAGGACGAAAATCATGGTGCTGTACAGCCCGCGGAAGAGCTCGTTGGGGTTCGCATCGATACTCGACCCAAGAGCGAACGGGATCATGATGGCGACCGTGGCGCCCACCGCCGCATACACCACATGGCGGCGTCCCTGCATCGCGGCGAACCAGAGCACCGGCAACAAAACAATCGATGCGTAGATGGAGTGGCTTTCCCCCGTGCCATGCCGTAAGGCTCCGGCCGCCAGGAAATCCAGGGAGGGCGCAAGGACGGCATAGCGTGCCAGGCCGGGTTTGGATGCCACTGCCGCGAATCCGGTGGCCGCCACCGTCAGAGCGGCTCCGGCCGCCAGCGCCGCCCAGTCGCTGACCGTAAGGGTCGGGATTGCACTGCTCATGGCTGCAGCCACGGCAAAGAACAGCAGGAATGGCAGCTGTTTGCGCAGGGGCGACAGCTCGTCCACGCCGGTCCCGATGATGGCAATTTGGTGCCGCAGCCATGGCTGGTCTTCCGTCACGGTCCCAACGGTTTCATGCGTTGCAGTTACTGCCACCGACCCCCCCTTGTCCAGAATTCCCAGTTCTTGTCTCCATGAATCCTACCGATCCTTTTTCTTAGCCCGCGCTTGCTCCGCTCGCCGGTCCGGATCCGCGCCTCACCCGAAAGGGATGATGCGGCTGCCTCCTGTAGGCGCTGTAGTGGTTATAGGGTCCGCGTGGCACACCACTGGACCTCATCAAGAGACCTCGCGCCCATCCGAAGCGGTCGCATCATCCCGGCGCGGGCAGCGGCGGCCGACAGATGTCATTCGCAGGGCCACCTCGAGGCCGCGCCCACATCAGAACGGAGAAGCCCGTGACAACCACTCCGGAGACAGAGGCCCACGGGCCCGTCGACTTTGTGCTCCTCGAGTTCCCTATGAAAGGGCTGACGGGACGGGCAGGAGACGAACTGGTGCGGCTCGTTGATCAAGGCGTTATCCGGCTGTTCGATCTCCTCATTGTCGCGAAGAACGAGGCGGGCACGGTCGAGGTACTTGAACTCAGCGACCCGGGCGGTCCCGCGGAAGCGTTCGCATTCTTCGACGGCGCGCATTCGGGCCTTCTCGGTGAAGAGGAAATCGCGGAAGCGGCGGCCGCGATTCTGCCGGGAAACCTGGCCGCACTGATTGTCTACGAGAACATCTGGGCGGCACCTTTTGTGGCTGCCGTCCGGGACGGTGGCGGCGAGCTCGTCGCGAGCGTGCGGATCCCTGCGCCGGACGTGATGGCAGCGCTTGAAGCCCTGGACGCTGCGCCGCCCGTCTCCTGACCGGTAAGACAGGATGGAAGGAACGAGATTATGGGTCTGCTAAGGGGTATGGCACGGACCGCAGTGGTTGCCGGGACAGCATCAGCGGTCAGCGGCCGCGTCCAGCGCCGGCAGGCGTCGCGGTTCGCTGACAGGGACGCCGAGATCGCCGCCAAGCAGCAGCAGGCGTACCAGGCGCAGACGGGGCAGCAGCAGGCTGTGTATCAGGAGGCGGCCCCGCAACCGCAACCGGCTCCGCCCCCGCCTGCCACCGGCGGAATCTCGAACGAGGCCATCGCGCAGCTCAAGGAACTCGGAGCCCTGAAGGCGCAAGGGATCCTTACGGAAGAGGAGTTCTCGACCCAAAAAGCGAAGATCCTCGGCGGTTAGGGCCGTCGTTAAGCCCTGACCCGCAATACACCCCCGTCCTGCCGGCGAAGCAAGACGGGGGCGTTTTTGCGGGTCCGTCGGCCCGGGCGGGGTCAGTTGACCGTCGAACCGGCGAGGATGGCGTCGATTTGGCCGAGGGCCTGCCTCATTCCCTCCTCCATCCCCATGGCGAGAACCTTTTCCAGTGCATCCACGGAATCAAAGGTCGAAACGATGGTCATGCGGGTGCGGTGGTCCACCGCCTCAAGCCTCATCACGGCGTGACTCGTGCCCATGTCGGGGACCGGATCGCCGTTGTCGTCGGCAAAACCATCATCGAACTCAAGGCGGTGCGGCGGCTCGATTGCCGTGAACCGCCACCAACCACGGCTCTTCTCGCCGTCGGGCCCGGTCATGTAATAACTGGCGCTGCCTCCGGAAGCAAAATCGTGGCTTTCGAACGTCGCGGGCCAGGTGGGAGGGCCCCACCAGCGCTCCAGCTGGCGAGGGTCTTCCCAGACCTGCCATACCCGTTCGACGGCGGCGTCGAACTCGGCGACGACGGTAATGCTCAGGGCTTCGGCGTTCTTCTGTGAACTGACAACTGTCATGACGACACTCTCCCTATTCCTCTGCGAGAATTTCCGCGATCCGGTCGGCCCGCTGCCGCCAGATGGCCTCGTACTCATCGAGCAGCCGCCGAGCCCTCTGAAGGCCCCCGTGGTGGGCCCGCACGATCTGCTCCCGTCCGCGCTTTTCCTTCGTGACGAGGGAGGCGCGCTCCAATACCGCCACGTGCTTCTGTACGGCGGCAAAACTCATGGCGTAGTGCTCCGCGAGCCTCGACACTGACGATTCGCCGGCCGTCACCCGCGTAACGATGTCCCGCCGGGTAGCATCGGCAAACGCGTGGAACAGGCGGTCAAGGCCGGCCTCCGAAAGCTTATCTACAACCATTTGGTTGTAGAATAGCCAGCTGGCTCTGCTATGTCAATGGAAGGGCCCGCCTACCTGTTCATCCCGGGGCGCACCGCAACGAACTCGATCTTGTTCGCGGGCTGGACCGTCTTTTTCGGCGCCCGGGAGAATCCTTTGGCATCCAGGTGGTTTCCGGCCCGGAACGCCGCCAAAGCCTCGTCATAGACGGCGTTGAGTTGCTGACCCGAAAACTCCTCCGACGAGCCATCGTGGAAGGTGACGGTGATGACGGTGCTGCCGGGGTAGTGCCTGTTCATGCGGATGAAGCCTTCGGCGTCCTGCTGAAGATTAATCAATGAGTCCTACCTTCGTGATCCGGGGATTCCAGTCTCCCGCACCTTTGCCGGTCCGTTGTGCGTCGTCGGCCGGCGCTCCCGGATCACGGCGGAAGGCCCCTTGCGTGAGGAGCCTTCCGACGACCTTCGGTGCTACACCTTTTCCCGGGTCCGGACTGAGGCTGCCGGGTCCTCGGCCGCGGGCTTCTTGCCGCGGCGGGGGAAGGCCCAGAACTTGAAGTCAGGGGCCGCCGCCCGGGGTTGCTGGCGCGCCTCCCTGTCCTTCGAATCGTCCTTTTTGACGTCCTGCCGGACATCCTTGTTGTACGAATAGCACATCACACACCTCCTTTTCGTGACCGCCCGTTAATCCTCCTCCGCATCCTTCCCGGCGTCGATACCCCGCTTATTTTGAGGGCGGCGGCGGCGCAGGTCCCCCTGGCGGCGATGAGGAATCCCGGGAGCTCTTCGATAGAGTTCCCGTCATGGATGACAAAGCGGTCCTGCACAGCTACCTGCGGACACGGCGCGCCAACCTGCTCGGAAAACTCGACGGACTGAGCGAATACGACGCCCGCAGGCCGATCACACCAACGGGGACCAACCTTCTGGGCCTGGTCAAGCACGTTGCCAGCGTGGAGCTCGGCTACTTCGGCAAGGTCTTCGGCCGGCCAAGTGGTGTGGAACTGCCGTGGCTTGCTGAAGACGCCGAGCCGGACGCCGACCTGTGGGTGCCCGCAAACCAGACCCGGCAACAGATCATCAACCTCCACCGGCTCGCCGCCGAGCACAGCGATGCCACGATCGAGGCGCTGCCGCTGGACGCGGTCGGAGAAGTGCCATGGTGGAATGCGGAGCGCCGGCAGGTGACCCTGCAGCAGATACTGGTGCACATGTGCGTTGAAACCGCCCATCACCTCGGACACGCCGATATCCTGCGTGAGCTGATCGACGGGGCTGCCGGTCAAAGTGCCGGTGACCCCAACCTCTCGCACCGGACGCCAGGGGAGTGGGCCCTCCACTGCGCGAGTATTGAGGCGGCAGCCCGCGCTGCTGCTGCCGCCGCGGAAAAGCGCCCGTAGCGCTGCCCTGCCAACGTCCGGCGGCATCCGCCACGCAGAAGTGGTCAACCTAAGCGCCGGAGAGCGGACAGCTGAATAACGCCGTGTCCTCGCCAGCCAGGCAGTAGTGTGGTGCCGTTCACCGTCGAATCAAAGGAGCCTTAGTGAAATCGTTTGCCTGTGGAGACGTAGTACCCGGTTGTGAAGCCCGATGGGTCTGCAGCACCGAGGACGAAATCCTCGTCAACGTTGCCGCGCATGCCGCATCCTCGCACGGCCTGGTGAACCTGCCGGATGAAACCGTCCAGTCGATCCACCGAGCAATCGTTCCGGTGAGTTGAGCAGTCCCGCGGCAGGCGGCCCGTCTTCCGGTGACGGTGCCGCGCCTGGGCCGGACTGGGAAGAACTGCTGGCAGCCGCCTGCCGCGGAGACGGGCTGGCCGCCGCATATCAGCCGATTGTTGATACGTCGCGCGGGACCGTGGTGGGGTACGAAGCGCTCGCCCGTTTCCCGGGCTTCACCGAAAAGAACCCCGAGGTGTGGTTCTCGGCCGCCCGTGCCCACGGGAAATCCGCGCAGCTGGAATCCGCGGCGCTGCGGGCTGCGCTCGGGGCCCGCTCCACCCTGCCACCGAACTGCTTCCTGACCCTCAACGTCTCTCCCGAACTGCTGACCACTGAGGAAATCCGAAGCGTCTGGCGGGACCAGGGGAACCTCGGCGGCCTTGTCGTCGAGCTCACCGAACAGACGCCCATCGATTCCTACGTGGGGCTGGAGCCGGACCTGAACCAGTTGCGCGCGGCCGGTGCGCTGATCGCCGTCGACGACGCCGGCGCTGGCTATGCGGGGTTGCGGCACCTTCTGGCACTGCGTCCTTCGCTGATCAAGATTGACCGCGAATTGATCCAGGACGTCGACCGCGATGAAGCGAAGCGCGCCCTGATTGAGATGCTGGGAACCTTCGCAGGCCGGGTCGACGCATGGATCCTGGCCGAGGGAGTGGAACGGCTGGAGGAACTGGACACCCTGGTGTCCCTGGGGGTGCCCCTGGTGCAAGGCTATTGCCTTGCCAGGCCGGCCCCGGACTGGTCGGGCATCGACCTGGACCTGGCGCACCGCCTCGCCTCGAAGCCGCCGGTGACTCACAAGGGGGTGGTTCGCGATGTCCTCGAATCCGCCACGACTGCCACCACTGCCGCGCTCGCCGCGGACGTCTTCGCGGAGAACCCGGATCTTCAGTTGGTGGTTCTGATCGGGGATCACCTCCGGCCGATTTCGGTGCTGAACCCTGCAGCTGCCGGGCTGGGAATGGTGAGTCAGGGGATGCGCGTGAACCTTGACACGCCGCTGAACGAGGCACTCGCCCGGTCCATGACGCGGACCTCTTCCAGCCGGTTCGAGCCCCTGTTGGTGACGGACAACGCCGGGCGCTATGCCGGCGTCGCACGCATGGAACGGATGATCACCGCCCTGGCGGCACCGGGGGAGTAGTCCTGTCTGTCCCCGGCGGAAGGCCGGTACGACGGGCGAAACAGCGGAACGCCCTAGGCGGCACCAAGGAGCCGGTCCGTGGCCGCATCAGGGCGCCCGCCGAAGTATTCTGCCAGGACCTCCTGGAACACGCGCTCGCCGGCGTCCGCCCGCAGAAAGAGAGTCATCGACGAGTGCAGCTTCCGCTCATCGATGCCGCCGAAGATCTGTTCCGCAGTACGCCCCCTAACACCCTCCACCGCCCGGGCGCATTCGAGCAGCCGGGGACCCAGCACCGGATGCTGCAGGTACGCCTTGGCCTCATCCAGCGACGCTACGGCATATTTCCTGGCCGTAGCGCTCTGGCCCAGCCCTGCGATCTGCGGGAACACAAACCACATCCAGTGGGTGCGTTTCGACCCGCCCCGGAGCTCCTCGAGGGCGCGCCGGTAGGTTCCGCCCGAATTCTGCGCGGTCACGAACCGATCCAGCCTGTAGGGATCCCCCGCCGGATCTTCCCCGGTTTCGCGGGACATCACGCCTCGAACCGAGCCGTGATGTCGGTATCGCCGGCGATGGATGCCACGACAGCGGCCGCGACGTCGCGGATCTTCCGGTTCCGGTTGTTGGAGGTGTTCCGCAGAATCTTGAAGGCGGCCTCCCGGGTGCAGCGGTTTTGGGCCATGATGGCTCCAATGGCCAAATCGATGGTGGTCCTGGATTGCATGGCGGCGGCGATGTCGTCCAGGGATGTCCTGAGCCGGGAGAATTTCAAGGCCAGACGAAGTGCCGGGGAAGCGTCCGCGAAGAGCTGCCGGGCCTGCGCCACATCATCCGGGGCAAAGGCCGCGGAACGGACCGAGAAGAGGCGGACGACGGCGGAATCCCCGCCGTCGAGCACCACAAGGACTTGGAGGATGCTGGCGGATCCTGCTCCGGTGCTCCCCGAGGCCAGGGACGGCTGCTTTTGCCGGGTGACGGTAATTCCGCACGTCACTGCGCGGCCAGGCCGGGACAATTCCTCGGCCGCGAGGCTGGCCAGCCCGGCGAGAAAGTCTTGCACCCCGGAGCCGGCGTCGGTGCTTTCCAACACTAGATCCAGCAGCGTGCTGCTGGTACCCACCTTCTGCCATGCTGATGATACGGCGTGGTCATCCTGCATGCCTGCCCCCAAATTCCCGCCGCCTACTGACAAGGCGGCAGCTTCTTCCATCCTATTGCGGGGCATCGGCTGGCGGTAGGGAGGCCCCCAGCGTAATGTCGGCGGCTATGGAATGGAGCTTGGTGTCCGTTGCCCTGGCCGCCTCGTGCAGCAGCTCCATGGCCCGTTCCCTGCTGCACCGGTTCTGGATCATGATCAGGGCGACGGCGGCGTCAACGATAGCCCGGGACTTCAATGCGGAGCGGAGATGCTCGGGGTAGATTTCCGGTGGGTGGACCCTGGAGGCCAGCCGCAGGATCCGCGAGATCGACGCGGCATGGCGCTCCACCGCTGCCACTGTGGCGGGGTCAAAGACGCCCTTCGAGCGTGCGTAACAATTCAGTGCCGCGCCCGCCCCTGGGTCCGTAGCGATCGGTACGGCCAGGACCGAAACGATGCCCTCGCCGGAGACTGTCGTGCCGTAGTGTTCCCACCGGACGGTATCCGCAACGTCGGGAACCAGCACAGTGATGCCCTGCCGGAGGGCAGTGAGGCACGGACCGTCGTCGAACGCGTACTGCTTCTCATCCAGCAGTTTCGCGTCCTCGCTGCTGCTGGCCACGGTGGCGGGAGTGCCGTCCCGCTCCACCGTGATGGCGCACAGCATGGGCTCGGGGCCGCCGAGCCGCGTCGCCGACAGCGTGGTCAGCCCAAGGAGGAACTCAGCGAAGCCCGGACTCTCCAAGTGGAGGTCCTGCAGTTGCTCGGGTGTTGGAGATGTGCCGGTACCGGAAACCATGCCGGCCTCAATCCTACGAACGCCCAGGCATGTGTGACACGAAGGCTCAGCGGCTGGGGACTCTTGGTCGCCCGCAACCCAAATAGCGCACCTTGACCCGGTTGGAGCCAGCAGTCACTACTAGCGACAGTACGCTGTGCCGGGGCCGGTGAATACAGGCGCCCCGCCAGGCCGCCGTATGCTTGGATCCTGCGGCGATGTGCGCCGGCTGGCATTGTGCTGGTACTGGACTTCCGAGGTGGACATGAGCGTGGAACTGCCGCTGGCCGACGAGATCACCGCTGTGTTCGCCCGGGCCTCGAAGCTGCTGCTGACCGAAGAAACGGTGGCCCAGGCCCTCCGGCTCATTACGGACGCTGCGACGGCGGCGATCCCCGGTGCGATCGGCGCCGGAGTAACCCTTATGGACCGCTCGGGGCAGCCCGTGACGGCGGCAGCGTCCGACGCTGTGGTGGCCGCCGCTGACGGGCTCCAGTACGAACTGGAGGAAGGCCCCTGTGTCACGGCGTGGGCGAGCGGAGAGACGGTCCTGGTGGAACATCTGGCTTCGGACCAGCGCTGGTCGCGTTGGGCGCCCGCGGCGGCGGCGCTTGGCATTTCGTCCTCGGTGAGTTGCCCCCTGGTGTCCGGGGGGCTGGCGCTGGGGGCCGTGAAGGTGTACTCGGACGGCGGACGCCTCGCCGGCAATGGCACGGTCCGGCTGGCCGAACTCTTCGCTCAACAGGCGACACTCTTCGTGATCCACTCCCTCGCCCGCGAGGCTGCCCGGACACTGAGTGACCGCCTGCAGGATTCCTTGGCGCAGAGGGACGCCATCAGCATGGCCAAAGGCCTGCTGATGGCCCGGAACGGCACCAACGATGAAGTGGCACTCCGGGAACTGATGATGATCTCGCGGCAGACGGGCAAGCCCCTGGCCGTGGTCGCGGCCGAACTGACGGCTGCGGCCAAGGCCTTCGAAGACTGAGCGCAGGACGACGGCATGGCCCTGGGCGGCGAAGAGAGCGAGCAACGGCGGCGGTTTGCCGACTCGCTGCGGCACGCGGACGTCAGCATAGAAGAGCTCTGGCTGAGATATTTTACGCTGGGGGGCCATGCCGGACAGTTCGAGGTCGAAGCATACATTCACGGGGCCATCGCCCTGCCGGCCCTCCAGCGGGACATTCTCGCCCACGCCTTGAACGAGCGCCTGGACGAGCTGTATTCCGGGGCGCCCCGGGCACCCTACAGTGTCGACAGTACCAAGGAAGCTCCCGACCAAACGCCCGATGATGGGGCCGGCGACGAAGCCGGCGAGGGGCCGGAAAAGGAGTCCGGAGAGCGCTGACCTCCTCTTGCTAGAGTCAGCACCGGGGACAGTGATTCCGGACCGTGATCCTCGGTCGGTCCGCTGCTGCGAGGGTTGAGGAAGGGGACAGCATGTTCGCATTCTTCACCGATACAAGCCTGGTGGAAGCCGGACTCCTGCTTGCGACGTTTGTGTTGTGTTCGCTGATCGGCATCGAGCGCCAAGTCCGGCAAAAGAGTGCGGGCTACCGGACGCACGTGCTGGTGGGACTCGGCTCGTGTGCCTTCACGTTGGTCTCCGCTTACGGCTTTGCGTTCGTGCGGGAGCCCGGAGCCGTCCTGGATCCATCCCGCATTGCGGCCCAGATTGTGAGCGGGATCGGTTTCCTGGGCGCCGGCGTCATCTTCAAGGGCCGGGACGTGGTGCGGGGCCTCACGACGGCCGCCACCATCTGGGTATCCGCCGCGGTGGGCATGGCCTGCGGAGCCGGCATGGTGTCCCTGGGTGTTGTGCTGACCATCTTCCATCTCTTCACCTTGTTCATCATTGCCCCCGCGGTGCGCAGGATACCGTCCGTGGACAGGAACCGTGTCATGCACATCGACTACGCCGACGGCCAGGGGGTGTTGCGGCAGATCCTTGAAATCGCCACCACCATGGGATTCAGCTCCTCCATCCTGCGCACCCGGCGGACCGGCGACGAGCAGAATCCGATGGTATCGATGGAGGTGCGGTTTTTCGGACGCCATCCGCTGCGCAACCTTGTCCTCCCGCTTATGGACTTGCACGGCGTCGCAAGCGTGACCGTGCGGGGAACCGACTCAAGCGAGGACGATGACGACGACGATGACGAAACCTGAGCTTCCGCCCTCCAGCGGCCCGGTCCTGGCCGGCAGCGTCCGGGTTCGGGTACTACGGGTGTCCGACGCGGACGCCATGAGCGCCGCGTATCGGCGCAACCGGGAACACTTGGCGCCGTGGGAGCCGCTGCGGGCAGAAGAGTTCTACACCGTCGATGGTCAGATGATGAGCGTGCAGTCCAAGCTGGCCCTGTTTATCGCGGGGTCCGATGTGCCTTGGGTCCTGACGGACGGCGATGCGATTGTGGGGCTGATGACCCTCAGCGGAATCGTCCGCGGGCCGTTTCTCAGTGCCCACCTCGGGTACTGGGTGGACAAGGATTACACCGGCCGGGGCATCGGATCCGCGGCCGTCGAATTCGCCGTCGCCGCGGCGCGCAACGAACTGGGACTGCACCGGCTGCAGGCTGCGACGCTTCTGCACAATGGCGCTTCGCAGAAAGTCCTCCGGCGCTCCGGTTTTTCGGAGATCGGCGTGGCGCGGTCCTATCTCAACATCGCCGGGTCCTGGCAGGACCATATCCTCTTCCAACGCATTTTGGCGTGACCCTCCCGGCCTGGGACGGCGGGGCCGACGCCGGCCGACGTCGGGCGTAGTGCCCCGTTCAGCGCACCATTCGCTGGATCCGGACCGGCGTGCCGGCCAGCTCATGCTCGGCGGTCGCCCCATCGAGGGCAAAGCCGTTGCGCCGGTAAAAGGCGAATGCGCGGGGGTTGTCGTGCGCAATCCAGAGGTAGGCGCCGCCGTCACCCACCGCTGCGTCCAGGAGCACCTGTCCTGCCCCCGAGCCGTAATGACTGGCCAGCACGTAAATTCCATTCAACTCCCTGGGGCGCGGGGCGTCATCGTCGCGTCCCGCCCCGGCGCTGGCCCAACCGATGATGTCAGTCCCGGCGCAGGCCACCCAGATGTCCGAGGCGGCTGTGGCGATGATTTGGCTCCATCTGGCTTCCCGCGGACCCTGGCGCAGGGCCGCCAAGGCCGCGGCCGGCAGGAGGTGGGCGTAGGTTTCGCGCCAGGCCTGGAGGTGCACCCGGGCAATGGCCGCGGCGTCATCCGCCACGGCCGCCCTGACGGTCAGGTCCGTTTCCATCCGCACAGCCTAATACGGGCGCACGGGCGCACGGCCCGGGCCCGCTCCTTGGCAGCTTTGTTACCCGCGGGTAACATGGTGGCCATGCACCTGCTCCTGCGCACCCTCTTGCTGCTCTTTACGTCTTCCCGCCGCCCGGCATTGGGCATTTGGGATACCGCGTCATTGCCACTACGGGTTCTCCCCACCGACATCGACATCGCGATGCACGTCAATAACGGGATGTACTTTTCGCTGATGGACCTGGGCCGGTTTGATCTGATGGCCCGCAGCGGAACTTGGAAGGCCATGCGCCGCCGCGGATGGAGCCCCGTGGCGGCCGGGGAAACCATCGCCTTCCGCCGCTCGCTGCAATTGTGGCAGCGGTACACCATCGAAACGAAAATTATCGGACTCGATGAGAAGGCCATCTACTTCGAGCAGCGCATGGTGGTTGACGGGGAAATTTACGCCCGGGCCTTCATTGCCACCCGTATGGTCAGCAAAGGCAAGCCGGTCAGCCAGGAGGACATCATCCGCGAGTTCGGAGCGCCGCCGGCGGACCTGGATCTTCCCGCCTGGATCCACGAATGGCGCGAAACCAATGCCCTTCCCGGGGCGCGGCGGCCCGCCCCCCACGTCTGGGCCTAGGCCGTCACAGGACATGCCAACAGCGAAATGCAGGGGACAAGCCCCGGCTGCTCGCGTACCGTTGACACATGGCAACCGTAAACATCACAGGTGAACAGTTCGCATCAACTGTCGAGGACAACGACATTGTCCTCGTCGATTTCTGGGCTGAATGGTGTGGCCCGTGCAAGCAGTTCGGACCCACTTACGCCGCAGTTTCCGAGAAGCACCAGGACGTCGTCTTCACCAAGGTGGATACCGAGGCCGAGCAGCAGCTCGCCGCTGAGGCGGGCATCACTTCCATCCCCACGCTGATGGCTTTCCGCGAGAAGGTACTGGTCTTCTCCCAGCCGGGCGCCCTGAACGCCCAGCAGCTCGAGCAGGTTGTCGACGCCGTCAAAGCGTTGGACATGGAGGAAGTCCACGCGCACGTGGCCAGGTCCCAGGCCGAAGCCGCCGCTGCAACTAACAAGCAGGACGGCAGTCAGATCCCCGAGGTCTAGGCGCCCGGGCTCACCAGCTCTGGGGGTTTAGAGCTTCACGAGCTTGACCGGCTCGGCCAGCAGCGCGCTGAGTGATTCGTTGAGGTCCTGGACCGCGGTGCCTTTCGAGTGCTTGTCCAGGTCCTCCTGGGTCGCCCACTGCTCGGTCAGCACCAGTTTGTCCTCGCTGGCCTCGGTGAGTTCATAGCGGATGCAGCCGGGTTCGTTGACTACCTCGTCAATCGCGATCTCCAGCGCGAGCTTCACACGGAAGAACTCGCCGTCGTTGGGGATGAAGGTGGCCTGGAGATTGATAGGTGCGCTCATGGTTTTCACCCTACCGGCCCGCGGCTTCATGTCCCGACGATTTTGTAGGACATCCAAGCTTTAGTCTTCTTTTGCCGGCCGAGTATTGGTAGCGTTCCAGCATGCTTGCATACACAGCCGGGGACACTGACGTCCCGCTGCTCGGAGAAACCATCGGCGATAACTTCGAACGGATCGTGGCCAGGTACCCGTACCAGGACGCCCTGATCGAGGCCGCGGCGGTGCCGGGGGAAGAGGCGCGGCGCTGGAGCTACACCAAGCTCAATGACGACGTCGACAGGGTGGCGCGGGCGCTGCTGGCCCTGGGCGTAGCCAAGGGCGAGCGGATCGGCATCTGGAGCCCGAACTGCGCAGAATGGACCATCCTGCAGTACGCGACGGCCAAGGTGGGCGCGATTCTGGTCAACGTCAATCCCGCGTACCGCAGCCATGAACTGGAGTTCGTGGTCAAGCAGAACGGCATGCGGATGCTGGTCGCGGCACCTTCGGACCGTAACAACGACTACACGGGCATGGCCCGGCAGGCGCTGGCCGAGTGTCCGGACCTGCGCGAACTCGTTTTCCTGCCCGGCGCCGGCCTGCCGGCGCTCACCGCCGGCGTCCCGGAAACGCCGGCGGAGCGGACGTTCGCGGAGCTGCTCAAACGGGCCGACGACGTCGCCCACTCCGCGTTGAAGGCGCGCATGGCCGAACTGGACCCCCACGACGCCATCAACCTGCAGTACACCTCGGGCACCACCGGTTTTCCCAAGGGCGCCACGCTCTCGCACTACAACATCCTGAACAACGGCTACTCCATCGGTGAGCTGCTGGACTACACCGAGCACGACCGTGTGGTGCTTCCCGTGCCGTTTTACCATTGCTTCGGCATGGTGATCGGCAACCTTGCCGCGCTGAGCCACGGCTGCGCCACCATCATTCCGGGCCGGGGTTTCACGCCCGCCGCGGCGCTGGAAGCGGTGCAGGATTTCGGCGGGACGTCCCTCTACGGCGTGCCCACCATGTTCATCGCCGAACTCGCCCTGCCGGATTTTTCCTCCTACGACCTGTCCACCCTGCGCACCGGGGTCATGGCGGGCTCGCTGTGCCCGATCGAGGTGATGAACCGGGTCATCTCGGAGATGAACATGCGCGATGTGGCCATTTGTTACGGGATGACGGAGACCTCGCCGGTGTCCACCATGACCCGCAGCGTCGACACCATGGCCCAGCGGACGCAGACCGTCGGCCGGACCATGCCGCACCTGGAGAACCAGATCGTGGACCCGATGACCGGCGAGGTGCTGCAGCGTGGGGAAATCGGCGAACTGTGCACGCGCGGCTACTCCGTCATGAAGGGTTACTGGAACCAGCCCGACAAAACCGCAGAGGCCATTGACGCCGGGCACTGGATGCACACCGGGGACCTGGCCCGGATGGACGAAGACGGCTACATCGTGATCGAGGGCCGGATCAAGGACATGGTGATCCGCGGCGGTGAGAACGTCTATCCCCGCGAGATCGAGGAATTCCTCTACACCCACCCGGACATCCAGGACGTGCAGGTGATTGGGGTGCCGGACTCCAAGTACGGTGAGGAACTGATGGCCTGCATCATCCTGAAGACCGGCGCGGCCCCGCTGGATGCCGCGAGCCTGGCCGAGTACTGCCGCGGCAAGCTCTCGCACTACAAAATTCCCCGCTATGTGGACGTGCGCGAAAGTTTTCCCATGACCGTCTCCGGCAAGATCCGCAAGGTGGACATGCGGCAGGAGGCAGTGGCCCGGCTTGGGCTTTGATTCCGCGTTGTGGTGGGGCTAGTGGGCGCGGTGGTCCTGGATGGTCATCCGCGGGCCGAACGTGGGTTTCCGGTAGCCGCTGAGGCCGATCATCCGGACCACGCGCTGGCGGTGGCCGGCCCACGGGGCCAGCAGTCGGAGCATCCCGGCGTCGTCCGTGCGGCGGCCCGTGAGTGCCGCGCCTACATAGGCCGCGAGGTGGTAATCGCCTACGGCGATGGAATCCGGGCACCCATGGGTGCGCTGGACCACCTCAGCGGCGGTCCACACTCCGATGCCGGGCAACGTCTGCAGCTTCGCGGACGCCTCCGCGGCCGGGACTTCGGCGAGCCGTTCCAGCGCGGCGGCGGAACGCAGCGCCCGCATGATGGTCGCCGACCGCTGCGGGCCCACCCCCGCCTGGTGCCACTCCCAGGACGGGATGCGCAGCCACTGCTCGGCTGTGGGCTGGATCATCAGATTGCCGGGGGCGACGGTGCCGGCCCCGGGTGCCGGCGTTCCGAAGCGGTACACCAGGTACCGGTAGCCGCGCCGGGCTTCGATGACGGCGACCTTCTGCTCCAGAATGGTCGGCACGAGGGAATCGAGCATGCGGCCCGTGGCGGGCAGCCGCACAGTGTGGTTCCGGCGGCGTGCCTCGACCACCATCCGGGGAAGCGTGGCGTGGAAGGAAGGCTCGTCGAAGCCTGACCAGTCGTCGTCGCGGCCCAGCATCCGGGGCACGGAATCGGCGGCGGCGCACGCTCCAGGCCCCCAGGCCTGGACGTCGATGGCCGGGTCCGCCCGGGGCCCGGCGGCAGTAAGGCGGAGTGTGGCCGGGCCCGCCGGCGTCGTGAATCCCAGCCAAAGTCCGTCCGCTGCTGTGCGGATGGACGGGTCGCCGTGCCCGCGCAGGAGCGTACCCAGGGTCAGGGACAGGTCGAAAGGGGCGCCCGGGTGCCAGCGCAGCGAGGCGTCCGCCGCGGCGGCAACGCCGGCGGGCACCTCTGCGATGGTCATCTGACCATGATTCCACGAACGCCTGACAGCGAAGGTACGGGTCCTGGCCCGGTCAGCGCATCCCCGCGGTGAGCCACAGCGCCACCACTGCCAGCGGGACGGTGAGGACGACGGCGGCAAGGCCGGCGACCGCGAACCCGCCCCAGCGGACCTCGACGTTGAGTGCGCGGAGCCGTTCGTGCCAGAGCAGGGTGGCCAGCGATGCCCACGGGGTGACCAGCGGGCCGAGGTTCACCCCGATCAGCAGGGCCGCGAGCCGCACCGGCGAGTCGCCCACCGGCTCCAGCGCAAGGTACGCCGGCAGGTTGTTCACTGCATTCGCCGCCCCGGCACCCAGGCCCGCGAGTTGCAGCAGTGCCGGCAGGGTTTCGCCGGAACCCGCGACGCCGGCCAGGAACCGCGTCAGGCCGTGCGCGTGCAGGGTCTCCACCACCATAAACAGCCCCGCGGTGAGCAGGAGCGGCCGCCAGGGAATCATGGACCAGCGCAGGGCCGAGCGGCGGCGCCAGAGGAAGAGGCCCAGCAGTACCGCCGCCGCAGCCAGCGCCGGGAACTGCACGGGGACGCCGGAAACGAGGGCGGGCAGCAGCAGCACCATCACCCCGGACGCCGAGTACAGCAACACCTTGTCCCGCGCTTTGCGGACCGGCTGCGGCCCGTACCGGCCGGCGAGGTCCTTCCGGAAGGCCAGCCACAACAGCACGATCGGGACCACGACCCCCACCAGGGCGGGGGCCCAGACGAGGCGGGCGAAAGTAACCGGACTCAGCCCCAGCCGGGCCTGGGCCAGCAGATTCGTCAGGTTCGACACGGGCAGCAACAAGGATGCGGTGTTGGCCAGCCAGATGGTGGTCAGGGCAAACGGCAGCGGCGGGATCCGGGCGTGGATGGCGAGGAGGACCACGACGGGAGTCACGAGCACCGCCGTCGTATCCAGGGACAAGAACACGGTAGAGACCGTGGCCAGGCCGATCACCAGCAGCCACAACAGGAAAACCCGGCCCCTGCCCAGTGCCGCGAGCCGCTCCGTGACCACCCGGAACAGGCCGGCCCCGTCAACCAGTTCCGTCACCAGGGACATCGCCACGACGAAGGTCAGCACCGGGACGGTCCGGCCGGCCAGGTCCTCGAAGGCCGGCCAGGGCAACAGGCCCGTAAGCAGCGCCGCGGCGCCCACCGCCAGCATGCCGGCGGGGAGCAGATAGCTCTTCAGCCCCTTGGGCCAACGCCAGCTCGTCACCGCATAATCTTCGCACCAGATGGCGCCGGCTAACCCACCGGACGTGACTGAATCCGCCCTTGGCTGGTGGAGACGGTAACTTTGTATGTATGAAGTACGCCCAGTCCGTTCTGGACCTCATCGGCAATACGCCGCTCGTCAAGCTGCACCACGTTACCAACGGCATCGGGGCCACGGTCCTGGTGAAGCTGGAATACCTGAACCCCGGCGGTTCCATCAAAGACCGCATCGCGGTGAAAATGATTGAGGAGGCCGAGCGCAGCGGCAAACTCCTGCCGGGTGGGACCATCGTGGAACCCACCTCCGGAAACACCGGCGTCGGCCTTGCCCTCGTAGCCCAGCAGAAGGGCTACCGGTGCATCTTCGTGGTGCCGGACAAGGTGGGCGAGGACAAACGGGCCGTGCTCCAGGCCTACGGCGCCGAGGTTGTGGTGACTCCCACCGCCGTTGCCCCCGACAGCCCGCAAAGTTACTACGGTGTCTCGGACCGGCTGGTCAGTGAGATTCCCGGCGCCTATAAGCCCGACCAGTTCTCCAACCCGGCCGCCCCGGCCAGCCACTACGAATCGACCGGCCCGGAAATCTGGCGCGACACGGACGGCAGGATCACGCACTGTGTGATCGGTGCCGGAACCGGGGGCACCATCACCGGCACCGGCCGGTACCTCAAGGAAGCCTCCGCCGGACGCGCGGAAGCCGACGGCGGCGTGGTCAAGATCATCGGCGCCGACCCGTCGGGTTCGGTCTACTCCGGCGGCACCGGCCGGCCGTACTTCGTCGAAGGTGTCGGCGAGGACATGTGGCCCGCCAACTACGAAAAAGCCGTCCCCGACGACGTCATCGCGGTGACCGACGCCGACTCCTTCGAAATGACCCGCCGGCTGGCCCGCGAGGAAGGCCTGCTCGTGGGCGGCTCGTCCGGCATGGCCGTCGTCGCTGCACTGCAGGTCGCCAAGGACCTGCCCGAGGACGCCGTCGTCGTCGTCATCCTGCCGGACTCCGGCCGTGGCTACCTGGCCAAGATCTTTAACGACCAGTGGATGCGCTCCTACGGCTTCCTCGCCGGCGGGGACGAAGCGTCCGTCGGCGAGATCCTCAAGGCCAAGACCGGGGAAATGCCGGACCTGGTGCACATCCACCCGAACGAGACCGTCCGCGATGTCATCAACATCATGAACGAGTACGGCGTCTCGAACATCCCGGTGCTGTCCCAGGAACCTCCCGTGGTCATGGGCGAGGTCCTCGGCTCCGTCGATGAGCGCACCCTGACCGCGAAGCTCTTCCGCGGGGAGGCCAAGCTCTCGGACAAGATTTCCGAACACATGGAGCCCCGGCTTCCGGTGATCGGTTCCCTCGAGTCGCTTTCGACGGCCCGGGAGCTCCTCTCCGGCTCGGACACCCTCATGGTGACCTTCGTCGGCGCGCCGGTAGGGATCCTGACCCGCCACGACCTCCTCGCCTACCTGAGCAGCTGACTCACCGGCTTTTCCCAGCACCTCATCCACCGACCCGGATGCCGGAGCGCCCTTGCCGGGCCTCCCGGCGGCCGGCCGAAAGGAACGCATATGACTTTGCCAGAGAGCCACTCCGCGAAAGCCGCAGGCTTCAACACCCGGGCCGTGCATGCCGGCCAGGCGTTCGAGCCCCGCACCGGCGCCGTCGTCCCGCCCGTGCATTTCTCCACCACCTACGCCCAGGAAGCGATTGGTGTGCTGCGTGCCGGGTACGAATACGGCCGCGGAACCAACCCCACCCGTGATTCGCTGCAGGAACAACTGGCCGCGCTCGAAGGCGGGACCGCCGCGTTCTCCTTCAGCTCGGGGCTCGCTGCCGAGGACTCGATGATCCGGGCGCTCACCCGTCCGGGGGACCACATCGTGCTCGGCAACGACGCCTACGGCGGCACCTACCGGCTGATCAGCCGGGTGCTGGGGGAGTGGGGCATCGGCAACACCCCGGTGGACATGTCCAACCTTGAAGCAGTGGCGTCGGCCGTGGCGGCCGGTGGGCCGGACGGTGGCAGGACCCGCCTCGTCTGGGTGGAGACGCCGTCGAACCCGATGATGAAGATCACCGACATCGCGGCCCTCGCCACGGTGGCGCACGACGCCGGGGCCCTCCTGGTTGTGGACAACACCTTCGCGTCCCCATACCTGCAGAACCCCCTGGCCCTGGGCGCTGACGTCGTGGTGCACTCCACCACGAAATACATTGGCGGCCACTCCGATGTCGTCGGCGGCGCGATCGTGGTCAACGACGCAGGGCTGGCCGAGAAGATCGGCTTCGTCCAGTTCGCTGTCGGTGCCGTGTCCGGCCCGATGGACGCGTTCCTCACCACCCGGGGCCTCAAGACCCTGGGCGTGCGGATGGACCGGCACAGCGACAACGCCCAGGCCGTAGCCGAATGGCTGCTGCGGCGCCCCGAGGTCGAGGCCGTGCTGTACCCGGGCCTGCCCTCACACCCGGGGCATGAGCTGGCCAAAAAGCAGATGAAGAAGTTTGGCGGCATGATCTCCGTGCAGTTCAAGGGCGGCGAAGCGGCAGCCCGGAAGGTGGCCGAATCCACGTCGGTGTTTACCCTCGCAGAGTCCCTCGGCGGCATCGAGTCACTGATGAACTACCCCTCGGAGATGACGCATGCTTCGGTCAAGGGCACCGAGCTGGCCGTTCCGGTCAACCTGATCCGGCTCTCCTGTGGCATTGAGGACGTCGAGGACCTGATCGCTGACCTGGAGCACGCCTTCGCGCAGATCGAGTCCGCGGCCGGCGAGTCAGGCAGCTAACCACCTGTGACCACCACCACCACCAGCGCCACGCCCTCTACCACCCGCGGCTGGTTCGCGACGGCGGCTGGCGCGCTCGCCGTCGTCGTCGCCCTGGTGGTGCTGTACTCGGCGTACATTCCGCTGATGAACGACTTTGAGGTCTACTTCTACGGCGGCAACCGGGTGCTCCAGACCGGCGAAACCGGCGTCAACGAGCTCTACGCGCCCAGGGACGGCCTGCCGTTCACCTACCCGCCGTTCGCCGCGCTGCTGTTCGCGGCCATGGCGGCGCTGGGGCAGGGCGTCGGCAGCCTGGTGTTCATCACCACGGCGCTGCTGGGCGCCGCCATCGTGTCCGCCTGGCTCGCGCGGCACTACTTCCGCCTCGGCAGCTGGCGGAACGCCGTCGCGGATTGGCGCTTCCGTGCCGTTGCGCTGGCCGGGACCGCCGCGATTCTGCTCCTGGGTCCCTGGCGGGACACCTTCGACTTCGGGCAGATCAACATCATCCTGATGGGCCTGATCCTGGCCGACTTCGCGCTCTACGGAAAAGCACGGGCCGCCCAGATACGCTGGTCCGCGGGGTTACTGATCGGCATCGCGGCAGGCATCAAGCTGACCCCGCTTGCCTTCGGGCTCTATTTTTTGGTCCGCCGCGACTTCAAGGCCCTCGGCTGGATGGCGGCAGGATTCTTTGGCTCGATCGGCCTGGCCTGGGCGGTGCTGCCCACGGCTTCCCTCACTTTCTGGACCAAGATCCTGCCCGACACCGGGCGCATCGGCGGGCCGGCCTACGTGGACAACCTCTCGGTTAAAGGCTTGTTGCTGCACCTGGGGCTGCCGGACTCCGGCTTGACGAGCCTTGTGTGGCTGGTGCTCGCGCTCGGCCTGGCCGCCGTGGCCGCGCTCGTGATCAAGTGGGCGGTCGACGCGGAGGAGAACTTCGTCGCCGTCTCCGCCACGGCCGTGCTGATGCTCCTGGTCAGCCCGGTGTCCTGGTCCCACCACTGGGTGTGGATGGCAGTGGCACTGCCGTGCATGGGGTTCGCCATCCACCGGGTGCCGTCCCGGAACGGACGGATGCGCCTCGCCGGATGGATCATCGTCGCGTTCTCAGCCTTGTCCTTTTACCTCACGCCCAAGTACCTGGCGGTGATGGCCGGCGCCGCCGAATGGGGGAAGGACCCGCAGACCCAGTGGCAGCTCATCGTGGCCAGCCTGGGCGTACTCTGCGGCATCGCCATGCTGGTGTACTGGGCGCTGGCGTACCGGCCCTCCCGCGCCTCGCTCCGCCCGGACGCCTAGCCTGCGACCCTGCCCGCCCGCCGCCGTGAGAGTTCGCACTTCGCGGCCATGCCGCCCGCGCAACATTGCCGCGGGAATCGGCCTGCTGGTCCTGCCTCTGCACTTGCTGCAGGCGCCATCCGGGACGCCACGGGCCAATACACCTATGCCTGGTTTGGCGCCGCCGCGGTGTGCACCCTAGCGGCAGTCATCAGCGCGACCATCCGCAGGGACGCCGGCAAGACGGACGCGGTCCCGGTCCCGGCTTAGGGGTTCGGTAGGATGGCAGCAGGGATCCCGCCTGCGGCCGGCACCCGACCACACATACCTGGGGGATGCATGCCACCGCCTGAAGCCGAAACCCGGCCAATTCCCGTACCAGTCACGGCGGAAG
Organism: Arthrobacter sp. MP_M4; assembly: GCF_035984855.1. Taxonomy (NCBI): domain Bacteria; kingdom Bacillati; phylum Actinomycetota; class Actinomycetes; order Micrococcales; family Micrococcaceae; genus Arthrobacter; species Arthrobacter sp. MP_M4. Next base: position 324,504 of record NZ_JAXCHX010000001.1, read on the forward strand.
AGCCTGCAGGTGAAGCCAGACCCGGACGGACCTTTGCCTGGGTCTCGGAGCGGCTCTACGTCCCGCAGCTGCTCCAGGTTTCCACAGTCCTGGCCTTGGCCGGCCTGATCTACCTTGTGTGGCACTGGCTCGGCGTCTGGGGTGCACAAGGTCTGGACTTCAGCGTCTACTGGTACGGCGGAACCATTCTTAACGAGGCGGGCCAGGCGCCGTCGGATCTCTACCGGGGCAATATTGACTGGGCCGGCGGCCCGCAGCTTCCGTTCACCTATCCGCCGTTTGCCGCGTTGCTCTTCAGCCTGCTGGCCAGGGTGCCGCAAGGAATTGCCCTCACCCTCTTCAATGCCGCCGGCGCCGGCGTGGCGCTGTGGGTGGCCGTCCGCGGTGTCCGGTATTGGAATGCCGCTGCGGACTGGCGCACCACCTTCCAGGCTCCGGGCAACCGGTGGGCGGCAGCTGTGCTGGTCCTGGCGGTACTGAACCTCGGCCCGTGGCGCGAGACCCTGGCGTTCGGTCAAATCAACATCCTGCTGATGGGCATGATGGCGCTGGACCTGCTGGCCCGCAACCAGCGCTGGATGGTCGGCTTCCCCGGCAGCGGCTTCCTCGTAGGTATTGCCGCCGGCATCAAACTGACCCCGCTGGTTTTTGGCCTGTACTTCCTGGTCCGCAAGGACTGGCGCGGACTGTTCAACATGGGTGCGGGGTTCGCCTGCACCGTGGTTCTTGGCTGGCTGGTGCGGCCGGCGGAATCCCTGGAGTTCTGGTTTCAGATTCTGCCCGACACGTCCCGGATCGGCGGCGCAGGCTACGTCGACAACCTGTCCCTCAAAGGCGCCCTGCTGCACTTCGGCGTCCCCGAAGCGTCCGTGACCTTCCCCTGGCTGGCGCTGAGCATGCTCGTCGTGGTGCTGGCCGCACGGATCATCAAAGCCGCCAGCGACCAGGGGGCCCGGGTGGTCGCAGTCTCGACGACGGCGCTGGCCATGCTGCTGATCAGCCCGGTCTCGTGGTCCCACCACTGGGTCTGGGTTGCCGCCGTGCTGCCGGCCTTCGCGTGGACCCTGCGCGAGACCCCGCACCGCTACCGCGGGCTGCGCTGGTTGATGGGCGGGGTGCTGGGGGTGTCCGTGATGGTGTTCCTGTTCTCGCCCAAGACCATTGGCACGGCCCTCGGGGCAGAGGACCTCAACGTTCAAACCCCCGGATTGTGGATCATGGCTTCCAGCGCCGGAGTGTTCTGTGCCGTGGCGATCCTGGTGTGCTGGCTGATGGTCTTGCGGCGCGGCGCCGTGACCCCGGCCGCTGACCTGGACCAGGACGGGGAACGGAACCCCGCCGAGACGGCACTTCGCGGCAATAGGCCTGCAGGAGATCGCCGCGACGTGCCAACCCGGGGTTAGCGGAAGGCGGCCAGTCCGGTGATGTGCTGGCCCAGGATCAGGGTGTGGACCTCGTCAGTGCCCTCGTAGGTACGGACCGACTCAAGGTTGGCGGCGTGCCGCAGCGGGGAATAGTCGAGGGTGATGCCGTTCCCGCCCAGGACGGTGCGGGCCTCGCGGGCGATGGTGATCGCCTCCCGCACGTTGTTCAGTTTGCCCAGTGAGATTTGCTCCGGCCGCAGCTGCCCGGCGTCCTTGAGCCGGCCCAGCTGCAGCGCCAGCAGGGTGCCTTTTTGGATCTCCACCAGCATGTTGACCAGTTTCTCCTGGGTCAGCTGGTACCCGGCGAGCGGCTTGCCAAACTGCAGCCGCTCCTGGGAGTACTTCAACGCAGCCTCGTAGGAGTCGCGGGCCGCGCCCATGGAGCCCCACACGATCCCGTACCGGGCCTCGTTGAGGCAGGTGAACGGGCCGCGCAGGCCGCGGGCTGCCGGGAGCATGGCTTCCGGACCCAGCCGGACGCCGTCGAACGTGACATCGCACTGGATCGAGGCTCGCATCGAGAGCTTCCGGCCGATCGGCGACGCGGTGACCCCGGGCGTGCCGGCGGGGACCAGGAAGCCGTGGACGCCGTCGTCGGTCATGGCCCACACCACCAGCACATCGGCCACCGAGGCGAGACCGATCCAGCGTTTGGCTCCATCCAGGATCCAACCGGCGCTCTCTCCGGTTCCGTCGCGGCGGGCGAAGGTCTTCATCGAGGCTGGGTCGGAGCCGGCGGTCGGCTCGGTCAGAGCGAAACCACCGATCAGTTCACCGGCGGCCATGCGGGGGAGCCACTGCAGTTTCTGCTCTTCGGAGCCCCACCTGTGGATGGCCGTCATGGCCAGCGAGCCCTGCACAGAGACGAACGTCCGGATGCCGGAATCGCCGGCTTCCAGCTCCATCGCGGCCAAACCGTATTCCACGGCGGAACGGCCCGGGCAGCCGTAGCCCTCCAGATGCATGCCAAGGACGCCGAGTTCGCCCAGTTCGGGGGCCAGTTCCAGTGGAAACACGCCGTCGTCGTACCAGCCTGCGATGCCGGGCCGGATCCGGCTGTCCGTGAAGTCGCGGACGCGCTCCCGGACAGCGAGCTCTTCGGCGCTGAAGAGGGAATCGATTGCCAGGACATCGGAAGGGTCAGGACCAGCAGGAAGATCAGCGTCGTTGCTCATGCCAGCATCCTACGGGGGCACCCGCTAAACAGCGGCGACGGCGGTCCTCTTGCCCTGGCGGAAATAGTCCCTGGTTGACGGCGCAAAACGGCACACCGCGGCCAGCACCGCGCCGAGACCCAGTAGCACCACGCCGCTGACGAAGGCCCCGCCGACGCCCAGGATACTGGTGCCGCCGTAGCCCGGATCCCACATCTGCACGGCTGAGATGCAGAACGCGCCCGTCAGTGCCAGGGCGCCCAGGAGCGGCAGGATGCCCCGGAACCAGAGGTTGCGGGCCGAACTGCGCAGCGTTCCGCGGAAGTACCAGACGCAGGCGAACCCGGTCAGCGCGTAATAGAAGGCGATGAAGAGGCTGATGGAGCTGATCGAGTCGGAGAGCAGGTTCTCACTCAGCAGGCTCATCAGCACGTAGTAGAGGATGGCGGCGGCGCCCATCACCTTGGTCGAGAACCCGGGGGTCTGATAGCGCGGGTGGACCTCGCGGAACTTCGCGGGCAGCGCCCCATGCGCCGCCATGGACAACGTGCCGCGGGCTGTGGGCAGGATGGTGGTCTGGGTGGATGACAGCACGGAGGCCAGGACGGCGACGACCATCAGCCAGCCCCAGGGCCCGAGAACCACGTCCTTCATCGCCAGGAAGACGTCGCCCTTGTTGGCGTCGTTGCCCAGGCCGATTCCTTCCGTGCCGACGGTGGCATACATCATCACCAGCAGGGCCACGGATACGTAAATGGCCACCAGGACCAACGCCGAAATGATCGCGCCGCGGCCGGGCGTCGTGGCAGGGTTTTCCGTCTCCTCGTTCAGCGCGAGGCAGGTGTCCCAGCCCCAGTAGATGAACAGTGCCAGCAGCGATCCATGAACGACGGCGCCCGGATCGGCGAAGGCGCCGGCCGGGTTGAACCACTCAAAGTCGAAGGCCTGGCCCTCGGGGACGCCACCGGCGATCCTGAACACAATCGCGACGGCGAAGATGCCCAGCGCTATGTACTGTACGTAGGTCAGGACCCGCTGGACATGCTCACCGAGCCGGATGCCCCGGTAGTTCACCACGGTCATGAAGGCAATGAACGCCACCCCCGTGGCGGTTACCACGAGGCTGTTCGCTGCCAGCGAGCCGTCCCCGACCAGCAGCCACAGGTACTGCCCGGCGACCTGGCCAAGGTTCGCCAGTACCACGACGCCGGCCAGCGCCACGCCCCAGCCGCCCAGCCAGCCGGCCCAGGGGCCGAATGCGCGCCGGGTCCAGATGAACGTGGTGCCGCAGTCCGGAATGGCGCTGTTGAGTTCGCGGAAGGCGTAGGCGATGAACAGCACCGGGATGAAGCCCAGGAGCAGGATCAGGGGGGTGTAATTTCCGTTTACCGCCACGATGAGGCCCAGGGTGGCGGCGAGCGAATAGACCGGGGCGGTGGACGCCAGGCCCAGCATGACCGAGTCGCCGAGATCCAGGATTCCGGCGCGCAGCCCCTTGGAAGGGACGGCGCGCTGTTCGCCGGGGCTGCCGGCCGTCGTCGTGGTACTCATGATGCGGTGCCTGCCTTGCTGGAATGGGCGTTCGATGGAGGGGTGAGTGGGGCTGGCGAGTCGATGGTGTTAGGGACGAAGCGGCAGAAGTAGTCGGTGATGGGGCCATCGGATTCGCGGATGCCGCAACCGACGGATTCGCCGTCCACCACCCAGAGCCCGAGCACCGGACGGTTGCCGTCAAAATCCGGCAGGGCGTGGAACTGCTGGTAGCACCAGCCTTCGCGGCCGTACCCGCCGGGCTGTTCGAGATTGATGCCGGCGGCGTGAATCTTGATGTTGTCCCCTTCGCGGCCGTGCAGCGGCTTGGCCACCCAGTCGGTGAGCGGGCCGGGGCTGTCCAGGTACGCGGGCAGCAGGTTGGGATGGTCCGGGTACAGGTGCCACAGGGCCGCGAGCAGAGCCTTGTTGGACAGCAGCATCTTCCAGGCCGGCTCAACCCAGCGCGGGTTGTGCGCACGCTGGAGCAGCCGCTGGCCGAACGGCTCTTTCATCATCAGCTCCCAGGGATAGAGCTTGAACATGGTGCTGATCATGAAGTTGTCCAGGTCCACGAAACGGTTGAGGTTCGGATCCCAGCCGATATCGGACATGTTGATTCCGATCGTGGTCCACCCGCCCTGGCCCGCGACGTCGCGCATGTAGGCAGCCGTCATCCAGTCCTCACCGGATTCCTCCGCTTCGGCGTGGGCGACATGCAGGGTATTCATGCCGGTCCGGAACTGCAGGTTCTTCCACTGCCGCACCAGGGCCTCGTGGATGCCGTTCCACTGGTCCTTGCCGGGGAAGACGTCCTGCAGCCAGAACCACTGCGCCACGGCCGCCTCGATGAGCCCGGTGGGGGTGTCCGCGTTGTATTCGAGCATCTTGGCCGGCCCACCCCGGCCGTCGTAAATGAAGTCGAAGCGCCCGTACACGTCGGCGTCGCCGGCCTGCAGGGACTCGGCGGCGAGCTCGAGTGCCTGCGGCCCGATCCCGATGGTGCCCATGGCGCCGGTCGCGAGGAACTTCGCCGCTTCCACGGACATGAGGTGCATTTCCTCCGCGGTCTGTTCCAGGGCCTCCACCTCGTCCATGGTGAACTCGTAGTAGGCGCCCTCGTTCCAGTACTCAACGGTGCTGCCGCCCTGCAGGGTGGTCGTGGAGAAAACGAGGCCCTGCTGTTCAATCCGCTGCTTCCAGGCCGGCCTGGGCACGGAAATGTGTCGTTTCATGCCTAGCCGCCTGTGCTTCCGCCCTTGGAACTGGATCCGAAGCCGCCCCGGCTCACGGTCCCGCCCTTGGTGCTGTACCCCGTCGACGCTTTCGCGCCGGACGGGACGCTCTTGGTGTAGCCGGGGTAGCTGGACCGGTTCTGTCCCAGCGCCGGCACACTTCCACCCCGGGAGTAGAAATACCAGGCGTAGGCGCCGGAGCTGCGTCCTCCGGTGCTGCTGTTGCCGCACTGGGTGTCAGCGACGCGCTCGCCGGTGCCGTCGTCGATGCACACCTGGGCGTAGTCGGCGTCGTCCTCGTTACTGGCCACCATCGCGGTGATGGTTCCGGCCAGCAGCGCTGTCACGCCAAGCGCCACCACCACGGTACGCCGCTGGTTGCGCTTCTTCCGGCGCGGAGCTGATGCCAGCTCCTTCGCACGTTCACGGCCAAATGGGTCCTGAACGGGGGTCGGCGGGACGGGACCCGCCGGAGACGGGAGGGCATCGGGCGCTGCTGGCTGGGGCTTGTCCACCAATTCGGGCCGGAGGGCGGGCTTGGGGACCTGCCACGGGGGCTGGTGCCCGTCTTCGCCCGGAGGCGGCGGGGTGAAGTCCACCGGCGCAGTTCCCCCCGCCGGCTGCACTCCTTCTCTCACACCACGCCCCGGCTTCGCTTTCCCCGGTTGTTCCTGCTCGTCCATGCTTCCCCTGCGTTCCCCTGGCTTGCATTCCTAAACTCACGGCCGTAGGGCCGGAGCCAGCCTAACCGCCATCAGTTCTCCCGGCCACCAAAATCGCGCGCAGATCTCCCCATGTCTGCCGCGAAGGTGCCCGCGGGCCCGGCCTACACTGGTGCCATGGACACTGCCTCTGTTCTTGCCGTCTGCCGGGTGCATCAGCTGCTCAGCGACCCCGGGAGCGTGGGTGTGACGGCCATCGACAAACGGCCCGTCGCCGGACCGGTCAAGGTGCACAGGCTCGGACTGCGCGGTGACATCCAGGCCAGCCGCATCGATCATGGCGGCGAGGACCAGGCGCTTTACGCCTACACCCAGGAAGACACCGACTACTGGGCGGCGGAGCTCGGCCGGGAATTACCGCCCGGGATCTTCGGCGAAAACCTGCGCGTTGCCGGGATCAGCGCCACCGACGCCATGATCGGCGAGCGCTGGAAAATCGGACTCGACGTCGAGGTCGAGGTGACGTCGCCCCGGATCCCCTGTGCAACTTTCCAGCGGCGGATGCACGAAGAGCGCTGGGTCAAGCGGTTTGCTGACGCGGGGCGGGTGGGAACGTACCTGCGGGTGGTGCGGGTCGGCAGTATCCAGGCGGGAGACCACGTCCACCGGATCTTTGTTCCCACCCACGGCGTCACCGTCGGGAAGTGGTTCAGCAGCCCCACGCTGGAGGACATGGAGGCTTTGCGGGACGCCGACGCCGACGGAGAAATCCGTTTGCAGCCCGAGTATCAGGGGGAGTTCGCGAAGTTGAAGCGCCGCCTCAGCGGGTAGCCGGGCAGGGCCCGTGTGCGCAAGCTCACCGCCGTTCCGGGCCCCCGGGTTACCCATGCGCGGATTCATGACCTACAATTGAACTATCCCCCACTCCGGAAATCCCTTATTTCCTGCCCAATTCTTGAGGCAAGACTGGTAAGTGTTGGGGCCCGCGCATATGAGATGCGGGCATTTTCATAGGGAGAGCCGGCTAAAGAAAACGCTGTACAGACTGCTGGGATAGCAGCCAAGAGATGCAGCGGGAAGTCCTGCCACGGGATTGCGAAAGCGCCGGGCTTCTATGTGACCTGCCGGTCAAGTACGTCCGGCACTCCGGTCACGCGTACTGCGGCTCCGCTCACCTCGGGTTGTGCCGCTTGGCCCCTATGAATGAGGATATTCACCTATGCCCGAAAATCAGAACAACTCCGTCGACACCGAAAACCTTCAGAGCGACGTCGAGACTTCTGAAACGGCTGCCCCCGCGGCCGGCTCCGCCCCGGAATTCACCGAGGCGCCTGCGGACCACGAAGCTCCGGCCGCCGCCGAAGCCGCACCGCAGACCGAATCCAAGCCCGAAGCCGCATCAGCTCCGGCGAAGGAAGAAGACGCCGAAGACGAAGGCGTCAAGTTCGTAGACCTCGGCATTGACGGCCGCGTCCTCGCCGCCCTGCAGGATGTGGGCTACGAGAAGCCTTCGCCGATCCAGGCAGCAACCATCCCGTTGCTGCTCGAAGGCCGCGACGTCGTGGGCCTGGCCCAGACCGGTACCGGTAAGACTGCAGCATTCGCAGTACCGGCACTGTCCCGTCTCGCCGAGCTCCACGACCTCAACGGCCCGTCCCGCAAGACCCAGGCCCTGGTGCTCGCACCAACCCGTGAGCTCGCGCTCCAGGTTGCAGAGGCGTTCACCTCCTACGCCAAGCACATCGACGACTTTACCGTCCTTCCGGTGTACGGCGGCTCCGCCTACGGCCCCCAGCTCAACGGCCTGCGCCGCGGAGCCCAGGTGGTTGTCGGTACCCCCGGCCGTGTGATCGACCACATCACCAAGGGGTCCCTGGATCTGTCCGAGCTCCAGTACCTCGTCCTGGATGAAGCCGACGAAATGCTCCGCATGGGCTTCGCCGAAGACGTGGAGCAGATTTTCCAGCAGACCCCCGCGGGCCGCCAGGTTGCCCTGTTCTCCGCCACGATGCCGAGCCAGATCCGCCGCTTGTCCAAGCAGTACCTGAACAACCCGGCCGAGGTGCAGGTCAAGTCCAAGACCACCACGGGCGCCAACACCCGCCAGCGCTACCTGCAGGTCATGGGCCCGCACAAGCTCGACGCGCTGACCCGCATCCTCGAGGTTGAAGAGTTCGAGGGCGTTATTGCCTTCGTGCGGACCAAGATGGCCACCGAGGACCTCGCCGACAAGCTCCGCGCTCGCGGTTTCCAGGCGGCCGCCATCAACGGCGACATCCCGCAGCAGCAGCGTGAGCGTACGGTCGAGGCCCTGCGTGACGGCAAGATCGACATCCTCGTCGCGACCGACGTCGCGGCCCGCGGCCTCGACGTCGAGCGCGTCAGCCACGTGGTCAACTACGACATCCCGCACGACACCGAGTCCTACGTGCACCGCATCGGCCGGACCGGCCGCGCGGGTCGGTCCGGCGACGCGATCCTCTTCATGACGCCGCGGGAGAAGTACCTGCTGCGTTCCATCGAGAAGGCGACCCGCCAGCCGGTGGAGCAGATGCACCTGCCTACCGCCGAGTCGGTCAACACGCTTCGCCTGGGCAAGTTCGCGGAAAAGATCACCGAAACCCTGGCCTCCGAAGACGTGGCCGCGTTCCGCGACCTCATCGCTTCCTACGAGGAAGAGCACAACGTCCCGGCCTCGGAAATCGCTGCCGCACTGGCAGTGATGGCACAGGGCGGCCAGCCGCTGCTGGTCAAGGAACTGCCCGCAGCTCCTGAATTCCAGAAGCGCGAGCGCGCCAAGGACGGCTTCGGCTCCCGCGGCCCCACCCGCACCCTGACCGAGGGCAACGCCACCTACCGGATCGCCGTCGGACGCCGTCAGCGCGTGATGCCCGGCTCGATCGTTGGAGCCATTGCCAACGAAGGCGGTATCTCCTCGGCCCAGATCGGCGGCATCGACATCCGCGCCGACCACTCCCTCGTGGAGCTCCCGGCGGATCTCAGCGCCGACCAGCTCAAGGCGCTGTCCCGCACCCGGATCGGCGGCGAGCTGATCCACCTCGAACTGGACAATGGCCGCAAGCCCTCCGGTGACCGCGGCGGCTACCAGGGCGGCAGCCGTGGCGGAGAGCGCGGCGGGTACTCCGGCGGCGGTGACCGTGGCGGGAACTTCAAAGGCAACGGCGGCTTCAAGCGCGAGTTCCGCAAGAACGACGGCGAGCGGTCCTCCGCTGACCGCGGCGGGCGCTCCTTCAGTGACCGCAATGAGCGCGGCGTCGGCACCGACGCAGCCCGCAAACCGCGTACCAAGTGGTAATCTCCAGCCGCTAAGCACTGATTCACCCTGAGAACGGGCCGGCTCTTCTGCCGGCCCGTTCTTCGTTAAGTTCCCTTGGTCACATGCATGCGGGCGGCCGGGTCCGGGAACCTCTCGTGGTGCCGGCCAAGGCGCCCGCAGCCGGGCATTTCCGCCGGTTTTGGCACTCTGCGGGCGTGCCCGGCACCGATTTGTTGGGAGCGGAATCATCCGGTAGAGTATTTACTCGTTGCCCCCCTAGCTCAGTGGTAGAGCGCGTTCTTGGTAAGAACGAGGTCACCGGATCGATTCCGGTGGGGGGCTCGGAATGAGGGCCTGTGTCAAGGCGGTTTTTGACCGGCTTAGCACAGGTTTTCCTCATTTATGGCGGCGTAGCTCAGTTGGTTAGAGCGCACGACTCATAATCGTGAGGTCGGGAGATCGAGCCTCCCCGCCGCTACAAAACGACCCTGCAGGCCCAGCCTGGAGGGTCTTTTTGTTTAACCGCCGGGCAGGGTTGTGGGACAGAATGGGACCATGACTCGAATCGTAATCATTGGCGGCCACGGCAAAGTGGCTCTGGAATTGTCCCGCATCCTCTCCGCGGAGGGCGCGGACGTCACATCCGTTATCCGGAACCCGGACCAGGGGGCGGATGTCACGGAAGCGGGGGCCACCCCGGTGGTCCTCGACGTTGAACAGTCCACGACGGCGGAGATCGCCGAAGCGCTGCGGAACCACGATGCTGTGGTCTGGTCCGCTGGCGCCGGCGGGGCAAGCCCGGAGCGGACCTACGCGGTGGACCGGGACGCAGCCATTCGGTCGATGGACGCGGCAGCGGAGGCCGGCGTCGGACGGTACATTATGGTGTCCTACCTTGGTGCCGGACCGGACCACGGCGTGCCCGAGGACAACAGCTTCTTCGCCTACGCGGAAGCTAAGGCAGCGGCCGACACCTACCTGCGGGGCACCGGCCTGGCCTGGACCATCCTGGGCCCGGGAACGCTCACCGACGGGCCCGGCGACGGCCTGATCGATGTCAACCCCGCGGAAGACGCCGGAAGCCGGGATACGGCCCGCGCCAACGTGGCCCTTGTCGCCGCGGCCGTGCTGGGCCTGCCGTCAACCGCCGGACGCACCATCGAGTTCCGGGACGGCGACCTGCCTGTCGCGGCCGCCCTGGAAGAGGTGAGCTAGCTCCCCGGACGCACCAGTTCGAGCTCCAAAGCGTTCGCCTCGACGTAGTCCAGCGCATGGCGGACAGCGCCGACGGTGACAATCGAGGCCCCAAGGGATGAAACCGTCACGAGCGGGGGAGTGGCCGTGAAACGGGGGAGCAGGGCGGTGATGCGCGGCAGCAGGACCCCCGCCGAGGCGGCCACGGCCCCGCCGATCACCACCTGCTCGGGGTTGATGAAGCTCGCCAGGGAGGCGATGATCCGGGCCATCCGGTCCGCGATCCGGTCCAGGATGGCGAGGGCCGCCGGGTCCCCGGCGGCGGCATCCTGGAAGACGCGGCGGGCGCTGGCCTCGCCCCCTGCTGCGGGGCCGCCCCCGGCCGCCGACCACTGCCGCGCCAGGCTGGCGATGCCGTCGCTGGAGCCAACGCCCTCCACGAGGTCCAGGTACCCCATTTCGCCTGCCGCGCCGCCCCGGCCGTGGAGCAGCCGGCCGGACTCGAGCACGCCGGCACCCAGCCGCTCGCCGGCCAGCAGGACCACAAGGTCATCGACGCCGGTGCCGGAACCCCGCCAGCGTTCGCCCAGGACGGCCAGGTTTGCGTCGTTCTCCAAGAGCACCGTCCAGCCGTGCAGGTCCTTCAGCGCCGTGCGGAGCCCGACGTCGAACAGGCTCCAGAAATGCTGGCTCACCAGCACGTTCCCGTCCCGGTCCACCGGCGCGGCGATGCCCGCGCCGACGGCCAGGACGGTGTCCGGGCCGGTCCCGGCGTCCGCCAGTGCCTGCCGGCAGGCGCGGTCGACGACGGCGATCCGCTCCGCGGCGGGGATGTCGGCGGCGCGGAAGCTCCCGCTGGCGCGCCCGACGACGGTCCCGCGCAAATCCGCGACTGCAGCGGTGGTGGTGGCGGCACCTATGTCAAGGCCCAGCACGAAACCGGCAGCCCTGTTGAGCTCAAAGCGCCGCGCGGGACGTCCCTTGCCGGGATTTCCGGGATGGTCTCCGCCGCGGGGGCCCAGTTCGCGGATCCAGCCGCGCCGGAGCAGGTCTTCACAGACGGCAATGACCGAGGCCCGGGACAGGCCGGTCCGGCTCATGAGCTCACTTCCCGTGGCCACGTCCGTGGCGCGGATGACGCCGAGGACGGACCGGGCGTTGACCCGGCGCAGCAGCTGGGGTGTGGCGGCGGCTGCACTCGGCTGCAAAATCTTGACCTCTTCCGGATCCGGACCCATAATTGTTCAGGCAATATATTTAGCTTGTATCTAAATTACCAGAAGCCTGTTTCGAGCCCCGAAGGATTACCCCTTGTCCAACACCGCCACGCTGGCAACCCTGTCCGGATCCGAACTCGCCGCCGACCCGAACTGGTGGCGCCAGGCATCCGTTTACCAGATTTACCCGCGCAGCTTTTCCGACTCCAACGGTGACGGGCTGGGCGATATCAACGGCATTACGGCCAAGGTCCCCTACCTGAAGGACCTTGGGATCGACGCCGTCTGGCTCTCCCCGTTCTATCCCTCGGCCCTGGCCGACGGCGGCTATGACGTCGACGACTACCGCGACGTGGACCCGAAGCTCGGAACTCTGGAAGACTTCGCCGAAATGTCCGCCGCGCTGCACGCAGCCGGCATCAAGCTGATCGCGGACATCGTTCCGAACCACTCCTCCAACCGGCACGAATGGTTTGAGGAGGCCCTCGCTTCCCCCCGCGGCTCCGACGCCCGTGAGCGCTACATCTTCCGGGACGGAAAAGGCGAAAACGGCGAGCTCCCGCCGTCGGACTGGGAATCGGTGTTCGGCGGCCCGGCATGGGAACGCATCACCGAACCTGACGGCACCCCTGGCCAGTGGTACATGCACATCTTCGCCACGGAGCAGCCGGACCTGAACTGGTCCAACCGCGAGATCCGCGACGACTTCCTCAAGACCCTGCGGTTTTGGTCCGACCGGGGCGTGGACGGCTTCCGCGTCGACGTGGCCCACGCCCTGACCAAGGACCTGACCGAGCCGCTGCTGTCCCGGCTGGAGCTGGGCGAAGCCAACACCGGCGCCGACGGCCACGCTGACGGTTCGCACCCGTTCTGGGACCGCGACGAAGTCCACGAAATCTACGTCGAGTGGCGCGAGGTCTTCAACGAATACAACCCGCCCCGCACCGCCGTCGCCGAGGCGTGGGTGCACGCCAGCCGCCGCGGCCGCTACGCAAGCCCCGAGGGCCTGGGCCAGGCGTTCAACTTCGACCTGCTCCAGGCCGACTTCGACGCGGACGAGTTCCGCGAAATCATCACCCGCAACCTCGCGGAAGCCACCGAATCCGGTGCCTCGTCCACCTGGGTGTTCTCCAACCACGACGTCGTCCGCCACGCCACCCGCTACGGCCTGCCTCAGGGCGGCGGCAAGCACGCCAAGGGCCAGGACGGCAAGGGCTGGCTGCTGGCCGGCGCACCGGCCGGGGAACTCGACGTCGACCTCGGCCTGCGCCGCGCCCGCGCGGCCACCCAGCTGATGCTGGCACTCCCGGGCTCCGCGTACCTGTACCAGGGCGAGGAGCTCGGGCTGCAGGAGGTCGCGGACATCCCCGATTCCGAGCGCCAGGACCCCACGTTCTTCCGCAACAAGGGCGTGGAGATCGGCCGGGACGGCTGCCGCGTGCCGTTGCCCTGGGCGGCCGAGGGAACCTCCTTCGGGTTCGGCGACGCCGGAGCGCATCTGCCGCAGCCGGCCTGGTTCAGCCGCTACGCCGTCGAGGCCGAGGACGGCGTGGAAGGATCCACCCTCGAGTTCTACCGCCGGGCGCTGAAACTGCGCCGCGAGCTGCAGACCTCGGAGGAACTGCAGTGGCTGGAGACCGGCAACGCCCACGTTCTGCACTTCACCCGTCCCGGTGGCTGGCACACCGTGACGAACTTCGGTGCGGAACCCGTGGAGCTGCCGGCCGGAACGGTGCTGCTCAGCAGCGGACCCCTGGAGGGCAACCTCCTGCCCGGCAACACCACCGTCTGGCTGCGGTGAGCTCCACTTCTGGACCAGGACCGGCCGGGCAGCCCGCCCAGGAACTGATATATGGCTGCATGGGCCTGGGCGGCAGCTGGTCACCGGAGCCGTACGGATCCGCTCACGTGGACCAGGCGGCTGCCGTGATCGCTGCTGCCCGTGCGGCCGGCATCACCGTGTTCGACCATGCCGACATTTACCGTGGCGGCAAGTCCGAGGCGGTTTTCGGCGAGGTTCTGGCGCAGACGCCCGGACTGCGGGAGGAGATCCGGCTGCAGACCAAGTGCGGCATCCGGCTCAACGAACAGGGCCTGCAGACGTATTACGATCTCAGCCGGGACAGCATCCTGACGAGGGTTAACGAAAGCCTCGCCCGGCTAAGGACGGACTACGTGGACGTGCTGCTGCTGCACCGCCCCGACCCGCTCATGGACGCTGCCGAGGTCGCATCCGCCGTCAGCCAGCTGATGAGGGAAGGCAAGGTCCGGGCCCTGGGCGTATCCAACATGTCCGGGCCGCAGATCGAGATGCTGCAGGACCGGCTGGAAACGCCGGTGGTGGCCAACCAGCTGGAGATGAGCCTGCACAACCGCGCCTGGCTGGAGAGCGCGGTCCTGGTCAACCATGCCGAGGGTACCGATTACAGCTTCCCGCACGGGACGGTGGAGCACTGCGTCCGGCACGGTATCACGCTGCAGGCCTACGGTGCCCTGGCCCGTGGCCTCTATACCGGCTCGGCCGGCGCCATACCGTCGGTCGCGGAAGAAGCGACCACCGGGCTGGTGGCCGAACTGGCGGCGGAGAAAAATACCACCGGGGAATCCATCCTGCTGGGCTGGCTCATGAAGCACCCGGCCGGGATTTCCCCGGTGATCGGCACCGCCAATCCGGACCGCATCCGCGCCTGTGCGGCAGCGGCGGAGGTGGCCGCGGGGATGACCCGGGCCCAGTGGTACCGGCTTTGGGTGAGCGCGCGGGGCAGCACCATCCCCTGAGACCGCTGACCTGGCAGCAAAGGCTGTTGTGAGGGCTCAAAACGGTGTCAGCCGCCAGCCGGCTGGGTCGGGACGCGTTTTTGGTCGTAATGGTCGCCTGCGGGGGCCCAAATACTTCGCGGGGGACACCCCGGAACGGATAGCGTAGAGACATGACCTCCACCACCACCGCCGGGACCGTCCGGCCTCAACGCAACATTCCAGCTGAAATCGCCCGTTCCTGGCTGCTGGTCAACGCTATGAAAACCGAGCTTTTCGACCAGTCCTCCGTTTCCCGCGCGGACGCCGTCATCCTCGATATCGAGGATGCAGTGGATCCCTCCCAGAAGGATGAAGCCCGCGGCAACGTCGTGGACTGGCTGACGGCCGGGGGCAGCGCCTGGGTCCGCATCAATGACGCCACAAGCCCGTTCTGGGCAGATGACCTCGCCGGACTCCGCGGCACCCCGGGTCTGCTCGGTGTGATGCTGGCCAAGACCGAGTCCGCGGACCAGGTCACCGAGAGCTACCACCGGATGGACGGCAAAACCCCGGTCATCGCGCTTGTCGAGTCCGCCGTCGGCATCGAGGAAGCCAACCATATTGCCAAAGCCCAGGGTGCGTTCCGCCTGGCGTTCGGCTCCGGCGACTTCCGCCGCGACACCGGCATGGCGGCCAGCCCCGAGGCCATGGCCTACCCGCGCGCCAAGCTGGTGGTGGCCAGCCGGGTCGGGAACCTGCCGGGCCCCATTGACGGCCCCACCGTCGGCACCAACCACCCCATCCTGCGTGAGCAGACCGGCATCACGGTGATGATGGGCATGACCGGCAAGCTGTGCCTCGCCGCCGATCAAACGAACGTCATCAACGAGGTCATCAGCCCGACGCCGTCCGACGTCGCCTGGGCCACTGACTTCATGGCCGATTTCGAGGCCAACGGCCGCGTCATCCGGGACGGCTCGGACCTGCCGCGCCTGGGCCGCGCCGAGAAGATCATGAAGCTCGCGGTAGCCTTTGGGGTGCAGCCGGCCCAGTAGCCGGACCGAACCGAGGAGACCCCGTGCCCGATACCTGCTATCTGGTCCACGGGGTCTTTTGGGATTCCGGGCCGGCCGGCCCGGCGGGCTCAGCGGTGCCCGCCGCCGGGAGCCCGGCGATGCGACTGCAGAACCCTGAGGGCGGCTTTACCGAACTGCCGCTCGACGCCGGAACCCGGCTCGGTTTCAGGCTCGCCGCCGCAGGGAAGAAATGCCTCGGGCACCACGTGGTCCACGGGCCGGCCGACCGCGATCACATTCTGTGCCCGGAGAATGCCCCGGCCGTAAAAGGCAGCCAGTGTGAGCGGTGCTTCGTCATGGACGATTCGCGGCTCATCCACGATTTTCACCGCGGCGGGCGCGTGCCGGCCGGGCTGCGGACCTACCTGATGCAGCCGCACTGGCTGTACATCGCCAGCTTCGCCAACGGTGCCAGCAAGGTGGGCACCGCCGCGAACCTGCGGAAATGGAAGAGACTTGCGGAGCAGGGCGCCGTCGCCGCCCGCTACGTCGCCCGGGCCGACGACGGCCGGGTAGTAAGGCTTCTCGAGGACCTGGTGACCCGCGACGCCGGTATCCCGCAGCAGATCCGCGCCGCAGCCAAGGCCGCAGCACTGGTCAGCCCGGCGCCCGCCGCCGAACTCGATGCCCGGAACAGCCGGCTGGCCGCGGAGGTCCGCATGCTGTTGGCCGGTGCCGGCGGCGGCGGCTTCGAGGTCGTGGAGGAGCGCTGGCTGCGGCCGGGCCTGTCGGATGCGGTCTGCGCCCCGGCTGCCCGGCATGCGTACCCGCAGGAGCTCAGTACCGGTGCCCACGGCTTCCGGATCGACTCGCTGAGCGGCAGCGTCGCGCTGGCCCGGCTCGACGGCGCCGATCTTGAATTCATCGTCAACCTTGGCCAGCTGAAGGCACGGACAATTGTGCTCGGCGACCATGGCTCTTGCGTCCCGGCGGTCCAGGAGTCCCTGTTCTGAGGCTGATTGCCCCGCGACTCTTGCCCCGCGACGCGCAAAATACCGGACGCGCCCGGATTCCCGCGTCGCCAGGAATTCTGAGTGTCGCCAGGCATATTCCGGGCCCGCTGGGGTGGCGGCGCTTCCCGGTAGACTGGTGCGGTGCTGAAAGAATTCTGGGAGTCCGCTTCAACCACCTACAAGGTGCTGGTTTTCAGCGCAATGGGGTTCCTCGGCGTCGGCATCGTCCTGAACGTGATTGGCAACAGTTCCGGCAACCAGGACCTTGCGGTCGGTTCCCTGGCCGTGATTGGGCTGGGGCTTATCCTGCACATTGCCGGCATCGTGGTCCGCGGCCAAACGATCCGGCAAAACCTTAAGCGCTAGCAGCAGCGTTCCGGCGCACATGGCTGCGGGCGTGCGCCACCGCCTCGGGCAGGGACGAAAACAGGTGGTTGTGGTGCCGCAGTGACCGGATCACCCCGACATTGGTTACCAGCTCCAGATGCTGCGGCTGGACACCCTTCAACAGGACTGTCACCCCGCGCAGCTCCAGGGCCGAGATGACCTCGACCAGGGTATGGGCGCCCGTCGCGTCGAGCATCCGCACCTGGGACAACCGGATGATGGCCACCTGGATGTCTTTGACCTGGCTGATTTCCTGCAGAACCCTTTCCGCGGCGCCGAAGAACATGGCCCCGTCCAGCCGGAAGATCGCAATGTGCTGGTCCCCGTCCTCGTGCGGTTCCGGGATTTCCTCACGCCTGACCCCGCTGAGCGAAGCAAACTTCCGCAGCGTGAAGAGGGCCGCGGCGATGAGCCCGATTTCGATGGCCACTATCAGGTCGAAGGCCACGGTGATCAGGGCCGTCAGGACGAACACAAAGGCGTCGGCCCGGGTGGAGCGCAGAATAGCGGTCACCGTGTGCCGTGAAACCATGCGGACTGCTGTGACCATCAGGATCCCGGCCAGGACCGCCAGCGGAATCTTTCCCACCAGGCCGGCCGCCAGATAGATGATGGCCAGCAGCACCAGGGCGTGAACAATGGCGGAGAGCCGGGTTTTGGCTCCGGAACGGACGTTGACGGCGGTGCGGGCGATGGCGCCGGTGGCCGGCATCCCGCCGAAGAATCCCGCCGCGATGGAGGCGAGGCCCTGCCCCATGAGTTCCCGGTCGGGGCTGTACGCCCCGGAGGGCCTTCCGTCCGGCCCCACCATGCCGGCAGCAACCCGTGCGGAGAGCAGGGATTCAATAGCGGCCAGCATGGCAATGGACACCGCGGGCATGACCAGCCCGCCCAGCGCGGCAGGATCCAGCGAGGGCAACGACGGGGCGGACAGCGAGTGCGGCAGCGCCCCAATCCGTGGGATGTCCAGCTGGAGCAGTTCGGCGCCCACGGTGGCCAGCAGCACCGCGACCAGGCTCGCGGGCAGCGGCTTATACAGCTTCGGGAGCAGGAACATGACGGCAGCCACGCCCGCGACGACGGCGAGTGTCTGCAGAACAGCGGGCACCGTGGCCGCCGACGCGCTCTCGACAGCGGCCAGCAGCGTATTGTGGCCCGGTATCCCCTCGGTGCCGGCGGCCATCGGCACCTGCTGCAGGAAAATGATTGCGGCGATGCCGAGGGTGAAGCCTTCCACCACAGGCCAGGGGATGAAGGCTACGGCCCGCCCCAGCCCGCTGATGCCCAGGATGACCACCAGCAGACCGGCCAGCAGCGAAACCAGGGCGATGCTCCCCACCCCATGCTGGGCGACAACGGGGGCCAGCACCACCACCATCGCCCCGGTGGGGCCGGAGACCTGGACGTGTGAACCGCCCATGACCGCTGCCACCAGGCCGGCGACGACGGCCGTGACGAGTCCGGCCTCGGCGCCGACGCCGGAACTCACTCCAAACGCCAGCGCCAATGGCAGAGCCACAATCCCCACGGTGATGCCCGCCAGCACGTCCGTTTTCCAGGTTGAGCCCAACCCGTCGTAGTCCCGGCGCGACGGCAGGAACCTCGTGAGCCGTGCGCGTGCTGCACTCATGGGGTGAAGCCCTTCAGGTGCTCGCTGGGGAGTGTCCGCGCAAGTTGCAGTTGTTCATTGGAGTCGGCCAGGCTGTCAAGCAGGAACGCCCGGGCGATCGCCAGCAGGTCGGCGATCTTCGGATTGGCGAGCCGGTAGGTCACCGCGTTCGCGGAGCGGGCAGAGGTCACCACTTTGTGGCGGCGCAAGGTGGCGAGGTGCTGGGACAGGTGGGACGCTTCCAGCCCCGTCTCCGCCAACAGATAGCTCACGGGCGCCGCGTGATCCGGCGCGGCGGACAGCAGCTCAAGCACCCGGATGCGCGCAGGATGGGCCAGGGCCTTGAAGAGGTTGGCTTTGATCTCGTAGAGGGGGGTTTGCGCGGGCGAAATCATGGCTGCCTGGGCTTTCTCGTTGCCTGGAGTCTGGAACGGACATGGGATGATG
This sequence comes from Arthrobacter sp. MP_M4, assembly GCF_035984855.1. Lineage (NCBI taxonomy): Bacteria > Bacillati > Actinomycetota > Actinomycetes > Micrococcales > Micrococcaceae > Arthrobacter > Arthrobacter sp. MP_M4. Next base: position 343,408 of record NZ_JAXCHX010000001.1, read on the forward strand.
AAATGATGATTTCATCATACCGCACACGGGGTGCGGACCTGGCCGCCAGCTTTCCACCCGCCGGCGGATGCTCCCGGCCGCCGGCACCCTGACGCTAGGCTGGAACCCATGACTATCAATCCGGATCTGCAGGGACGCAGCTACCCTGCCAAAGAGGTGTACGACGTGGGCCGCGAGAAAATCCGCGAGTTCGCCCGCGCGGTCAAAGCCACCCACCCCGCCCATTTCGACGTCGACGCGGCCAAAGCCCTGGGCCACAGTGACGTGGTGGCCCCGCCCACGTTCGCCATCATCGTCGCGCAAAGGGCCGACGCCCAGCTGATCGAGGACCCTGAGTCGGGCATCGATTTCTCCCGCGTGGTGCACGCGGACCAGCGGTTCATTCATCACCGGCCCATCCTGGCCGGGGACCGCCTGGTGGCCGAGCTGCACGTCGACGGAGTCCGCGCCATGGGCGGCGGAGCCATGATCACCACCCGCTCGGAAATTTTCGCCCTCGCCGGCGGTGCTTCCGCCGGCACGGCCGGCGATGCAGCGCGCGAGCCCGTCGCCACCGCCACCTCATCCATCCTGGTCCGCGGAGAAGGACAGTAGCTATGACACCCGTACTTTCAGATCTCGCCGTCGGACAGATTATCGGCAGCCGCAGCATCGACGTCACCCGCGCGGACCTCGTCAAGTACGCCGGCGCGTCCGGCGACTTCAACCCCATTCACTGGAACGAGGCCTTCGCCACCGGGGTGGGACTGCCCGGTGTGATCGCCCACGGCATGTTCACCATGGGCTCCGTCGTCCAGCTGGTAACCGACTGGGTCGGCGACCCCGCCGCCGTCGTCGATTTCCAGACCCGCTTCACCAAACCGGTTCCGGTGTCCGATACCACAGGAACGGCCGAGGCCGGCGCCGTGATTGAGGTCAGCGGCGCCATTGGAGCGCTCGACGCCGGGGCGGGCACCGCCCGCGTGGATCTCACCGTCACCTCGGGTGGCCAGAAGGTGCTGATGAAGGCCCAGGCCGTCGTCAGGCTGGCCTAGCCGCATGGCCGATGCCGTCGAGGTGGGCGCGGGCCAGGCTGCTGAGATTACGCACTGGCGCAACGCGGTCGTGGTTGCGTACGCGGTCAGCGGCATCGCGTTCGCCACCTGGGTGTCCCGGCTGCCCGCCATCCGCGACGGCCTGGACCTCACGCCAGGCAGTGTGGGGCTGCTGCTGCTGTGCATGACCCTGGGCTCGTTTCTTTCTGTCTCCGCGTCCGGGCTGATCGTGCTGCGGTTCGGGTCCAGGCAGACCATCCGGATAGGCAGCATCATGGTGGGCGCCGGCCTGGTGCTCGCGGGCCTGGGAACTTCCGTGCTGGTCAACCCGCTGGCCGTTGCCGCAGGTTTGGCCGTCATTGGGCTCGGCACGGCGAGTTGGAATACCGCATCCAACGTCGAGGGAGCCGCGGTGGAACGGGCAGTGCGCCGGCACATCATGCCGCGGCTGCACGGCGCGTTCAGCCTCGGCACTGTCGCTGGCGCCGCGACGGGCGCGTGGGCCGCGGGGGCCGCCGTGCCCGTTTTCTGGCACTTCGCCGGAGTGGGGCTGCTGGTCGCGGGTTCCGTGGCCACAGCCGCCGCGTGGTTCCGCGCGGACATCACACCGGTCGAAGCGCGGCGGACGTTCCAGGCATCCGGGCCGGATACCTTCGAGGACCCCTCCACCGGACCCATTCCCTTGGTCAGGACGGACCGCCCGGAGGCACCGCTGGACAGCAAGCGCCAAATTGCCCAGGCCTGGCGGGACCGCCGGACCCTCCTGCTCGGGGTGCTGGTGCTGGGGCTGGCCCTGGCCGAGGGGGCTGCTGGGGACTGGGTGGCCCTCGCGCTCGCCGACGGCCACGGCCAGTCCGACGCCGCGGGTGCCGCGGGCTACGGACTTTTTGTCACGTTCATGACCATAGGACGCTTCGCCGGCACCGTGGTGCTGGACCGGTTTGGCCGTGTCCCGGTGATGCGGTGGTGTGCGGCCCTGGCCGTGCTGGGCCTCGGTTTGTTCGTCTTTGCACCTGTGCCGTGGGTGGCCTATGTGGCCCTGGCAATCTGGGGGCTCGGCGCCTCGCTCGGTTTCCCGGTGGGCATGTCTGCTGCCGCCGATGATCCCGTCAAGGCCGCCGCCCGGGTGTCCGTGGTGTCCACGATCGGTTACGGAGCATTCCTTTGTGGCCCGCCGCTGCTGGGCCTGCTGGCGGAGCACATCGGAATCCTGCATTCCCTCTTGGCCGTGATGGTAATGCTCGTGGTCAGTTTCCTGCTCTCGCCGGTCGCCCGGAAACTCGGCTAGGAACCGGGGCTGCTTAGGGCCGTCCGGTCAGGGCGGCTAGGCTGGTCGGGTGACCCAGACACTGCTCTCCGCCCTGACCACCGCCGCCGTCGGAGGCCCCGCCGGTTGCTTCATCGAGGCCCGGACCGAGGCTGCGATCATCGATGCTGTCCGCTCGGCGGACGCAGCCGGTGGGCCGCTGCTGATCATCGGCGGCGGCTCCAATCTGCTGGTATCCGACGCCGGGTTCCCCGGCACCGTCCTGAAGATCGCCTCGGAAGGGTTCACGGTCACTGCGGAGGACTCCTGCGGCGGTGTTGCCGTGGTGGTTCAGGCCGGCCACAACTGGGACGCCCTGGTGGAACACGCCGTGCTGCACGCCTGGTCCGGAATCGAGGCGCTGGCCGGCATCCCCGGCGCCACGGGCGCCACCCCGGTTCAAAACGTCGGGGCCTACGGCTCGGACGTATCCCAGACCATCGCGGCCGTACGTACCTGGGACCGGCAACGCAACGCCGTGCAGACCTTCACCAGCTCAGAGCTTAAGTTCGGCTACCGCGATTCCATCCTCAAGCAAACCACCGTCAACGGCTCCCCGCGCTACGTGGTGCTCACCGTGGAGTTCCAGCTGCCCCTGGGCCGGATGAGCGCCCCCATCCGCTACGCCGAGCTGGCCCGCGCGCTGGGCGTGGAAGTAGGCCAGCGGGCCTACGCCAACGACGTTCGGCGCGAGGTCCTCCGGCTCCGGGCCAGCAAAGGGATGGTTTGGGACGCCGCGGACCGGGACACGTACTCCACCGGCTCGTTCTTCACGAACCCGATCGTGCCGGCGGACGTGGCAGCCGGGCTTCCGGACGGTGCACCCCGCTACCCGGGCGGTACCGACGGGCTGACCAAGCTTTCGGCGGCCTGGCTGATCGACCAGGCCGGCTACGGCAAGGGGTTCGGGCTCGAGCCCGGCAGCGTCGCCGGCGGCCGGGCATCGCTGTCCACCAAGCACACCCTGGCGATCACCAACAGGGGAACGGCGAGCACGGCGGACATGCTGGCCGTCGCCCGTGAGGTGCGCCGCGGCGTCGTCGAACGTTTCGGCATTGAACTGCACCCGGAACCGCTGCTGATCGGTGTGGAGCTCTAGGAAGCGGAACCCACTTGCTCCGCAGGTGGCGCCTGGCGTCGTTCTGCCGCTGCGGCAGCCAGCGCGTTGGCCCAGCCGGAAGCGGCCAGGGCCGGATAGAAGAACGCCGAGGCGGGGCTGGTGGGCTTCGGCGGCCCGAGGGCGCCGCTCAGTTCCCGCTGCGGCGCCCTGCGACCCGGCTGAACAGCATGAAGGTGAAGCCGGAAGCGGCGGCACCCAGGAAGAAAACCTGGCAGAACGCCACGGACTGGTCACTGGGGCCGCTGCGCAGCAGTAAACCGGCGAGCGCGAAGACGACGGCCCCGGCCAGCAGCGCCAACGAGCCGAGCAGGAAACTCTTCACGGTATCGGGCAACTCGCCCCGGTGGTGGCCGGCCGGCGCGTCAAGGGCGTCCTGCTGCAGTGACCTCGGTTGCACGGAGGCAGCCGTGACAAAGCTGGCCACCGCTACCGCCATGGACACGACGGACACGAGCTGCATGGTGCTCATCAGGGGCGAGAGGCGGGTGCCGCTGGCGATGGCGACGGCGAGCCCGGCGGTCATGCCGGCAGCGCTGGAAACCCAGCCAAGCAGGGCCAGCCTCCTGCTCAGGGGCCGCAGCAAGGGCCACATCTCACTCAAGGTCATCCCTCAAGGGTAGGCAGTCCGGCTGGACGGCGGCTGTGAACGGCCCGTCCGCCGTCCTAGCATGGTGTGCATGATGGCAGCGGCGCGTACCAGGTTGAGCAAGGGGATCCTTGGCCGGCTGCGGCTGGCCTCGCAAGGCCTGGCCGGGCCTGGACTCGGCAGCGTCCCGGCGGCCGTTCGCTGGATGGCCGCGATGCAGGCGCAGGATCTGCAGTCCGCACTCTGGGCTGTCGGCCAGCGTGTGCCGGGTTCCCGAATCGCCGAGGTCCGCAGCGCCCTTGACCGCGGGGAAGTAGTCCGATCCTGGCCGATGCGCGGCACCCTGCACCTTCTGGCTCCCGAAGACTTGAAGTGGGTGTTGGCCATCACCTCAGCGCGGCATATCCGGGGCATAGCCGGGCGCCACCGTGAGCTGGGCATCTCCGCCCCTGACGTTGACGCTGCGGCTGAAGCCGCACTGGGGCTGGTCTCGGGAGGCGCCGCCGCCAGCAGGGCGGAAGTGTTCCAGGCTTTCGAACGCGCAGGCCAGCCGGCGGGCGGCCAGCGTGGCATTCACCTGCTGGGAATGCTGTGCCAGCGGGGCTTGCTGGTGCAGGGCCCGCTGGCGGGAAACCAGCAACTGGTGGTGGCTTTCGATGACTGGATTCCGGAGTCGCGGATGCTGGACCGCGAGGAAGGGACCGCCGAGTGGTTGCTGCGCTACCTGCGCAGCCACGGACCCGCCACGGTGCGGGATTTCTCCTGGTGGTCCGGTATTTCCTTGCTGGAAGTCCGCGCTGCCCTGGCTCTGGTGCGTGGCCAGCTGGAGGAGCTGGAGTTCGAGGGCATCCGCTACTGGCTATCCCCGGAGACGGCAGCGTTGCTGGACGAGGGCGTTCCGGCCGGGCGGGGAGTGCTGGTACTGCCGGGATTTGATGAGTTCCTGCTGGGCTACGCCGACCGGTCGCTGGTGCTTGCGCCCGAACATGCCAACAGGATCGTCCTCGGCGGCAACGGGGTCTTCCGGCGGACGATGATTGCAGGCGGCCGGGTCGTTGGCACCTGGGCTGTCTCCCGCACCGGCCGGGCCGCCAAGGTGGTGCCCGAACCGTTCGACGACGTTAACGGGTTGCGGCCCGCAGCCCAAAGGTCCTTTGAGCTGCAGGCCGCGAAGTACCGCAGATTCCTCGGCACCTGAACGGGGAAGGGTCCTAGAGGTTGCCGGTGGCGATCTTGAGCATGCGGCGCAACGGTTCCGCCGCACCCCACAGCAGCTGGTCGCCGACGGTGAAGGCACTGATGTACTGCGGCCCGATCTCCAGCTTCCGGATGCGGCCCACCGGGATCTTCAGGGTGCCGGAGGCTGCCACGGGCGTGAGTTCCTCCATGGAGGCCTCCTTCGTGTTGGGCACCACGGTGGCCCACTCGTTGTCCGCGTCCAGGAGCTTCTCGATCTCCAGGACGGAGAGGTCCTCGCGCAGCTTCAGCGTGAGCGCCTGCGAGTGCGAGCGCATGGCACCAATGCGGATGCACAGGCCGTCCATGATGATGTGCTCGTCGCCGGAGGTGCCAAGGATCTTGTTGGTTTCCTTCCCGGCTTTCCACTCTTCCTTGGACTGGCCGTTGCCAAGGTCCGCGTCGATCCACGGGATCAGCGACCCGGCCAGCGGCACGCCGAACTGGGTGGCGTCGATGCCGCTGCGCTGGTGTGCCAGGACCTTGCGGTCGATCTCCAGGATGGCCGACGCCGGATCGCCCAGTTCCGAGCTGACCTGGGCGTTGAGCGTGCCGAACTGGCTCAGCAGCTCCCGCATGTGCCGGGCACCGCCGCCGGAGGCAGCCTGGTAGGTCATGGAGGTGCCCCACTCGACGAGCCCGTTCTTGAAGAGTCCGCCGAGGCCCATGAGCATGCACGAGACCGTGCAGTTGCCGCCGATGAAATCCTTGGTGCCGTTCGCGAGGCCTTTGTCGATGACGTCGCGGTTGATCGGGTCCAGCACGATGATCGAATCGTCGTTCATCCGGAGGGTGGACGCAGCATCTATCCAGAGACCGTCCCAGCCGCGGCTGCGCAGCGCGCTGTGAATCTTCGTGGTGTACTCACCGCCCTGGGCGGTGACGATCATCGGCAGCTTGGCGAGGGTCTCGACGTCGAACGCGTCCTCCAGCCTGCCGGTGTCACCCCCGGCGGGACCAGCCAACGAAGGGGCGGGGCCTCCGGCGTTGGAGGTGGAGAAGAAAACGGGGTTGATAGTGGCGAAGTCGCCCTCCTCCTGCATACGCTGCATCAGGACGGAACCGACCATGCCACGCCAACCGACCAGTCCTACGGACGGGGTAGCTGCTGTAGTCATTCGCCCAGTTTAGACTTTCCCGGCTTCGCGGCGCAGCCGGTTACGTCACCGCTCCATTAATCTGCCGGGGGCCGGGCCCGGGACTGCCGCTTTTCCGACGGCCGGGAAAGGGTATGCGCTGTCGGGGTAGTTCTGAAGATGTCGCCAACTGTGCCGGAGCGGCGCCTCTATTCGCCCGTGCGCTCCGTGAGGAGGGCGTGCTTGCGCCGGCGCAATGCCCACACCGCGCCGAAGGCGAAGGCCTGGGTGATCACCACCAGCACGATCGCGCCGATGATCTTGTTGCCGCCCAGGATCATGGTCAGTCCTACAATCGCGGACAGCAGCGCCAGCAGCGGCAGCAGCATGTAGCCCAGGACAAAGAGGGTTTCGGGTTTCTTCAGCATTGCTTTAGTGCTCCCTCCGGCGCCAGACGCTGATGCGGTAGCGCGTGCCGTTGCCGGCGGTCTCCCAGCCGTCCACCGGCAGGCTGCCTTCCAGGGTCCAGTCGTAGTCGAGGTCCGGCGCGAACGTGTCGCCTTCCGTAGCGGTATCGATGGTGGTGATCACGGCGACATCGGCGAGGTCCATGGACTGCGCAAAGATTTTGCCGCCGCCGATGATCCACACCATCTCATTGCCCGGCGCAAACTGGGATTCCAGAAGCGCGTCATCCAGGGACCTGACTGCGGTGGAACCCGCGGCCGCCGGAGTTGCCCCCCAGGTTTCCTGGCCGGTGATGACGATGTTCGTCCGCCCGGGCAAGGGACGGTACTTGTCCGGAAAGGACTCCCACGTCTTGCGACCCATAATCACAGGGTGGCCGGTGGTAAGCCGGGCGAAGTGCGCCATGTCTTCAGGAAGGTGCCACGGCATGCCCCCGTCCTTGCCAATGACTCCGGTACTGGTTTGGGCCCAGACCATGCCGAGTCCTGCGAGGGCGGCCAGCTTGTCGGGAAAGTCTGCGGGCTGCTCGCCCGGCATGGTGTCATCGCTCATACGGCTATCGGGGCCTTAATCGTCGGGTGGTGCTGGTATCCGATTACTTCGAAGTCATCGAGGGTGTAATCGAAGATGGAGTCGGGCTTCCGGGTAATGTTCAGCTGCGGGTAATCGTAGGGTTCGCGCGCAAGCTGTTTGAGGACCTGGTCCATATGGTTGTCGTAAATGTGAACGTCGCCTCCGGTCCAGACAAACTCGCCCGGTTCCAGCCCGGTTTGCTGCGCGATCATGCGGGTCAGCAGGGCGTAGGAGGCGATGTTGAACGGCACACCCAGGAAGGTGTCCGCGGAGCGCTGGTACAGCTGGCAGGAGAGCTTGCCGTCGGCCACGTAGAACTGGAAGAACGCGTGGCATGGCGGGAGGGCCATGTCCTTGAGTTCGGCGACGTTCCAGGCCGAGACGATGTGCCGCCGGGAATCCGGGCTGGTTTTGAGGTTTTCCATCAGTTCGGCGATTTGGTCGATGTGGTCGCCGTCCGGGGTCGGCCAGGAACGCCACTGGACGCCGTAGACCGGGCCAAGCTCGCCGTCGGCATCTGCCCATTCGTTCCAGATGGTGACGCCTTGGTCCTGCATCCATTTCACATTGGTGTCCCCGCGGAGGAACCACAGCAGTTCCACGGCGACTGACTTGAAGTGCACGCGTTTGGTGGTGATCAGCGGGAAACTCTTGCTCAGGTCGAAGCGCAACTGCCGGCCGAACACGCTCAGGGTGCCGGTGCCGGTCCGGTCCGATTTGTGCGTGCCGTGGTCCAGGACATCGCGCAGGAGGTCTTCATAGGGCGTTGGGATGCTCACCGACCCAGTCTATGCACCGGCATGGAATGCCCCAAGATTCACCAGAAATGTATCAAGTACTTGATACATTGCTGGTGGTTGCTGGAAAGGGTCAAGGACCTCAGTCGTCGAAGGGCCTGAACCGCTCGACCGCGACGACCTTGTTCTTGCTGTGGTGGGCAACGTGGCACACCACGATCTCGCCGGGGGCCAGGAACGGGTCAGCGTCCGGCAGTTCGGCGCGCAGCCGGGATCCCATATGCTTGCCGAGCTGGGCAAATACCGTGGGCAGGGCCGGGCGGTGGGTGCATACCGCCACAGCCCGCTGCTTATCGAAAAGGTTTTCGACGGCGGCGGCGGTTCTGTGCGGGTGGCGGTTGTGCCGGTGCTCCGTGAGGGCCTCGTTCAGCTTCACCTTCGCCTCCGATGCTTTGGCATAGGGGGCGATCGTGGCGACGCACCGAAGCCAGGGGCTGGAGACAACGCGCATGGGTTTCCAAGCCTGCAGGAGGCGTCCTACTGCCTGGGCCTGCCGCATGCCGGTGGCAGCGAGCGGCCTGTCCCCTTCGGCTTTGGACCAAGAGGAGCGCGGCTTGGCCTTGGCGTGGCGCACAATCACGAGCGGCCAGGTCTTCAGCTCACCGCGGGCGTGGGCCGCCGCCAGAAACTCCAGCGGGGCAACGTCGCCTGGGTTGCTGAGCAACCGGGCAGCCTTCTCCGGCGAGCACCACATGACGCTGTCCACCTCTTTGCCATCGGGCAGGAGCGCGGCGCCGTTGACGTCAACAGCCCAGTAGTGGACCACCTTCCGGCCGGCGGGAACCTGGTAGTGGATGGCGGGCAGGGGGATTCCCAGCGGGGCTTTCAGCCCGATTTCCTCATCGACCTCCCGCGCGGCACATTCGGGCACGGTCTCGCCGGGGTCAATTTTGCCTTTGGGCCAGGACCAGTCGTCATAGCGCGGACGGTGGATCAGCAGGACCTCGAGTTGGCCTTGGTCGCCCGGGCCCACCCGCCACGGAAGGGCTCCCGCGGCGACCACCGCAATTGCATCGCCGGAGTGGTCTGTTTGGTCGGCAACCAGTGAATCGCTACTCAAAGCCAGAGCCCCTACCGCAGACCAGACGACCGCTGCCGCGAGCGCGAGTTGAGCAGCCAGGACTGGATGTCCTCGAGATCGGAACCGTCTTCCGCGAGGTGGTGCCGGGTCCAAACCGCCTCATTGTCCAGATGCCAGCTGGCGGTTTCCGGATCCATGTAGCGGCGCAGCAGATCCATGACGTAGGTGGTGTCGTCCCCGCTGGTGAGCTGGACCAGCGCCTCCACCCGGCGGTCAAGGTTCCGGTGCATCATGTCAGCTGAACCGATGTAGACCACGGGGTCCCCGCCGTTGGCGAAGGCGAATACGCGCGAGTGCTCCAGGAAACGGCCCAGCACAGACCGGACGGTGATGTTGTCGCTGAGCCCGGGCACCCCGGGTCGCAGCGAGCAGATGCCGCGCACGATGATGTCCACCGGAACGCCGGCCTGGGATGCCCGGTAGAGGGAATCGATGATGGCTTCGTCCACCATGGAGTTGACCTTGATCTGCACGCGGGCGGCGAGGCCGGCCTTGGCGTTGCGGATCTCGGTTTCGATCCGGTCGATCAGCCCGGAACGTACCGACCGCGGCGCCACCAGGAGACGCTTGAAAGTGGACTTCGGGGCGTAGCCGGAGAGCTGGTTGAAGAGCTTGGACAGATCCTCGCCCACCTGTTCGTTGGCCGTCAGAAGACCGAGGTCCTCGTAGTAGCGGGCCGTGCGCGGGTGGTAGTTGCCGGTGCCGATGTGGCAGTAGCGCCGGAGCCCGTCCACTTCCTGGCGTACCACGAGGGAGAGCTTGCAGTGGGTCTTGAGGCCCACGATGCCGTACACCACATGGACGCCGGCTTGCTCCAGCTTCCGGGCCCACGAAATGTTGGCCTGCTCGTCGAAGCGGGCCTTGATCTCGACCAGGGCCAGGACCTGCTTGCCGGCCTCGGCGGCGTCGATCAGGGCATCGACGATCGGCGAATCGCCCGAGGTCCGGTACAGCGTCTGTTTGATGGCCTGGACCTTGGGGTCCGAGGCCGCCTGCTCCAGGAACGCCTGCACCGAGGTGGAGAAGGAGTCATAGGGGTGATGCAGGAGGATGTCACGCCGGCGCATGGCGGCGAAGACGTTCGCTGCCTTGGACGTTTCCGATTCGTTCAGGTGCCGGGAGGTGTGCGGGACGTGCTTGGGGTAGTGCAGGTCGGCGCGGTCGATGCCGGCGATGACTGAGAGCCCGCGGAGATCCAGGGGTGCGGGGACCGAGTACACCTCCGACTCTTCGACGCCGAGTTCGCGGATCAGCAGCGCCCGGATGTTCGGATTGATGTCGGTGGTGACTTCGAGCCGGACCGGGGGGCCGAAGCGGCGGCGCAGCAGTTCTTTCTCGAGAGCCTGCAGCAGGTTCTCGGCGTCGTCCTCTTCGACTTCGACGTCCTCGTTGCGGGTGACGCGGAACGTGTGGTGCTCGAGCACCTCCATCCCGGCAAACAGCTGGTCGAGGTGGACGGCGATGACTTCCTCGAGGGCGATGAAGCGGGCCACCCGCCCGGGCACCGAACCGGCGCGGGGGCCGTCAATGGAGATCAGCCGGGGGAGCTGGTCCGGGACTTTCAGGCGGGCGAACAGTTCCTTGTCGCTGACCGGGTTGCGGACCACGACGGCGAGGTTCAGGGACAGCCCCGAGATGTACGGGAACGGGTGGGCCGGGTCCACGGCCAGCGGGGTCAGGATCGGGAAGACCTTCTCCGCGAACATGGCGCTGAGCTGGTCCTTGGCCTGGGAATCGAGCTCGTCCCAGTGCATGAGATGGATGTGCTCGTAGGCAAGCGCCGGGCGGATTTGCTCTGCGTAGACGCGGGCGTGTCGCTGCTGCAGCCGGTGGGCTTCCTCGCCGATCTGTTCCAGCACCTGCATCGGGCTGAGCCCGGCGGGGGAGGGGACAGCCAGGCCGGTGGCGATCCGGCGCTTGAGTCCGGCGACGCGGACCATGAAGAACTCATCCAGGTTGGACGCAAAGATGGAGAGGAAGCTGACGCGTTCCAGCAGGTGCAGGTTCGGATCCTCGGCGAGTTCCAGCACACGGGCGTTGAACGAAAGCCAGCTCAGCTCGCGGTCCAAAAAGCGGTCAGGGCTGAAATCACCTTCCGGCTCCAGGTTGGGCGCAAACTCAGGAATGTCGATCCGGTCCTGGGTGGCACGCGAGGCGGGCACTTCGGAAGAACCAAACCGGGCACGCGCGGGCCGGACTTTCTTGTCCGACTTAGCGGCCTCAGACGTGGCGGTCCGGGCAGATTCCCCTTGCATGGTCTCTCCTAATGCTGGCGCGATTTGCTTCAACCTTACAAGCATTCAGGCTGCGGTCAGCTTTCAAAGATCCAGATTTCCCCCGGCGGACATTTGTCGTACGCCGAGTGGATTTTTACTCCTCCAGCGGGGCATACATGACGTCGACGTCCCAACGGGTGAAGCCCAGCCGCCGGTACAGTGAAACTGCCGGAAAGTTGTCCGCGTCCACGTACAGCATCACGGCGTGCAGGCCCTGCTGCTGCAGGTGCCGGATGCCGGCCACCGTCAGGGCTTTTCCCAGCCCGGTACCCTGCGCATCGGGGGTCACGCCCACCACGTACACTTCGCCGATCGCCGGATGACCGCCCTGGCCGGGGTGCACCTTGGTCCAGTGGAAGCCGAGGATCCGGTCCGCAGCGTCGACGGCCAGCAGGAACCCCGCGGGGTCGAACCACGGCTCGGCCATCCTGGCGCCCAGGTCACCCCGCGTCATATTCCCCTGCTCCGGATGGTGCGCGAAGGCGGCGCGGTTCGCGGCAAGCCAGGGGTCTTCGTCCCGGCCCGGGACGAAGGGGCGCAGCATCACCCCTGCCGGCACCGGGACGTCGGGCAGGTCAGCGGCGGCGGTGGTGAGCCGCATCTTCCAGAGTTCCCGGACGGCCCCATAGCCGTAGCGTGCGGCGAGCTCCGCCGCGGCTTCGTGGTTGCCGTGGGACCATGCCTTAAGGCCCGAGAAGCCGCGGGTGCTCTTGAGTTCGTGGACCAACCGGTCCGCGACGCCCTGGTTCCGGTAGCTGGGGTGGACGGCAATCTCCAGCACGCCGGTACCGTCCGGTTCCTCGATGACGACGGCGACCCCGGCCAGGTCCTGGGCCGTCGCCGGGTCGGACCCTTCATCGGGGCTGTACAGGGCCAGGGTCAGCACCGAGTGCCCGCCGTCCGCGGCTCGCAGGGTCACGAGCGTCTGCTCCGACAACGGCGGATTTGCATCGGATTCCTCGGCGGCGGCCGCGAGGGCTTGAACATCTCGAAGGAGCTGCGGATCCGCGGCTCCTTCGATGGAGAGCACGGGCCAGTTCTCGGGATGCGCAGGACTCATGCTGCAAGGCTATACGGTGCAGCCCTGGCGGGCCCGATTTGGTGGTTCCCGGAACTGTTGCGTATAGTCGCTATCTCATCCGGCTGACCGGTCCAGAAGCGTTTCTTCTGGAAAAGCCAGTCCTGGTGCGAGGGGGATCCACCACTGGGGTGGCCTCGATACGTTCGACCCGTATGTCCTCCACTGAAACGCAGAAAGCCCCGGACTAAGGTCCGGGGCTTTCTGCGTTGCCGGGCCCCTTGGGCCGGTCTAGGCCCCGGTGAATTCTTCCTCCGGCTGCCGGGCCAGGGTCAGGCGGTACCCGACGTTGCGGACCGTGCTGATGAGGTTCTCGTGGTCCGCGCCGAGCTTCGCCCGCAGGCGCCGGACGTGGACGTCCACCGTGCGTGTGCCGCCGTAGTAGTCGTAGCCCCACACCTCGGTCAGCAGCTGCTGACGGGTGAAGACCCGCCCGGGATGCTGGGCCAGGTACTTGAGCAGTTCGAATTCCTTGAACGTCAAGTTGAGCGGCGCACCGTTGACCCTGGCGGTGTAGCTGGCTTCATCGATGACGACACCGGCCGCGCGGATCTCGCTCGGGGCCTCGTCCCTGTCCGGCACGGCCCGCGCAACACCCAGTCGGATCCTGGCTTCAACCTCGGCGGGCCCGGCGGATTCCAGCAGGATGTCATCAACTGCCCAGGCCGAGGACACGGCGGCCATGCCGCCCTCGGTCAGGATGAGCATCAGGGGGGCGCTCAGGCCGGTGGCCTTGAGCAGCTGCGTCAAGGAACGTGCTCCGACGAGGTCTTTGCGGGCGTCCAGCAGGACGATGTCGCACGGGTCCGTCTCCAGCAGGGCAGTCGGTTCGGCGGGGAGAATGTGGACCCGGTGGTTCAGTAGTTCCAAAGCAGGCAGGACGTCCACCGATGAGCCGGTGCTGTTCGTCAGTAGCAGGATGTGCGACATGTTTCCTCCAAGGGGTGTCCGCGCATCATTGGGCGTCTCTAGCTGGGTTTGAGTATACCCAACGGCCCCTTCCCGGACACTCTTCCGTCACCTGCATTCGGCCCCTTTGCGACACAAAACGGTCATATAGGGCAGGATTGGACCGTCGGGGCCCGCAGCCCCCTGACGCAAGATCAGGTCGAATTGGGGTCCGCAGTGAGCGAAAGTACGACGATGACCGGAAGACGAATGACGGATATGACGATGTCGGCTAAACAGTGAAGTCTTGGACCATCGGCGTTATCGGGCTGGCCGGACTCGCCGCCATCGTCGGCGCTTCGTACATTTCCCCGGAAGCCCTCCTCGGGGTAGGGGTTCTCATCGCCGTCGCCGTTGGCGTGGGCTGGCCGCATTTCCTGGGTATCCCGGCCAAGAAAACCCTGGCTGTGCTGATCGGGCTGCCGGGCGCGGGCGCCATGGTGGCTGCCACGTACCTTCCCGGGCCGGGCTTCCTGGACTGGACGCCGTCGTTCCTGGCCGCCGGAGTGATGGCGGTCTTCGTGATGCAGCTGATCCGCGGCACCGGGCAGGCACAACGGCTGGAATCGACACTGGGTTCCAGTGCAGGCGTTCTGTTGTCCTGCCTGGGTGCCGGCTGGATTGCCTGTGCCCGGTTCAACGGTGTCCGTGAAATGTTGTTGGTCGCCGCCATCAGCGCCGCGATTGCCCTCCTGGCCAGTTTGATCCGCTGGCCGGACCGGGTGGTGGCACCACTGGGTGTCGTCGGCGCCGGGCTGGCAGGGCCGCTGGCGGGCCTGGTCTTCTCCGACATCGCGGTTCTGCCGGCCGCGGTTGTCGGGGTGGTGGTAGGAGCGGTGCTGATGAGCTTTCGCCGGCTGGTCATTCTCCGCGGCGAATCGCTAAACTTTCCGGCAGCTCTTGGAATGGGCCTGGGCCCGGTCGCCGCCGTCGGTTCGCTGGCGTACTTCATTGACAAACTACTCATCCACTAACGCGCTAGGATGGCATCATGTCCGTACTTGCATTTGAAATCTTCTTCCTTGTCCTGCTCGGCGTTGCCAGCCTGGCCATGGCGTGGTTTGCCGGCTTCGTTGTTTACCGCCTCTTCAAAGGCCAGAAGTAAACGCCAGAGATATCTAGCCGTCTTCGTTTCCAGAGGTAGCTGCTGTGCCGATTGAAATACCCACAGATCTGACGCCCGAACTCGTTCCCCTGTCCTGGCTCATTGGTGAGTGGGAGGGCGGGGGCCGGCTGGGAGCCGGTGAAGAGGACTCCGAGCATTTTCGGCAGCACGTGTCCTTTGTGCACAACGGGTTGCCGTACTTGCAGTACCGGGCCGAGAGTTGGCTGACCGACGACGCCGGCGCCACCTTGCGGCCCCTGACCGTCGAAACCGGTTTCTGGGCGCTGGAGCGCAAACAGCGCGAAGAGGACGGCGGTCCCGGGCTGATCCCGGCCGATATCGTTCCGGTGCTTAAGAGTGCCGACGAAGTCGAGGAGCTGCGCAACGAGGACGGCGGCTTTGACATCTCCGTGTCCATCTCGCACCCCGGCGGTATCTCCGAGTTGTACTACGGCCAAATCAAGGGCCCCCAGATCCAGCTCAGCACCGACATGGTGATGCGCGGCAGCCACTCCAAGGAGTACACGGCCGCAACCAGGATCTTCGGTCTGGTGGACGGTAACCTCCTCTGGCGTTGGGATGTCGCAGCCGGCAACGGCCCCTCGGCGGGCAGCGGCCTGGAGGCCCACGCGTCCGCCATCCTCGCCAAAGTCAGCTGACCGCACCGGTCCGGGTGCCACCTAACGGGCCAGTCGAAGGGCCGCACTGAATTTCCGTAGTCCGCAGCGACCGCAGGGAGCACCACAGTGAACGAGACAGCCGCACCGCCCACCGATTTCAGCGACCTGAAAGCCGTGTTCTTTAACGGCACTCTCAAGAAGTCCCCGGAGACCTCCAACACCCAGGGCCTGATCGAGGTCAGCCGCCGGATCATGGACAAACACGGTGTCGCCACCCGCGTGATCCGGACGGTGGACCACGACATCGCCGCCGGCGTCTATCCCGACATGCGTGAGCACGGCTGGTTGACCGATGAATGGCCGGAGCTGTATCCGGCCGTCCGGGAAGCCGACATCGTCATTGTGGCCGGGCCGATTTGGCTGGGTGACAACTCCTCGCAGACCAAGAAGCTGATCGAACGCCTCTACGCCCACTCCGGTGAACTCAACGACAAGGGCCAGTGGGCGTTCTATTCCAAGGTGGGCGGCTGCCTGGTCACCGGCAACGAGGACGGCATTAAGCACTGCGCCATGAACGTCCTCTACAGCCTGCAACACATCGGGTTCAGCATTCCGCCGCAGGCCGACGCCGGCTGGATCGGCGCCGTGGGCCCGGGCCCGAGCTACCTTGATGAGGACTCCGGCGGGCCGGAGAGCGACTTTACCAACCGCAACGCCACCTTCATGACGTGGAACCTGCTGCACATGGCCCGCATGCTCAAGGACGCCGGGGGCATCCCCGCCTACGGAAACCTGCCTGAAGCCTGGAAGGCCGGAACCCGGTTCGATTTCGAAAACCCGGAATACCGCTGATCTCTAAGGACTTCTACTACATATGACTATCAAAAGCCCCCTGTTGGCGCGCCCCGGCGCCGTTGAAGCGGCCGGGGCGGACGCCGGCGTCGCCTCCCATTACGGCGAACCGCTGCGGGAACAGCGGGCGCTGGCCGCCGGTACCGCCCTCGTGGATCTGTCCCACCGCGGTGTGGTCACCGTGACCGGACCGGACCGGCTGAGCTGGCTCAACACCCTGTCCTCACAGCAGCTCACGAACCTCCCGCCCGGTCAGTCCACCGAGCTGCTGCTCCTGAGCGTGCAGGGCCGGATCGAATTCGACGCGCGGGTGGTGGACGACGGCGCCACCACCTGGCTGATCGTCGAGGCAGCCGAGGCCGGACCGCTCGCCGAATGGCTCAACAAGATGAAATTCATGCTCCGGGTCGAGATTGCCGACGTGTCGGCGGACTGGGCCGTGCTGGGTTCCACCCGCCGGGTGCCTGAATTCTCCGGCCTGCTGGTCTGGGAGGATCCGTGGCCGCATGTCGGCGCAGGCGGCTACTCCTACGCGGTGGTGGATGAGGCCGGTCATCCAGGTCTTGAGCGGCCGTGGTTTGAATACCTGGTCCCGGCCGGTGAGTTGGAAGTTACCGCCGGCGAACGCCCGCTCGCCGGGGTCTGGGCGGCCGAGGCCCTGCGCATCGCAGCCTGGCGTCCGCGCTGGGGTGCCGAAACGGACGATCGGACCATCCCGCACGAGCTGGACCTGCTCCGCACCGCCGTGCACCTGGACAAAGGCTGCTACAAAGGCCAGGAGACCGTGGCCCGGGTCCACAATCTGGGCCACCCGCCGCGCCGGCTGGTGTTCCTGCAGCTCGACGGCTCGCAGCACACGATGCCCGCGGTCGGCAGCGAGGTCCGTTCCGGGGACCGGTTGGTGGGCGCCGTAACGTCCGTAGCGCAGCACTACGAGATGGGTCCCGTGGCGCTGGCCGTCGTCAAACGCTCTGTCGCCCCCGGGGAAGTGCTGACAGTCCTTGACGGCGAAGAGCCTTACACCGCGGCGCAGGAACTTATTGTGGCTCCGGATGCAGGCCAGGTTGTGGGACGGCGAACCGGTTTCCTGCGGGGAACCCGATGACCGGGGCGTCCCCGGCCCCTGACGAGGAGACCGTGGCGCTCGCCCACAAGCTCCTTGACGCCGCCCGCCAGGGGGATACCGCGATTCTTGGCAGCTACCTGGCCGCCGGGGTGCCGGCCACGCTGACGAACGCTGCCGGGGATTCGCTGCTGATGCTGGCCGCCTACCATGGTCACGCCGGCACCGTCCGGGTGATCCTTCAGCACGGCGGAGACGCCGGCGCCGCCAATGACCGCGGCCAGACACCGCTCGCCGGCGCGGTCTTCAAGGGGTACACGGATGTTGCGCAGGTGCTGCTCTTGGCCGGGGCCGACCCCGACGCCGGGACGCCCTCCGCCCGGGCGGCCGCGCAGATGTTCGACCGCAAGGACATCCTGGCCGTGCTCGGCTGATCGCTTCCCTCCGCACGGGATTTTTGCGTCGTAATACTCCATGTGGAATAGTTCTCTTGGAATAAGGGCGGAGCCGCTGGTGCCGCCGCAGGACGTATCGCGGGAAGGACAAGGCCTTATGGCGCGAACCGCACCCCTCACACCGCTCGGCGTTGCCGCACTGTCCCTGCTGGTCGAGGAGCCCATGCATCCGTATGAGATGTACCAGCTTCTGATGGCACGGCATGAGGACCGCCTCCTCAAGGTCCGGCCCGGAACGCTGTACCACGCGGTCGGACGGCTTGAAGAGCAGGGCCTGGTGGCAGCAGCCGGCACCGACCGCGAGGGCAACCGTCCGGAACGTACCACCTACGAGATTTCCGAGGCAGGGCGGGAAGCCTTGACCCACAGGATCCAGGACATGCTGTCCAGTCCCGTCAACGAGTATCCGGCGTTTCCGCTGGCTGTCTCGGAGGCGTACAACCTTCCGGCCGGGGTGGTGACCGAACTGCTCGACCGCCGTCTCAAGGGTTTGACGGAGCAGTTGGAGTTCCTCTCCGCGGGCGAGGACCGGCTCCGGACCAAGGGTGTCGAACGCAAGTACTGGATCGACATGGATTACCAGCGGGTCATGTTGACCGCCGAAATCGGCTGGATTCGGGACCTGCAGGACCGGCTGCACAGCGGCCGGCTTCCCTGGTAGCCCGTCCCGGACCCCGGCGCCGACGAACACCTTTCGCCGCACACTTTATACCTCCTCAACCTCAAAGGAATCCCATGGAAATCGTTGCCAGGCCGTGGCCGGCGCTGTGGTCACTCGTGATCGGGTTCTTTATGATCCTGATCGACACCACTATTGTCTCGGTGGCCAATCCCCGCATCATGGAGGGCTTGAACGCTGACATCAACTCAGTCATCTGGGTAACCAGTGCCTACCTGCTGGCCTACGCCGTGCCGCTGCTGATCACCGGCCGGCTGGGCGACCGTTTCGGCCCGAAGAAGCTCTACCTGACGGGGCTGGTCGTCTTTACGCTGGCGTCCCTGTGGTGCGGGCTCTCCGGGAACGTGGAGACGCTGATTCTGGCCCGCGTCTTCCAGGGCTTCGGAGCGGCGCTGATGACGCCGCAGACCATGGCCGTGATCACGCGGATCTTCCCGCCGGACCGGCGCGGAGCCGCGATGGGCATCTGGGGTGCCACTGCCGGCGTCGCCACCCTCGTGGGACCGATCCTTGGCGGCGTTCTCGTCGACGGTTTCGGCTGGGAATGGATCTTCTTCATCAACCTCCCGGTGGGAGTCGTCGGGTTTTTCCTGGCCCTGCGCTATGTTCCGTCGCTGAGCACCCACCCGCACAAGTTCGACATCCCCGGCGTGCTGCTCAGTGCGGTCGGGCTGTTCCTGCTGGTGTTCGGCATCCAGGAGGGCGAGACCTACAACTGGGGCACCATCTCCGGTCCCATCACGGTATGGGGGCTCATAATCGCCGGGATCGTCGTCCTGGTGGTCTTCGTCGTCTGGCAGAAGCTGAACAAGGGTGAACCGCTTCTGCCGCTGTCCCTCTTTAAGGACCGCAACTTCTCGCTGGCCAATATCAGCATCACCACTGTCGGTTTCACGGTGACTGCGTTCAGCCTGCCGTTGATCTTCTATTACCAGATCGTCCGTGGCCTGACCCCCACCGAGTCCGCGCTCATGATGGTCCCGATGGCCTTGATTTCCGGTGGCCTCGCGCCGGTGGTCGGCAAGATCATCGACCGGGTCAACCCGAAGTTCATCACCGCGGCCGGGCTGGTCCTGATGTCGGTGGCGCTGGTATGGAACGCGTCCCTGATGCACCCGGACACGCCGATTTGGCTGTTCCTGCTGCCCAGCGCGGTGCTGGGGTTCGCGAACGCGGGCATTTGGGCCCCCCTGAGCTCAACGGCCACCCGCAACCTGCCCCCACGCCAAGCGGGCGCCGGCTCGGGTGTCTACAACACCACCCGGCAGATCGGAGCCGTTCTCGGCAGTGCCGCCATTGCCGTCCTGATCCAGTCCCGGCTCGCGGCGGAGCTTCCGGCCGCCCCGGGTGCCTCCGGCGAGGCCAGCCCCATGGCCTTCGGCGGTGCGCTGCCCGAGGCGCTGCAGGAGGGATTCTCGACGGCGATGGGCCAGTCCATCCTGTTGCCCGCTGCCGTCATCCTGGTCGGCGCGGCGGTGGCGCTGTTCTTCGCCAAGCCCCAGCCGGTGCAAAGCTGGGGCGCGCCTGCTTCCGCTCCGGCAACGCCTGAGGGATCCGCAGTAAAGTCCGGCTGATGTTGAACGGGTGTGCTGCCGGATCAGCCCAGCAGCACACTGGTTTGGATGCCGCCGGCGGTGAAACCCAGGCTGCGGGCGACAGCCAGGGACCCTTTGTTGCTGACATCGGCGCGCCACTGCAGTGTCAGCCCGGAGGCGAGAGCCTCGTGTGCCGCTACTGAGGCGGCCAGGGAGCCCAGCCCGCGGCGGCGCCATTGCGGGGCCACCAGTACCCCCATTTGGGCCAGGATGCCCTCCCACTCGGTGTAGGCTCCGCAGGCCACCGGGGTCCGCCGGCCGTCCTCCATGTGCATGATGGTGAAGCGGTGCTCCAGGTCCGAGAGGCTTACTTCGTTGACGTCGTCCGGCGGGCAGAAGGCTTCCAGCTCCACGGCTTCCGGGCTTCCCTGCGAGACGGTCAGTTCGCCGGAGGGCTGGCGCAGCGGCAGGTCGTCCGCAAAGAACAGTGCCGAGGCCCCGAGCCCGTGCCCGCTGTGGTCCCGCGTAAGGGTCAGCAGGGTGCCGTGCTGCGCCAGTTCGCCGTCGGGCAGCCCGGCGGCGGCGTCGAGGGCCCATTGCGGGCCCACCAGAGCGGAATTGCCGAACAGCCGAATGAATTGGACAATCCGGGCGGTATCGTCGGCATGGATGATGCGGTCGCCCGCGGCAGCAGCAAACGCGTCGTCGTCGAGCCCCAGACGGCGGGCCCAGGCGAGCTGGATGATGGCGACCGAACCGGGCTCAAGAGTCATGCATCCACCCTACCCACCGGTGCGGCGGCGCCCGCCCGGGGCTCAGCCGAAGAGGACGGCGGCCTCGTCGTAACGGTTCTGCGGGACAGTCTTGAGGTTGCCCAGGGCGGCGTCGAAGCCAACATGGACGATGTCAGTTCCGTTCAGGGACACCATGGTGCCCCAGCGCTGTTCGACAACCGAGTCGATCGCGGCCATGCCCAGGCGGGTGGCCAGCACACGGTCGAACGCGGTCGGGACGCCGCCGCGCTGGATATGGCCCAGGACAGTCGCCCGGGTCTCGATGCCGGTCATGGCCTCAAGCTCAGGAGCCAGCCGCTCGGAAATTCCGCCGAGCCGCGGACGGCCAAAGGTATCCAGCCCGCGTTCTGAGTGCGGGGTTTCCTGATCGTCCGGGACGAATCCTTCCGCTACCACCACGAGCGGGGCACGGCCACGGTCGCGGGCGGAGGTGACCCATTCGGCGATCTGCTTCATGGAGGCTTTCTGCTCCGGGATCAGGATGGCGTGGGCACCCGAGGCCATGCCGGCGTGCAGGGCGATCCAGCCCACGTGGCGGCCCATCACCTCCGCGATCATGCAGCGGTGATGCGACTCTCCCGTGGTCCGCAGGCGGTCGATCGCCTCGGTGGCAATTTCCACGGCTGTGTCAAAACCGAAGGTGTAGTCCGTGGCATCGAGGTCGTTGTCGACGGTCTTGGGAACCCCGACGATCTTCAGCCCGGCGTCCGTGAGGCGTTTGGCCGCGGCCAGGGTACCTTCGCCGCCAATGGCAATAAGGGCGTCGATGCCCAACCGGTCCATGTTGGCCTTGATGACGTCGGGCCCGCCGTTGTTTTCAAACGGGTTGGTGCGGGAGGTGCCCAGGATGGTCCCGCCCTGCTTGGCGATGCCGCGGACCATGGTGCGCGGGATGTCGATGGTGTCGCCCTCGACAACGCCGCGCCAGCCGTCCAGGAACCCCACGAATTCGTGGCCATGGACGGCGATGCCCTTCAGGACGGCGCCGCGGATGACGGCGTTCAGTCCGGGGCAGTCGCCGCCACTGGTGAGGATTCCTATTTTCATGTCTCGGCTCAAATCCTGGTTCGAAGGTGTACAGGCAGAGCGCCACGCTGAGCTCACCCTAGAGTCTAATGGCGCATGTGGGGCAGGACACAAACGGTGACTATGCCGAGATGCCCCCGCCGGAGGCAGGGGCACAGGGGTCCTTTTCGGGACGGTCGTTCTTTGTCGGAACAGTCGTTCTTACGGGCGCGCTGAGCGGTTCGCCAGGAGCGACTCAAGGACGATGCCGTTTCGCTGGTCGGGCAGGAGCAGCCAGGCCACGAGATAGAACACAAATGCCGGTCCGGGGAGCAGTGCGAAGAGCAGGAAAGCGATCCGGACGAACGCCACGTCCACATTGAGCTTGGCGGCGATGCCGCCACAGACTCCGCCCAACCAACGCTGCGGACCACGTTTCAGGCCGAGGCCCCTGACGGTGCTGTAGAACTTTTCCATGGCTTAAGACTTCCGTGTTGAGGTGGCTTTGTCACGTCCGCGGGCGGAAAGCAGCCCGCCGACCACGAGTGCGGCGCCCGCGCCGATCATCAGGCCGATCAGCACGTAGGTGCCGTTGAGGGCCACGATGCCGAGTTGGGCGACGATGATGAGCGCTGCGAGGGCCACCACGATCAGCCCCCAGACCACGGTACCCACGCGGGGTGAGGAGTCCTGCTGCGGTACGTCGGGGCCGGACGGGGCGCCCGGACTGCGGCCTTTCCGCCCGCTGGCCGGCGCGTCGTAAGTGCTCATGTCAGTTGCCTTCCTTGATGGTGACGTTGCTGAAGGTGCCGTCGATGGTGAGGATCAGCGTAGCCCCCGGCTTGCCGGTGTTGTAGGTGCGCTGCTGGCTGGTCATGCCTCCGTGGCTTTGGCTGCCTTCATTGAGGTTGCCCATGGTGATGTCGGCGCGGACCTCCACCGGTACCGTGTCCGGGATGACCACCGTGAGGTTGCTGGCCGTTGCGTCGATTGGGACCACAAGGTCCGTTCCCAACGGAGGGTTCAGCGCGAGCCGGGTCAGGTCCACGGTTCCGGTTCCGGCGGTGATGTCGAACCCGCCGCGGGCCTGGTCGATGCTCGCGGGGTACCAGTCGGCGTTCTGCGGGCGGAAGCGGTCGCCGTTGGGGAGGACATTGAAGATGCCGCCCACGATCAGGGCCACCGCGGCGAAGAACCCGAGGATGCCCGAGGTGCGGCACCTGAGCCCGGACACCAGGATGCCGAGGCCCAGGATGACGGCGCCGCTGGCCCAGACGATGGCGTTGCTGGAGGTGCCGAGATCGATGACGTTCGCGGCGTCGAGGGCCTTGAGACCGCCGCCCACCAGCAGCGCCAGGCCAACGGTCACCGCCACTGCGGGGGAGCCGGGACCGGGGTTCCGGGGTTTGACCGGCGGGATGGATGCCCCGCCGGGGTCCGGCCGGTAGCCGCCGCCGGGCGGAGGGGCAGGAGTGGACGGCGGGGGCGTGCCCCAACCCGCTGCGGACGCTGGCGGGCCGCCGTAGCCGGGGAAGGGCGTGCCGCTGTAATCCGCCGGGGTAGTTCCGCTGTAATCCGCCGCGGTATAGGGGTCGGTTTGGGGGGTGGCTGTCTTGGGGGTGCCTTCATTCCGGGATTTGTTGCGCTGGGTCAGGTAGTAAATGAGGTAGATGACCCCACCCACCCAGAAAACGGTCCAGATGAACGGGCCCGCGCCGTAACGGTCCCAGCCCCAAAACCCGGTGCCCAGGCTGGGGAAACCGATCACTGTGGTGATCAGGGCCCCGGTCATCCCTGACGACCAGCGGCCTGCGGCCGCTTCCTGGACGTGGATCCGGCCGTCGGGTTCGGGCAGGAGTGCCCATGCGATGCCGTAGAGGACGACGCCGACGCCGGCAAAGACGGTCAGGACAATAAGGATGCCGCGGACAATCAGCGGGTCGACGCCGAAGCGCTCGGCGATGCCGCTGGCCACCCCGCCGACCCACCGCTCCCGGCCGCGGCGGATGCCCTGGCGGCGGATCCAATCGAAGAAGTTCTCCGGCTGGCTGCCGGCCGGCGGGGGTGTCGGGCCGGGTGTCGGGCCGGGGGCCGGGCCGAGATAGGGCGGTGGCGGAGGAGTTCCTGCGCCGGCGCCGGCGGCAAAGTCCAACGGAAGGGTCGCGGACATGTCCACCGGTGCGGTCGCCGTAGTCTCTGCTGACATCCCCGCGGAGGACGCCCCGGGCTGCCCGGTCGTTTGGTCCGGGACGGGCGCCGCGGAGGGCCCAAGCGATTGTCCGGCGGATTGTCCGGCGGTGCCGCCCGCCGGGGCGGAACCGTCATCGGGGTGCTCAGTGTGCGGATTCATACTTCGATCCTCCCGCCCGTTCCGGATCCGCTCTACTGGGGAACACCCTGAACCGCCCCTGAGTGGCCCCCGGTTCGCGCCGAATACACCTCCGGGGAGCCCTGATCCGTGTTTGGATTGACACATGACAACCGCCGCTTCCCGCCCGCCGCTGGTCCGCGGCGGCGACCGGGTGATCGCCGGCGTCTGCGCCGGCCTTGCGCTGCACCTGGGCTGGCCGGTGAAGATGGTGCGGATCGGCATGGTGATTGCGGCGCTCGCCGGCGGCGCCGGCATCGCGTTCTACGCCTGGCTGTGGATTATGGTCCCCACCGCGGACGAAAGCGCCAAACGCAACGCCCGCCGCCCGGCGTCGCCCATCGCTCCCGCGGTGAGCGAGCCGTACCCGGGTCCCAATGCCGGCGCCCTTCAGTGGCAACCGACGGCGGCAACCTTCCCGGGGCCGGCGGCCGCAGGGGCAGCAGCGGGAAGTCCGGCAGCGGGACCCGACACCGCCGTGGGCGCCAACGTCCCTGCCAGTTCCTGGCAGGGACGGGTCACCGCCATGCGTTACGGCAAGGAGATCCTCCTCGGGGCGGCCCTGCTGCTGGCCGCCGGCATCCTGATCGCCCGCCTGCTCGGCGTTGAGGTTCCCCTCGGCACCTTGATACCGGTTGCGGCCATCCTGGGTGGCGCCGCAATCGCGTGGATGCAGTTGGACGAGACACGGCGGGCTGGTCTTGTGGACCGGACCAAGGCGGACCAGGCCGGCGGCTGGGCCAGGCTGGCCGCCGGACTGGCACTGGTGGTGACCGGGGTCCTGCTCATGGTGTCCGGCTCCGGTTCCTGGGAACAGACCTGGCTTGCGTTGCTGGCCTCGGTGGCAGTGCTGGGCGGAGTGGCCCTGGTCCTGCTGCCCTGGGGGCTGAAGTTCTGGCGCGACCTGGAAACAGAACGCGCCGGCCGGGTCCGTGCCACCGAACGCGCCGAGATCGCCGCCCACCTCCACGACTCCGTGCTGCAGACACTGGCACTGATTCAGCGGCGCGCCGGCAACGAAACCGACGTCGTCCGCCTCGCCCGCGCCCAGGAGCGCGAGTTGCGCGGCTGGCTGTACCGGGATCCGGGCAAGGACGCGGGTCAATTGTCCGAGGGCGTCAAAGCTGCAGCGGCAGAAGTGGAGGACACCCTGGGCAACGCGGTGGAGGTGGTGGCGGTGGGCGACTGTGCCATGACTGAAAGCCTGGAGGCGCTCGTGCAAGCCGCGCGTGAGGCGATGCTGAACGCGGCCCGCCACGGCGGGGGCGCCGTGTCGGTGTACTTGGAAGTCACCGATGGTGCGGCCGAGGTCTTCGTCAAGGACCGCGGCGCCGGCTTCGACCTGGACGCTGTCCCGACTGACAGGCTGGGAATCCGGGAATCCATTATGGGCCGGATGAAACGCCACGGCGGTACCGCCGGCATCAGCAGCAGCCCGGAAGGCACCGAGGTCCGGCTGAGGCTGTCGCGCTCGGCCGGACCATCCATCGGCGCCGCCACCAACAACAGCAATCGAGAGGCAACACTGTGACCAACGCCGAAGCGGAGGCGGCCCCGCCCGTCATCCGCGTGGTGATCGTGGATGACCACGCGATCTTCCGCTCGGGTCTGAAAGCCGATCTGGACCCGGCCATAGTGGTCGCCGGGGAGGCCGGGACAGTCGAAGAGGCCCTTGCTGTGATCGCAGCGGTACGTCCCGACGTCGTGCTCCTCGATGTCCACTTGCCCGGCGGGCTGGGCGGTGGGGGACGCGAGGTGCTGGCCGGTTCGGCGCCCCTGATGGGCAGCACCCGGTTCCTTGCCTTGAGCGTCTCGGACGCGGCCGAGGACGTCGTCTCGGTTATCCGTGCCGGGGCCCGCGGCTATGTCACAAAAACCATCTCCGGAGCCGGGATTTCCGACGCCGTCCGCCGGGTGGCCGGCGGAGATGCCGTCTTTTCGCCCCGGCTGGCAGGGTTCGTCCTGGATGCCTTCGGGACCGCCCCGGCCGACATCGCCGACGACGAACTGGACAGGCTGTCCGTCCGGGAACTGGAGGTGATGCGGCTCATCGCTCGCGGCTACAGCTATAAGGAAGTCGCCAAGGGGCTCTTCATTTCCATTAAGACGGTCGAGACACATGTTTCCGCTGTCTTGCGCAAGCTCCAGCTCTCCAGCCGCCACGAACTCACCCGCTGGGCCGCCGAACGCAGGCTCCTCTGACCCGGGACACCACCAAAACCGACGCTCCGGCACTTCCGCCGGCTATCCGGCGGACGCAGCAGCAGCAGCAGCAGCAGGCGACGGCTGCGGGAGCGTCCGTCTCCGGGCTGCGAAACCTGCGGGAGGGTCGTTACCCGGCCTTGCCGAGGAAGTCCTGCAGGCGCGCGACGCCGGTTGCGAGGTCGTCGTCGCCCAGGGCATAGGAGAGGCGCAGGTAGCCGGACGGGCCGAAAGCCTCACCCGGAACTACAGCCACCTCGACTTCATCAAGGATCAGGGCAGCCAGCTCCGCGGACGTCGACGGCCGGACAGGCCCGTTCGCGGAGGGAAATTCCTTCCCGAGGAGGGCGCGGACGTCGGCGTAGACGTAGAAGGCGCCCGTCGGCGTCGGGCATTCCACACCCTCGATTGCGTTCAGCCCGGCCACGATGGCTTTCCGGCGCCGGTCGAAAGCGAGCTTCATCTCATCGACCGCTGTCAGGGGGCCCGAGACCGCGGCTAGGGCCGCCATCTGCGGAATGTTCGAGACATTGGAGGTGGCGTGCGACTGCAGGTTCGTGGCGGCCTTGATGACATCGGCCGGGCCGATCATCCAGCCCACACGCCAGCCGGTCATCGCGTAGGTCTTTGCCACGCCGTTGAGGATGACCACCTTGTCACCGAGCTCCGGAACGGCCGTGGCGATCGAGGTGAACGGCACCCCGTCATAGGTCAGGTGCTCGTAGATCTCATCCGTAACCACCCACAGGCCCTTGGCTGCCGCCCACTGTCCGATCTCGCGGACCTGATCCGGAGAGTACACCGCGCCCGTGGGGTTGGAGGGGGAGACGAAAAGGAGGATCTTGGTGCGGTCCGTGAGCGCGGCTTCGAGCTGCTGGACCGTCACCAGGTATCCCTGTTCCGGTCCGGCGAACACCTCGACCGGCACGCCGCCCGCCAGGCGGATGGCCTCCGGGTAGGTGGTCCAGAACGGCGTCGGGACAATGACCTCGTCGCCCGGATCCAGCAGTGTGGCGAAGGTGTTGTACACGGCCTGCTTGCCGCCATTGGTGACAAGCACCTGGGCTGCGTCGGCCCGGTAACCGGAGTCGCGGAATGTTTTCTCGGCGATTGCCTGCTTCAGTTCAGGCAGGCCGCCGGCCGGGGAATACCGGTGGTACTTGGGCTGCGTCGCGGCTGCGATGGCTGCCTGCACGATGTAGTCAGGGGTCGGGAAGTCCGGCTCGCCGGCGCCGAAGCCAATAACCGGCCGGCCGGCCGCCTTCAGCGCCTTCGCCTTGGCATCGACAGCCAACGTGGCGGATTCGGCAATAGCGGAAATTCGCTGTGAAATGCGGGCGGCAGGCATCGCGGGTCCATTCTTCGCTAGCAGCCTCAGTGGCTGTTGGTGGGGATTCGACAGAACCTACTCTAAGCCGTTCACCGGATCGATTGCGGTGCCGGCGGGCAAATGTGACTGCCCAGCCGCGATGTCCTTCGGCGGCCAGCAGTCCGGCCCGCCCCACGCCCGTACTTCCCGGTATGAGTTCGGTATCTGCCCGGGAATTCGGGGGCCTCCCGCGCCCGGGAGGGGCCGGTTCGACGTAGCCGCAGTTGTTGCGTAGACTGGTTCTCCGGTGTTGAAAACACGATGATGGTCTGCGCCTCAGGAAAGTCTGAGGATGTTGGCAGCGGCGGGTTTTCAATCCATAGGGTAGTGGCGCAATTGGTAGCGCAGCGGTCTCCAAAACCGCAGGTTGCAGGTTCGAGTCCTGTCTGCCCTGCGCAAGCTGTTCCGGTTTCTCCGGAACAAGCGCAGCAACCATGGTTCAGTTCAGAGCCGGGAAATCCGACATTGCGAGGATGAGTGAGATCCAGGTGACCGAAACGGCTGCAAGCAGCTCCAGTGGCCGCCCCGCCAAGAATGCCCCCAAGGCAGGCTTCTTCGCTCGTATCGCGCTTTTCGTCCGCCAGGTGATCGGCGAGCTGAAGAAGGTCGTTGCACCCACCCGCAAAGAACTGATCAACTACACGCTCGTGGTGCTGGTGTTCGTCGTCATCATGATGCTCATCGTCACCGTGCTGGATCTGGCTTTCGGGGTCGGCGTGGGCTGGGTCTTCGGCGGCACGGGCCCCTCCGACCGCTAAGGCGACCGGTCCGCAGACTGCGTGGACAACCCCCGGGATTCCGGCGGTGCCGCGGGGTGTGCGGAATTGAGTCATTTAAATAGGCATGTTAGGCAATGAGGAAGCAGGAGACCAAGTGTCTGAGCAGGAGCTCGAGGTAACTGAGGCTGAGCTGGAGAAGAGCCAGGACGCCGCGGTGGAAACCGGGGAGCAGTCCGAGGCCGTATCCGCTGCGCCCGCATCCGACGTCGCTGACGAGGCCGCTCAAACGGCCGAAGCCGACGCAGAAGAAGAGGCCGCGGCAGATGAGTCGGCCGAAGCGGATTCTGACGCCGCAGCCGCTGGCGACGAACCGGCAGGCGAAGAAGCAGCCGGAGCGGAGTCGGACGATGACGCGCTGGCCGCCGCCGCCGCTGCCGCTGAGGTGGATCCGGCTGACGAGTTCAAAGCCAAGCTGCGCCGCCAGGAGGGTGATTGGTACGTCATCCACTCCTATGCCGGCTACGAAAACCGCGTCAAGGCCAACCTTGAAACCCGCATCCAGACCCTGGACATGGAAGATTACATCTTCGAAATCCAGGTTCCGATGGAGGAAGTCGTTGAGATCAAGAACGCTCAGCGCAAGGTCATCAACCGCGTCCGCATTCCCGGTTACGTTCTGGTCCGCATGGACCTGACGGATGCCTCCTGGGGCGCGGTCCGCCACACCCCCGGTGTCACCGGCTTCGTGGGCAACGCCCACAACCCGGTCCCGCTGCGCCTTGATGAGGTCTTCTCCATGCTCGCCCCGGTCTTCGAAGAAGAGCAGGCCGAGAAGGGCAAGCCGGTCAAGCACGCTGCCGCGCAGATCGACGTCGACTTCGAGGTTGGCGAGTCGGTCATCGTCAAGGAGGGTCCGTTCGAAACCCTCCCGGCCACGATCTCCGAGATCAAGGTGGATTCCCAGACCCTCGTGGTGCTGGTGTCCATCTTTGAGCGCGAGACCCCGGTCACGCTGGCCTTCAACCAGGTAAGCAAGATCTAGTTTCCCCACAGAATTCGCCCCGGGCTGCCCGCTTTAGCAGCCAGGGGCGGCCGGTCGCCTCGCCATGGCGGCCAAGAACCTGAGGCACGCTCCTGTGTCCCAGGAAGTAATTGAGAGAAGGACCCTACATTGGCTCCCAAGAAGAAGGTCACCGGCCTCATCAAGCTGCAGATCCAGGCAGGTGCCGCTAACCCGGCCCCGCCGATCGGTCCTGCGCTTGGCCAGCACGGTGTCAACATCATGGAATTCTGCAAGGCGTACAACGCTGCGACGGAAGCCCAGCGCGGCAACGTTATCCCGGTTGAAATCACGGTCTACGAGGACCGCTCATTCACGTTCATCACCAAGACCCCGCCGGCCGCGGAACTGATCAAGAAGGCTGCAGGCGTTGCCAAGGGTTCACCGACCCCGCACACCGTCAAGGTCGCCAAGCTGACCCAGGCCCAGGTCATTGAGATTGCCACCACCAAAATGGAAGACCTCAACGCCACGAGCCTCGAAGGCGCTGCGAAGATCATCGCCGGCACCGCCCGTTCCATGGGTATCACCGTCGAAGGCTAAGAGCCTTCCCCGCCGGGCAACCGGCACCACCTACACATTGAAATGTCGGCGGTTCATTTCAGGAATCCCGACTGTGGCAGGGCCCAGCGCGGTCCGCAGACCACAACTGCACAAGGAGAAATAAGCAGCATGGCAAAGCGCAGCAAAGCATATGAGGCAGCCGCAGCCAAGATCGACGCGGAGAAGTTCTACGCGCCGTTCGAGGCAGTGACGCTCGCCAAGGACACTAACCCGTCCAAGTTCGACGCCACCGTTGAGGTCGCTTTCCGCCTCGGCGTTGATCCCCGCAAGGCCGATCAGATGGTCCGCGGCACCGTTATCCTGCCCCACGGCACCGGTAAGACCGCCCGTGTTCTCGTTTTCGCAACGGGCGACAAGGCTGAGGCAGCAATCGCTGCCGGCGCCGACTTCGTTGGTTCCGATGACCTGATCGAGAAGATCGCCGCCGGCTGGACCGACTTCGACGCCGCCGTCGCGACCCCTGACCTCATGGGCAAGGTTGGCCGTCTCGGCAAGGTCCTGGGTCCGCGTAACCTGATGCCGAACCCGAAGACCGGCACCGTGACCGCTGATGTCACGAAGGCCGTCAACGACATCAAGGGCGGCAAGATCGACTTCCGCGTCGACAAGCACTCCAACCTGCACTTCATCATCGGCAAGGTTTCCTTCGACGCCCTCAAGCTGGCGGAGAACTACGCCGCCGCACTGGAAGAGGTTCTTCGCCTCAAGCCGTCCGCTTCCAAGGGCCGGTACATCCAGAAGGCCACCGTTGCCACCACGTTCGGCCCGGGCATCACGGTTGACCCCAACGTCACCAAGGTCCTGACCGAGGTCTAACCGCAGCCGCCGTTCAGTCGGCAGCAGCACCAGGTAGGTGGAAAGACCGTCCCGCATTCGCGGGGCGGTCTTTCCTGCGTTCCGGGCCCCGGATGCTCCCGACGCCGGGGATTTCCTCGACGTCGGGGAATTCTGCGAGGAGCTGACACAGCGGACCTGGGGAAACCCCGACCTGGAGCGGCCGCTACCAGGAACGGTATGCCGGACGGCTCGCCGTGCTGATGTTGAGCCTAAGCACTGATGCCCCGTGGGCGGCTTCAGCCACGCTTGGGAGGGATGGGATGTAGCACGGGTGCGCCATATCATGGCCACCTGGCGGCGCGCCGGCTGGGGCGGGGAATGGTAACGGACAGTCAGTGCCGCCTGAGGCGCGAAAAGGGCTACGCCACCCATTGCTGGCGGAACATATTTTGCCGAACACGTTGATGGAACGGCAGCCCGAACCGGCATATGCTGGCGGTGGTAGCCCGGTTCTCGCCGGGTTTCCGGCGCCCATGGATGGCAGAACAGCTGGGGATGATGCCCGTTATGGCAAATGATGTACGGATAGAACAGCTGTGGATTCCCGATTCGCTGGACGGCGCGGACGCTGCCGACTTCATAACCGCGGTCGAAGTGGGACGCAGGGTGCGGATGCAGACGTGGGGGAGTGACGACCTCGCGTACGCACCGCAGGAAAAATTGCTCGAGATGGCTGACCCTTACGAGCGCCAGGTCATTCTTGTAGCCAGGGTAGACGGGGACATCGTCGGAACCGTCGACATTGCCTTGCCTCTGGCGGATAACCTGGACCTCGCGGAATTCGCGCTGGATATTCTGCCGGAATTCCAAGGACGGGGCGTGGGCAGGCGACTACTGGAGGCTGCCGAGCACTTCGCCCGGGGCGAAGGCAGGCACACCATCCTGATTGACACGAACCATTCGCGTGCCTCCCTGGGTGACAGCGGCGCCGGGCAACTGATTCCCGGCACGGGCCTGGGCTTCGTTCCAATGAACAGCCGGGAGGTCGAATTCGCCCGCCACAGCGGCTACACCCTTCAGCACATCGAACAATTCAGTGCCTGCACTCTGCCGCTGGACAGCAAGCTCGTGGAGGAGCTGGAAACCGAGGCCCAGGAAGCCAACGCAGGCCGCTACCGCCTGCACCACTGGACAGATCAGTGCCCGGATCAATGGCTTGAAGCCGTCGTGAAGCTCGAAAACAGTGCGGGCGAAGACGGCGTGCCGGGGGCCGATGACACGGATATGGTGTTCGACGGCGGCATCCTCCGCGAGGCGGAAGACGTCGCCATCGCGCAGGGCCGCCGGACGGTGGTCACCGCCGTCGAGGAGATCGCTACCGGC
The DNA here is from genome assembly GCF_035984855.1 of Arthrobacter sp. MP_M4. Taxonomy (NCBI): domain Bacteria; kingdom Bacillati; phylum Actinomycetota; class Actinomycetes; order Micrococcales; family Micrococcaceae; genus Arthrobacter; species Arthrobacter sp. MP_M4. The sequence continues at coordinate 375,537 of NZ_JAXCHX010000001.1, forward strand.
GAGCTGGTTGGACTGACGACGATCAGCGTCCTCGCCCTCAGACCCGATGTCGTCTTCCAGGATGACACCGTGGTCCTGCGCAAGCACCGGGGGAACAAGCTGGGTCTGCTGATCAAGGTCGCGAACATGGAACGGCTAGCCGAGCAGTTCCCGGGCGCCCGGGTCCTCTACACCTGGAATGCGCCGGAAAACCGGTACCTGCTCAAGGTCAACCAGCAGTTGGGGTTCACCACGGCCGGAGTCACGGGCCTCTGGCAAAAGGAACTCCCGGACTTCGGCCCCAGCACCAGCTGAACGGGGCGCACGGGGTCCGATTTGGAACACCCGCTCCGACTCGCGTAAGCTGGGTAAACCAAAGACCGTCGGTTGTTGGAAATTCACTCTCCCAAGCAAGGCTCACTTCTGCAGTCGCGCCGGGAGAGCCAGTGGATTTCCAGACGAAGGACCCTGAACAGAGGGCGGCCGGCGCAGGTGAACGAAGCAAAGCTCCGCAGTCATGGACTGCGTCGAGACAAGCCCCGTGCATCTGCGCGGGGCGTTTTTAGTTTTTAGCTCTTTTGAGCGGGGACCGGGACTCACCGGCACTATCCCCGGAAGGAGGGTTATGGCAACGCCTAGCAAGGTTTCAGCAGTAGCTGAGATCACTAACGATTTCAAGGAATCGAACGCCGCTGTCCTGACCGAATACCGTGGGCTCACCGTTGCACAGCTCAAGCAGCTGCGTGTCTCGCTCGGCCAGGACACCAAGTTCTCGGTCGTCAAGAACACCCTGACCGCCATTGCAGCCAAGGAAGCTGGTGTCGAGGCATTCGACGGCCAGCTCGCCGGCCCCACTGCAATCGCGTTCATCAAGGGTGACGCAGTTGCCGCTGCCAAGAGCCTGACGGATTTTGCCAAGACCAACAAGCAGCTGGTTATCAAGACCGGTTACTTCGAGGGCAAGGCTCTGAACGCCAGCGAAGTTGCTGCCCTGGCAGCACTCGAGTCCCGCGAGCTGCAGCTCGCCAAGGTTGCAGGCATCCTCAAGGCTCCTGCTGCCGCCGCTGTTCGCATCATCGACGCACTGCGCCTCAAGCTTGAAGAAGAGAACGGCGCACCGGCTGAAGCCGAAGCGCCCGCCGCTGAAGAAGCCCCGGCCGCCGATGCAGCAGTTGAAGCTCCGGCTGACGCCGCAGCCCCCGAAGAGAACTAACTCTCTAAACCAGACTCCGGTGCGAGGGCACGGCTCCGGCCGCCGAGCACCACTATAGGAAGGACGCCACACCATGGCGAAGCTCACCAACGAAGAGCTCATTGAAGCTTTCAAGGAACTGACCATCATCGAACTCTCTGAGTTCGTAAAGCTCTTCGAAGAGACTTTCGAAGTTACTGCTGCTGCTGTTGCTGTTGCTGGCCCCGCTGCCGGCGCCGCTGCAGAAGAAGAAGAGCAGACCGCATTCGACGTCATCCTGGAGCACCCGGGCGACAAGAAGATTGCAGTCATCAAGGAAGTTCGCGCCATCACTTCCCTGGGTCTGAAGGAAGCTAAGGACGTTGTTGACAGCGCTCCGAAGGCCGTCCTCGAAGGTGTCACCAAGGAAGCTGCCGAGAAGGCTGTTGCACAGCTCGAAGAAGCCGGCGCACGCGTTACCCTCAAGTAACTCACCGCTTCTGGAACTGTACGGGAACCTCGAGTTCCCGTTCCGCTCCGGGAAACCCCGTCCACTCCGGTGGGCGGGGTTTCCTGCGTTTCGGGCGAACCAACGGCACATGAAATCCCGGAAAAGACCGTTGGCTCTCTGTTCTCCCGCGCAGGCGCGCGCCTAGACTGAGGCTTCGTGCCGACAGGCCGCCACCGTTGAGGAGCTCACACAAATGACCGACGCCACTCCCTCGCTCTCCCGCCGCGCCATGCTTGCCGCGGCCCTCGTGGGTGGTGGCACGGCCGCCGCGACGCTGGCCGGAGCCCCGGCCGCCAACGCCGGCCCTGCATCAGCCCGGAAGCGGTTCACCCTGACAGTGCTGGGCACCACCGACCTGCACAACAATGTCTTCAACTGGGATTACTTCAAGAACCTGCCCTATGCCGATACCGCAGGAAACAAGATCGGCATTGCGCAGGCATCCACCCTGATCAAAGCGATGCGGGCCGAACGCGGCGCCGCGAACACGCTCACCATCGACGCCGGCGACACCATCCAGGGAACGCCCCTGGCCTACTACTTCGCCAAAATCCGCCCCATTTCCGCGACGGTGACGCACCCCATGGCCTCGGCCATGAACGCCGTGGGCTACGACGCCGCCGGCCTCGGCAACCACGAATTCAACTACGGCATCCCGCTGCTGCGGACCTGGGAACGGCAGCTCGACTTCCCGCTGCTGGGCGCCAATGTCCACGACGCCGTCACCGGCCAGCGTGCTTTCACGCCCTACGTCCTTAAACGCGTGAAGACGGACAACGGCTGGCTGACCGTGGGCGTGGTCGGCTTCGTTACCCCAGGGTGCGCGCTCTGGGACCGTGACAATGTCCAGGGAAAGCTGGACTTCAACGGCATCGTTGAGGAGGCCAGGACCGTTATCCCGCAGCTTAAGGCGGCGGGCGCCGACGTCGTCATTGTCACGAGCCACTCGGGCGCAACTCCGGGCTCCTCGTATGGGGATGCCCTGCCGTTCGCGGAGAACGCCTCCACGCAGCTCGCAGAAGAGGTTCCCGGCATCGATGCCATCCTGGTCGGCCACGCCCATCTGGAGATTCCGGAACGCTTCGTCACCAACAAATCCTCCGGCAAGCAGGTCCTCCTGACCGAACCGCTCAAGTGGGGCATGCGGGTCTCTGTCATGGATTTGGAGCTAGCCAGGGACAAGGGGCAGTGGACGGTCACCGCGGCACACTCGCACCTGCTGGACGCCAAAACGGTCGATGCCGACCCCGCCGTCGTGCGTGCCGTCCGGTCCGGCCACGAGGCCACCGTGAAGTACGTCAACGAGGTCATCGGAACGTCCACCGCTCCGCTCACTACGGCGACGGCCTGCTGGGAGGACTCTGCAGCCATCGACGCGATTAACTACGTCCAGGCGAGCACGATCAAGGCCGAGCTTGCCAACGGGCCGGCCGCCGACCTCCCGGTGCTCTCCATTGCTGCGGCCTTTTCCCGCTCCGTGGACGTCAAGGCCGGGCCGCTGACCATTCGGGACGTCGCCGGGCTGTATATTTTCGACAACACGTTGCTCTCCATCAAAGTCACCGGGGCCCAGGTCAAGGATTACCTGGAATGGTCCGCGCAGTTCTTCCAACCGGTCACCACCACAACGGCCCGCGCCGCTGATGTCACCAACGCGGTCACCACCATGGCACCGGGAGGGACGCCGGATTACAACTACGACGTCGTCTACGGCCTCGACGCGCCGTTGAACTACGAGATCGACCTCGCTAAGCCCGTGGGGCAGCGCATCGCCGGGCTGACCTACGGCACCGGCGCCCTCCGGATGGACCAGGAATTCGCCCTGGCCATCAACAATTACCGGCAGAGCGGCGGGGGCAACTTCCCGGCTGTGAAGACGGCGCCGGTGCTCTCGAACAGCCAGCAGGAAATCCGGCAGCGGATCATCGACTACGTCGTGGACCGCGGCACACTGGATGTGGCCGTTTTTAGCCAGGCCAACTGGCGGCTCACGGTCAACGGAGCGGCCCTCACTATCACCGCGTAGCGGGGATTTAACCCGACCGGGCTAAGTCCCGCCTAACCCGGTTCGGAGATGTCCGCGACGACGGCGTCGAGGGCGGCGGTCAGGGCGTCTGCGTCCACGAAGGCGCTGTAGCCGTGGTCGCCCGCGCCCAGGGAGATCCTGCGTCCGGCGATGCTCCGGTCCGCGTAAACCGGCCAGGCGCCGGTACTTCCAAGCGGTGTGATGGTGCCGCGCTCGTAGCCGGTCGCTTCCAGGGCGACCTCCGCCGCCGGAAGTGACAGCTTGTTAACGCCGACCAGGGCACGGAGCTTGGGCCAGGAAATCTGCCGGCCGCCCGGGATGAGGGCGAAGAGGAACCTGCCGTCCTTGCGCTTGACCACAAGGGACTTCACGATATCTTCTTCCCGGATTCCGAGTATCCGGGCCGCTTCCACGAGGCTGCTGGCGGCGGGACGCTCCACGAGCTGAACGTCCACGCCGCGGGCAGCAGCGTCCGCCAGAAACCGTTCCCGGCCGGAGCCGCCGGCACCGCTGGCCGCCCCTGCGTGGTCAGCCACGGCACCGAACGCCACGGCACCGACCGGTAATTCAGGGTCCGGCGCGGCGCAGCCCGGCACTTCGGGGCCCGCCATGGGGATCAGTCGCGGAACAGCAGGAGCGCTTCGCCTTGGCCGCCGCCGCCGCAAAGGGACACAGCAGCCTTGCCAGCACCGCGCCGTTTCAGTTCGTGCGCTGCATGCAGGGCCAACCGGGCACCGGAGGCGCCGATCGGGTGGCCCATGGCGATTGCACCGCCGTGGATATTGCACTGCTCCAGCGGGTAGTCGAGGTCCTTGAGCGACTGCACGGCGACGGACCCAAAGGCCTCGTTGATTTCGATGAAGTCCAGATCCGTGGCGGCCCAGCCGGCTTTGTCCAGCGCGCTCTTGATGGCGTTGGAGGGCTGGGAGTGCAGGGAGTTGTCCGGGCCGGCCACCTGCCCGGGCCTGCCGACGACGGCCAGGTACTCAAGGCCGTTGTCCTCGGCGAATTTCCGTGAGGACAGCACCAGGGCGGAGGCGCCGTCGGACAGGGGAGAGGAATTGCCGGCGGTGATGGTGCCGTCCGTGACGAACGCCGCCCGCAGGCCCGCCAACGAGTTCACGGTCGTGTCCGGCCGGATGCCCTCATCCGCGGACAGAACGATGGGCTCGCCTTTGCGCTGTTTCACGCTGATCGGAGCAATTTCGCCGTCGAAAACGCCGTCCTTGGCGGCCCGGGCGGCGCGTTGGTGGGACGCTGCTGCCACCTCGTCCTGGGAGGTCCGGTCAATGCCCAGCGTCAGGTTCTTGGCTTCGGTAGACAGGCCCATGGATTGCCCGTCGAAGGCGTCCGTCAGTCCGTCGTGGGCGGCGGCGTCGAGGGCCTGGATGGACCCGTAGGTCCAGCCCTGCCGTGAGCCAGGGAGGAGGTGCGGAGCGCGGGTCATGGATTCCTGGCCGCCGGCGACGACGACGGTGGCATCACCGCCGCGGATCATGCGGGCCGCATCGATCACGGCGGTCAAGCCGGACAGGCAGACCTTGTTGATGGTCAGCGTCGGGACGTTCCAGCCGATGCCGGCGCCGATGGCGCTCTGGCGGGCGGGGTTCTGGCCGGCCCCGGCCTGCAGCACCTGGCCCATGATCACCGAGTCCACCTGCTCGGCCTTCACGCCACCTGCAGCCAGGGCCGCTCGAATCGCGTGGGAGCCGAGTTCCACGGCGGTGAAGCTCGCAAGCTGTCCGTTGAGGCGTCCCTGGGGAGTGCGGGCGGCGGCGAGGATGACAACATCATTGTTGTCTGCAGAGTTGCTCATGGTTTCTCTTCCAATCTTGAACGATGTACAGCAAGGCTATCGCGATGCCAGCGGCCGGGCCATTGTCCTGCCGCGGACACAGAGCCGCGGACGGGCCGCGGCCGCGCCGCGGCCGAAATGGGGCGGGGATCGGGGGCGCCGGAGTGTGCTTGCAATCCCGCGCGAAGTGGGGTAGACAAGTAGGTTGCTTTGCCGTATCGTAGATATTTGCGTCTTCCCTGTTTACCTTCAGCCTTCATATAGCGGTGGGCTTAGCCTGGCAGCTGCGCCATCAATGTGCCGTCTACAACGTGCACCACCCATGGCCAGCGCGGGTCCCGGGTCATATAGCGGAACCGGATTGGTAGCACTGCGGAGTCACTCCGCAGGGTGCATAACGGGGGAGATCTGACAACGCCTGAAGGTCTGTGGAAGGATCCCTCTTGGTCGCCTCGAGCACCTCTAATGTAAACAACGCTGCAACCGCTATCAACGCCGACAGTACCGACGGTGCAACCCGCCGGCTCTCATTCGCAAAGATTCACGAACCTCTTGATGTTCCGAATCTGCTTGCCCTGCAAACGGACAGCTTTGACTGGCTGGTCGGAAACGAACGCTGGCAGGCCCGCGTAGCCAAGGCCGTCGAAGAAGGCGACCTCAGCGTCGCCACCTCCTCGGGTCTGTCCGACATCTTTGAAGAGATCTCCCCGATCGAGGATTTCCAGGGCACCATGTCCCTGAGCTTCTCGGAGCCGGAGTTCGCTGATCCGAAGTACACCATGGCTGAGTGCAAGGACCGGGACGCTACCTACTCGGCTCCGCTGTACGTCAAGGCCGAATTCATGAACAACAACACGGGCGAAATCAAGCAGCAGACCGTGTTCATGGGTGACTTCCCGCTGATGACCGAGAAGGGCACGTTCGTGGTCAACGGCACCGAGCGTGTCGTCGTCTCACAGCTGGTCCGCTCCCCGGGCGCCTATTTCGAGCGCACCGCCGACAAGACCAGCGACAAGGACATCTTCACCGCGAAGATCATCCCGTCCCGCGGCGCCTGGTTCGAACTCGAAATCGACAAGCGCGACCAGGTCGGCGTCCGCCTAGACCGGAAGCGCAAGCAGTCCGTCACGGTGCTGCTGAAGGCCCTCGGCTGGACCGAAGGCCAGATTCTCGAAGAGTTCGGCCAGTACGACTCCATGCGCGCAACGCTGGAGAAGGACGCCACCGAGACCCGCGAAGACGCCTTGCTGGATATCTACCGGAAGCTGCGACCGGGCGAGCCGCCCACGGTCGAGGCTGCCCAGTCCCTGCTGGACAACCTGTACTTCAACTCCAAGCGTTACGATCTGGCCAAGGTTGGCCGTTACAAGATCAACCGCAAGCTGGGCATCGACCGCTCCCTTGGTGACAAGGAAGCGTCTGTCCTGCACGTTGAAGACATCGTCGCCATGATCAAGTTCCTCGTTGCCCTGCACGCCGGTGAGAAGACCCTCACCGGAAAGCGCGACGGCCAGGACCACGAGCTGCGCGTTGAGATCGATGACATCGACCACTTCGGCAACCGCCGCATCCGCGCCGTCGGCGAGCTCATCGAGAACCAGGTCCGCACCGGCCTGTCCCGGATGGAGCGCGTTGTCCGCGAGCGGATGACCACCCAGGACGTCGAGGCCATCACGCCGCAGACCCTGATCAACATCCGCCCTGTTGTGGCAGCGATCAAGGAGTTCTTCGGAACGTCCCAGCTGTCCCAGTTCATGGACCAGAACAACCCGCTGTCGGGTTTGACCCACAAGCGCCGCCTGTCGGCGCTTGGCCCGGGTGGTCTGTCCCGTGACCGTGCAGGCATGGAAGTCCGCGACGTCCACCCGTCGCACTACGGCCGTATGTGCCCCATCGAAACTCCTGAAGGCCCGAACATCGGCCTGATCGGTTCGCTGGCATCCTACGGACGCATCAACCCGTTCGGTTTCATCGAGACCCCGTACCGGCTCGTCGCCGAGGGTGTCGTCTCCGACGAGGTCCAGTACCTCACGGCCGACGACGAAGCAGAGGTCCTGATTGCCCAGGCCAACGCTCCGCTCGATGAGAACAAGAAGTTCGCCGAAGAGACCGTCCTTGTCCGTGCCCGCGGCGGTGGAGGCGAACCGGTTCTGGTTCCCGCCGCCGACGTCGAGTTCATGGACGTCTCCCCGCGCCAGATGGTGTCTGTGGCTACGGCCCTGATTCCGTTCCTCGAGCATGACGATGCAAACCGCGCACTCATGGGTGCCAACATGCAGCGCCAGGCCGTGCCGCTGGTCCGTTCCGAGGCGCCGTTCGTCGGCACCGGCATGGAGCGCGCCGCCGCTGTCGACGCCGGTGACGTCACCATCGCGAAGAAGGCGGGCGTGGTGACCGAGGTCTCAGCTGAGCTCGTCATCGTGCTCAACGACGACGGAACGGAAACCAACTACCGCATCAACAAGTTCGCCCGCTCCAACCAGGGCAACTGCTACAACAACCGCGTTCTGGTGAACGAAGGCCAGCGCCTGGAAGTCGGCGGCATCATTGCCGACGGCCCGGCAACGGACCAGGGCGAACTGGCCCTCGGTAAGAACCTGCTCGTGGCGTTCATGTCATGGGAAGGCCACAACTTCGAGGATGCCATCATCCTGTCCCAGCGGATCGTAGCTGAGGACGTTCTTTCCTCCATCCACATCGAGGAGCACGAGATCGATGCCCGCGACACCAAGCTTGGTGCCGAGGAAATCACCCGTGACATCCCGAACGTGTCCGAGGAAGTCCTGGCAGGCCTGGACGAGCGCGGCATCATCCACATCGGTGCCGAAGTCGAAGCCGGCGACATCCTGGTCGGCAAGGTCACGCCCAAGGGCGAGACTGAGCTGACCCCGGAAGAGCGCCTGCTGCGCGCCATCTTCGGTGAGAAGTCCCGCGAAGTGCGCGACACCTCCCTGAAGGTTCCGCACGGCGAGTCCGGCACCGTCATCGGTGTCCGCGTCTTCGACCGCGACAACGACGACGAGCTGCCCCCGGGCGTCAACCAGCTGGTCCGCGTCTACGTCGCTGCCAAGCGCAAGATCACCGACGGCGACAAGCTGGCCGGCCGTCACGGCAACAAGGGCGTCATCTCCAAGATCCTTCCGATCGAGGACATGCCCTTCCTTGCCGACGGCACCCCCGTTGATATCGTTCTGAACCCGCTGGGTGTTCCGGGCCGTATGAACGTCGGCCAGGTCCTGGAAACCCACCTCGGCTGGGTTGCCAAGACCGGTTGGAAGATCGAAGGCGAGCCCGAGTGGGTCAAGCAGCTGCCGAACCTGCCGCGCGAGAGTGGTTCAACCACTGTTGCAACGCCGGTCTTCGATGGTGCGCGCGAAGAGGAAATCACTGGTCTCCTCGATTCCACCAACGTCACCCGCGACGGTGTCCGCCTGATCAACTCCTCAGGCAAGACCCGTCTGTTTGACGGCCGCTCCGGCGAGCCGTTCCCGGATCCGATCTCGGTCGGCTACATGTACATCCTGAAGCTCCACCACCTGGTGGACGACAAGATCCACGCCCGCTCCACCGGCCCGTACTCCATGATCACGCAGCAGCCGCTGGGTGGTAAGGCACAGTTCGGTGGCCAGCGCTTCGGTGAAATGGAAGTGTGGGCGCTCGAAGCTTACGGCGCCGCCTACACGCTTCAGGAGCTCCTCACGATCAAGTCCGATGATATCCACGGCCGCGTGAAGGTCTACGAAGCCATCGTCAAGGGCGAGAACATCCCCGAGCCGGGCGTTCCTGAGTCCTTCAAGGTCTTGATCAAGGAAATGCAGTCGCTGTGCCTGAACGTGGAAGTACTTTCCACGGACGGAACCACAATTGAAATGCGTGACTCTGATGACGCAGTCTTCACGGCTGCGGAAGAACTGGGCATCGATCTGTCTCGTGCAGAGCCCAGTTCCGTAGAAGAGGTTTAGCAGGCGTCCGGGAAAGGCAGTGGCGTCCGCCGCGCTGCCTTTCCCGGGTTCCTCCCTCTTCCCGTAACCCAAGACTTCAGAATTTAGAGAACAAGAGAGAACAGGGACCATATGTCCAGCGAATCCTCCTTCGGCCTCATGCAGATCGGCCTCGCCACCGCGGAAGACATCCGTGGCTGGTCTTACGGCGAGGTTAAGAAGCCGGAAACCATCAACTACCGCACGCTCAAGCCTGAGAAGGACGGCCTCTTCTGCGAGAAGATCTTCGGCCCGTCCCGCGACTGGGAATGTTACTGCGGTAAGTACAAGCGCGTGCGCTTCAAGGGCATCATCTGCGAGCGGTGTGGCGTTGAGGTCACCCGCGCAAAGGTCCGCCGTGAGCGCATGGGCCACATCGAACTGGCCGCCCCGGTCACGCACATCTGGTACTTCAAGGGTGTCCCGTCCCGTCTGGGCTACCTCCTTGACCTGGCGCCGAAGGACCTCGAGAAGGTCATCTACTTCGCTGCCTACATGATCACGAGCGTCGACGCCGACAGCCGCCACGAAGAACTGCCCAACCTCCAGGTTGAGCACGACATCGAGAAGAAGCAGCTGATCGACAACCGCGACTCGGACATCGCCACGATCGCCCGCGACCTTGAGAACGAGCTTGCCCGTCTCGAAGGCGAAGGCGCCAAGGCTGCGGACAAGAAGAAGGCCCGCGACTCCGCGGACCGTCAGATGGCCAATGTCCGCAAGCGTGCGGATGCTGAAATCGAGCGGCTCGAGCAGGTGTGGGACCGCTTCAAGAACCTCAAGGTTGCCGACCTCGAAGGTGACGAAGGCCTGTATCGCGAACTGCGGGACCGTTACGGCATGTACTTCGAAGGCTCCATGGGTGCCGAAGCCATCAAGAAGCGTCTTGAGAACTTCGACATGCAGGCCGAGTCGGACATGCTCCGGGACATCATTGCCAACGGCAAGGGCCAGCGCAAGACCCGCGCCCTGAAGCGGCTCAAGGTGGTCAACGCGTTCCTGACCACCAACAACAGCCCGCTCGGCATGGTGCTGGACGCCGTCCCGGTGATCCCGCCGGAACTGCGCCCGATGGTCCAGCTGGACGGTGGCCGCTTTGCGACCTCCGACCTCAACGACCTCTACCGCCGTGTGATCAACCGCAACAACCGCCTCAAGCGCCTGCTTGATCTGGGTGCTCCGGAGATCATCGTCAATAACGAGAAGCGCATGCTTCAGGAAGCCGTTGACAGCCTCTTTGACAACGGCCGCCGCGGCCGTCCGGTCACCGGACCGGGCAACCGTCCGCTGAAGTCCCTGTCCGACATGCTCAAGGGCAAGCAAGGCCGTTTCCGCCAGAACCTCCTGGGTAAGCGCGTCGACTACTCCGGCCGTTCGGTTATCGTCGTCGGCCCGCAGTTGAAGCTGCACCAGTGTGGTCTGCCGAAGCAGATGGCTCTTGAGCTCTTCAAACCGTTCGTGATGAAGCGCCTGGTTGACCTCAACCACGCGCAGAACATCAAGTCCGCCAAGCGGATGGTTGAGCGTTACCGCCCGCAGGTCTGGGATGTCCTCGAAGAGATCATCACCGAGCACCCTGTGCTGCTGAACCGTGCACCCACCCTGCACCGTCTCGGTATCCAGGCGTTCGAACCGCAGCTGGTCGAAGGCAAGGCAATCCAGCTTCACCCGCTGGTTTGCGGCGCCTTCAACGCCGACTTCGACGGCGACCAGATGGCAGTTCACCTGCCGCTGAGCCCCGAAGCCCAGGCGGAAGCCCGGATCCTGATGCTGTCCTCGAACAACATCCTGAAGCCGTCCGACGGCCGCCCGGTGACCCTGCCGTCGCAGGATATGATCATCGGCCTTTACCACCTGACCACCAAGCGTGTCGGTTCAGCTGGCGAGGGCAGGATCTTCTCCTCGGTGTCGGAAGCCATCATGGCGTACGACCTGCACGAGCTGCACCTGAACTCCCAGGTCAAGATCCGGCTCGAAGGCTTCGTGCCTTACGCCGGCTGGGAAGCTCCGGAAGGCTACGAGCCGGGTCAGACCGTCCTCGTGGAAACCTCCCTGGGCCAGGTTCTCTTCAACGAGACCCTGCCGGCGGACTACCCGTGGGTCGAGAACGTTGCTGACAAGGGCGAACTGTCCACGATCGTCAACGATCTTGCCGAGCGCTACCCGAAGGTCATCACGGCGGCAACGCTGGATAACCTCAAGGATGCCGGTTTCTACTGGGCCACCCGCTCCGGCGTCACCGTCGCGATTTCGGACATTGAGGTTCCCAAGGACAAGCCGCGGATCCTCGCCGGTTACGAAACCATGGCCGCCAAGATCCAGGGCCAGTACGACAAGGGCCTGATCGACGACGACGAGCGTCGCCAGGAACTGATCGAGATCTGGAACAAGGCAACGAACGAGATCGCCCAGGCGATGCGTGACAGCCTGTCGCCGATGAACACCATCAACCGCATGGTCTCCTCCGGTGCACGTGGTAACTGGATGCAGGTCCGCCAGATCGCGGGTATCCGTGGCCTGGTGGCCAACCCTAAGGGCGAGATCATCCCGCGTCCGATCAAGTCCTCGTACCGCGAGGGCCTGTCGGTGCTGGAATACTTCATCGCCACGCACGGTGCCCGTAAGGGTCTGGCTGACACCGCGCTGCGTACCGCCAACTCGGGTTACCTGACCCGCCGTCTGGTCGACGTATCGCAGGATGTCATCGTCCGGGAAGAGGACTGCGGCACCGAACGCGGCCTCATGACCGCGATCGCCGTGGCCGACGCAAACGGTGAGCTGGTTTTGGACGAGAACGTCGAGAACAGTGCGTACGCCCGTACCCTGGCCGTGGATGTCGTTGACTCCAAGGGCAAGGTTCTGGCAGCCGGCGGCACCGACTGCGGCGACGTCGTCATTGCCGAACTGTTCGCCGCCGGTATCACCGAGGTCAAGGTCCGCTCCGTACTCACCTGTGAGTCCAGCGTCGGCACCTGCGCCCTGTGCTACGGCCGTTCGCTTGCCACGGGTAAGACTGTGGACATCGGTGAGGCCGTCGGTATCATCGCCGCACAGTCCATCGGTGAGCCGGGTACCCAGCTGACCATGCGTACGTTCCACACCGGTGGTGCTGTTTCCTCCAGCGGTGGCGACGACATTACCCAGGGTCTGCCCCGTATCCAGGAGCTCTTCGAAGCCCGTACTCCGAAGGGTGTTGCGCCGATTGCTGAAGCAGCCGGCCGCATCACCATCGAAGAGTCCGAGCGCCAGATGCGCCTGGTCATCACCCCGGATGACGGATCTGAAGAGATCGCCTACCCGGTGCTGCGCCGTTCACGTCTTCTCATTGAAGACGGCGACCACGTCAGTGTCGGCCAGAAGCTCATCAACGGTCCGGTCGACCCCAAGCAGGTGCTGCGCATCATGGGCCCCCGTGCCGCGCAGAAGTTCCTCGTCGACGAAGTCCAGGGCGTGTACCGCAGCCAGGGCATCGGTATCCACGACAAGCACGTCGAGGTTATCGTCCGCCAGATGCTGCGCCGCGTCACGGTCATCGAGTCCGGCGAATCGGACCTGCTGCCCGGCGAGCTCGCCGAGCGCAGCCGCTTCGAAGACGCCAACCGCCGTGTTGTGTCCGAGGGCAAGACGCCGGCTTCCGGCCGTCCCGAGCTCATGGGCATCACCAAGGCCTCCCTGGCGACCGAGTCCTGGCTGTCCGCAGCTTCCTTCCAGGAAACCACCCGCGTCCTGACGCAGGCGGCCATGGAAGGCAAGAGCGATCCGCTGCTCGGCCTCAAGGAAAATGTCATCATCGGTAAGCTCATCCCGGCCGGCACGGGTCTCCCGCGCTACACCGAGGTCACAGTGGAACCGACTGAAGAAGCGAAGGCCAACCTGTTCACCGGCCCCAGCGCGTTCAGTGACTTCTCCTACGATTCCCTGGGCGGCGACGGAGCTCCCGAGTTCCACGCCATTCCGCTGGATGACTACGACCTGGGCAGCGACTTCCGCTAGCAGGCCGCTGAGTGACTGAAAGGCCCCGTTCCCACCTCGGTGGGGGCGGGGCTTTTCCGGTCCTGGACCCCGCCGATTAAGGGCTGGGACCCGCCCGTGGTAGGCTTGATACTAATTGTTATTGTGGCAGTGGATGAGTGCGCCGGTACAGCTGAAAGGCTGAACCAGGACGACGTTTCCGGTTTGCACGGTTCTTGTGCAGCGTATGCCACATTTTCGCATGCCTAGGGGCAATCCGGGGAGCAATCCACGGATCCCGGCGTGCGGCCCGACTATTAAGGCTTCGCCCAGCTGCTCCGGACATCTTCAACGCTTGAGCGGCGGGGCGCAGCGACGAGAGAGCGGCTGCCAACGGCCGCTCCGGATAAAACGGAGAACACGAGAGTGCCTACGATTAACCAGCTGGTCCGCAAGGGCCGCACGCCGAAGGTCAAAAAGACCAAGGCCCCCGCGCTTAACGGCAGCCCGATGCGCCGCGGTGTTTGCACCCGCGTGTACACGACGACCCCGAAGAAGCCGAACTCGGCTCTGCGTAAGGTTGCGCGTGTCCGCCTCAACGGCGGCGTTGAAGTGACCGCGTACATCCCCGGTGTAGGCCACAACCTGCAGGAGCACTCCATTGTGCTCGTCCGCGGTGGTCGCGTTAAGGACCTCCCGGGTGTCCGTTACAAGATTGTCCGTGGTGCCCTCGATACCCAGGGTGTCAAGAACCGTAAGCAGGCTCGTAGCCGCTACGGCGCAAAGATGGAGAAGAAGTAATATGCCTCGCAAGGGTCCGGCCCCCAAGCGGCCGCTAGTTCTAGATCCCGTTTACGGTTCCCCGCTGGTCACCCAGCTCATCAACAAGGTCCTCGTTGACGGCAAGAAGTCCACCGCGGAGCGCATCGTTTACGGTGCCCTCGAAGGTGCTCGCGCCAAGTCCGGCGGCGACCCCGTTGCGGCCCTCAAGAAGGCCATGGAGAACGTCAAGCCTTCCCTCGAGGTCCGCTCCCGCCGCGTCGGTGGCGCAACCTACCAGGTTCCGGTTGAGGTCAAGCCGGGCCGCTCCACCGCCCTCGCACTGCGCTGGCTGGTCGGCTACTCCAAGGCCCGCCGCGAGAAGACCATGACCGAGCGCCTCCAGAACGAAATCCTGGATGCCTCGAACGGTCTCGGTGCCGCTGTGAAGCGCCGCGAAGACACCCACAAGATGGCCGAGTCCAACAAGGCCTTCGCACACTACCGCTGGTAATACTTCCCGCACGCCGCCGGCTCAACCGAGCCGGCGGCGGACGTGCAGTCCATCCGAAAGGGAGACACCGTGGCACAGGACGTGCTTACCGACCTTAGCAAGGTCCGAAATATCGGCATCATGGCCCACATCGATGCCGGCAAGACCACTACTACCGAGCGCATCCTGTTCTACACGGGTGTGAACCACAAAATCGGCGAAACGCACGACGGCGCTTCGACGACTGACTGGATGGAACAGGAAAAGGAACGCGGCATCACCATCACGTCTGCCGCCGTGACCTGCTTCTGGGAAAACAACCAGATCAACATCATTGACACCCCCGGCCACGTGGACTTCACGGTTGAGGTTGAGCGCTCCTTGCGCGTCCTCGACGGTGCAGTTGCCGTGTTCGATGGCAAGGAAGGCGTGGAGCCGCAGTCTGAGACTGTCTGGCGCCAGGCTGACAAGTACAACGTCCCGCGCATCTGCTTCGTCAACAAGATGGACAAGCTCGGCGCTGACTTCTACTTCACCGTCGACACCATCATCAGCCGCCTCGGAGCCAAGCCGCTGGTCATGCAGCTGCCTATCGGCGCCGAGAACGACTTTGTCGGCGTCGTCGACCTCCTTTACATGCGTGCACTGGTCTGGCCCGGCGACTCCAAGGGTGACGTCACCATGGGTGCCAAGTACGAGATCCAGGAGATCCCGGCTGACCTCAAGGAAAAGGCCGAAGAGTACCGCGCAACGCTCGTTGAGACCGTTGCAGAGTCCTCCGAAGAGCTCATGGACAAGTACCTCGAGGGTGAAGAAATCACCGAAGACGAGCTCAAGGCCGGCATCCGCAAGATGACGATCAACTCCGAGCTCTACCCGGTCTTCTGTGGCTCGGCCTTCAAGAACCGCGGCGTCCAGCCGATGCTTGATGCTGTTGTCGATTACCTGCCGAACCCGCTCGACGTCCCGCCGATGATCGGTCACGATCCCCGCGACGAAGAGAAGGAACTGACGCGCAAGCCGTCTTCGGAAGAGCCGTTCTCGGCTCTGGCGTTCAAGATCGCCACGCACCCGTTCTTCGGTCAGCTCACCTTCATCCGCGTGTACTCCGGTCACGTTGAAGCAGGCTCCCAGGTGGTCAACTCCACCAAGGGCAAGAAAGAGCGCATCGGCAAGCTGTTCCAGATGCACGCCAACAAGGAAATGCCGGTTGACGGCGCTACCGCCGGCCACATCTACGCAGCAATCGGGTTGAAGGACACCACCACGGGCGACACCCTGTGCGACTCCAGCAACCAGATCGTCCTGGAGTCCATGAGCTTCCCGGAGCCCGTGATCTCTGTTGCGATCGAGCCGAACACCAAGGGTGACCAGGAGAAGCTCTCCACCGCCATCCAGAAGCTCTCCGCTGAGGACCCGACCTTCCAGGTCTCCCTCAACGAAGACACCGGTCAGACCATCATCGCCGGCATGGGCGAGCTCCACCTGGACATCCTGGTGGACCGCATGCGCCGCGAATTCAAGGTCGAGGCCAACGTGGGCAAGCCCCAGGTTGCCTACCGTGAAACCATCAAGCGCGCGGTTGAGCGTCATGACTACACGCACAAGAAGCAGACCGGTGGTTCAGGCCAGTTCGCGAAGATCCAGATCGCGATCGAGCCGCTGGACACGTCCGATGGTGAGATGTACGAGTTCTCGAACAAGGTCACCGGTGGCCGTATTCCGCGTGAATACATCCCGTCGGTTGATGCCGGTATCCAGAGTGCGCTGAACGACGGCGTCCTGGCCGGTTACCCGGTGGTCGGCATTAAGGCGACGCTGATTGACGGCGCGTACCACGATGTCGACTCCTCGGAAATGGCGTTCAAGATCGCCGGCCGTATGGCTTTCAAGGAAGCTGCACGCAAGGCGAATCCTGTCCTGCTCGAACCGCTGATGGATGTCGAGGTCCGCACACCTGAGGAATACATGGGTGAAGTTATCGGTGACCTCAACTCCCGCCGTGGCCAGATGCAGTCCATGGAAGATGCCCAGGGTGTCAAGGTCATCCGCGCGCACGTTCCGCTGTCCGGCATGTTCGGCTACATCGGTGACCTGCGCTCGAAGACCCAGGGCCGCGCTGTGTACTCCATGACGTTCCACAGCTACGCGGAGGTCCCGAAGGCATTTGCCGACGAGATCATCCAGAAGAACCGCGGCGAGTAGTCCCCAGGGCTTCCGCAGCAACAGACTCGGCGTTTTTCCGGTGACGGAAATCCGCCTGGTGCAGGCGGCCGGCTCCGGTCCGCCGGGCCGGCTGCCTGCACCGACAGACTTGAGGGACTAGTATTAGTTCCTGAATCTGCAATTTCATCAATCCAAAGCCCCCCAAGTAGACTTACTGAGGTTTCGCCGCGACAAGCGCGGTCGAAGAGTAAGTCATTTGAAAACGTTCTAGGAGGAACCTGTGGCAAAGGCAAAGTTCGAGCGGACTAAGCCGCACGTCAACATCGGCACCATTGGTCACGTTGACCACGGTAAGACGACGCTGACGGCCGCGATTTCCAAGGTGCTGTACGACAAGTACCCGACTCTCAACGAGAAGCGTGACTTCGCGTCCATTGACTCTGCTCCCGAAGAGCGTCAGCGCGGCATCACCATCAACATCTCCCACGTTGAGTACCAGACCGAGAAGCGCCACTACGCACACGTAGACGCCCCCGGTCACGCTGACTACATCAAGAACATGATCACCGGTGCTGCTCAGATGGACGGCGCGATCCTCGTGGTTGCCGCTACTGACGGTCCGATGGCTCAGACCCGTGAGCACGTTCTGCTCGCCCGCCAGGTTGGTGTTCCCTACCTGCTGGTGGCCCTGAACAAGGCTGACATGGTCGATGACGAGGAACTCCTCGACCTCGTTGAAATGGAAGTTCGTGAGCTCCTGAGCTCACAGGGCTTCGATGGCGACGAAGCACCGGTTGTCCGCGTTTCGGGCCTGAAGGCACTGGAAGGCGACCCGGAGTGGGTCAAGTCCGTTGAGGACCTGATGGCTGCAGTCGACGAGTCCGTTCCGGACCCGGTTCGTGACCGTGACAAGCCGTTCCTGATGCCGATCGAAGATGTCTTCACGATCACCGGCCGTGGCACCGTTGTTACGGGCCGCGCCGAGCGTGGAACTCTCGCCATCAACTCCGAGGTCGAGATCGTCGGCATCCGCCCGGTCCAGAAGACCACGGTTACCGGTATCGAGATGTTCCACAAGCAGCTCGACGAAGCATGGGCCGGCGAGAACTGTGGCCTGCTGCTTCGCGGTCTGAAGCGTGACGATGTTGAGCGCGGCCAGGTTGTCGTCAAGCCGGGTTCCATTACCCCGCACACCGACTTCGAGGCTAACGTCTACATCCTCTCAAAGGACGAAGGCGGACGTCACAACCCGTTCTACTCCAACTACCGCCCGCAGTTCTACTTCCGCACCACGGACGTAACCGGCGTTATCACCCTGCCGGAAGGCACGGAAATGGTTATGCCCGGCGACAACACTGAGATGACCGTTGCGCTCATCCAGCCGATCGCAATGGAAGATGGCCTCGGCTTCGCTATCCGCGAAGGCGGCCGCACCGTTGGTTCAGGACGCGTCACCAAGATCATCAAGTAGTACTTGCTGATCAGAGTCTTGCTGCTGACCGGAACCGCCGTCTGACGGTCGCCGGAACGCAAGGAACAGCCCCGCTGCACTCGCAGCGGGGCTGTTCTTTTCGGTGTCGGGACCGCGGAGCCCTGCCCAATGCTATATATTTTATCTAGTCATTGGAGATACTGAGGCTGGGCGGTTACGGACAGCCGGAACCACGAAGGACCACTATGTCGACCGCTGCCTCTCTGTTGCTGGTGCTTTTGTTGCTGGCGGGCGCGCTCCTGCTGGGCAGGCGCTGGGGGGAGGCTCGGGAAAACACCCGGTCCACATCAGCTGCCAGCGGCTTCTTCGCCGCAGGTTACCGCGCCGGCCACGTCCAGGGGTGGGCCGACAGCCGTGCGGCAGAAACTCCCGGAGCGCCGCCTCCCGTATCTGCGCCGACTCCCGTCCCGCCACGCGAGCAACCGCCGGTCGTCAGGCCGGTTCCAGCCCTTCAGGCCGTGGTGCCCCCGTTCCCACAGTCGCGCCCGGTTTCCGCGGGACAGCGTCCACCGCTCCCGGTGTCCCGGCGTCCGTTGGTACCCCCGCCTCTGCCCGCGAAGGAATCCGCCGCGGACCGGGCCGCCCGCAAGGAGAAGCGGGACCGGCAGAACATCAATATCACCCTCTACGTCGCGAGCCTGCTGCTGGTGGCTGCCGGTGCCCTTTTCATCGGTGCCGCGCTGCCAGCAGGACTCCGGTTCGCCGGCGTCGGTGTCATCACCGCTCTCTTCTATGCCGCCGGCCTGATCCTGCACGCGCAGGCTCCCCGGCTCCGTCCCGCCGCAGTCGCCTTCGCGGGCACCGGCCTCGCGCTGATCCCGCTGGCCGGCCTGGCCATGTTCAACCTCACTCTGCACAACGGACCAGCGGCCTGGCTGATCAGCTCGGTGGTCGGCACGGTGGCATACGTCAGCGCCGCAGTCCGGATGGACAGCAAGGTCCTCGCGTACCTGTCCCTGACGTTCGTGGTTTCTACGGGCTGGTCCGGAATCTCCGTCCTGGGCGGCGCGCTCGTTTGGTACTTCGTGGTGCTGATCGCCGTCGCGGTGCTGCTGACGCTGCTGGCGCTGACCCGTCCGGGATGGGTTCCGTCGGTGTATCTGGAACCGCTCATGGACCTGCACCCTTTCGTGGTCCCGGCGGTTGCCACGGCGGGAACCTTCCTGCCCGGACTTCTGAGCAGCGGTGAATATGCGTTCGTCATGTCGCTGTCCGGAGCGTATTTCGCCTTGATCGCGGCACTGCCGCAAAGCCGTTTCCGCGTTGCCCACTATTACGGGGCACGGGCCAGCCTCACCGTGGCCGCGGCGGCCGCTGCCTGGGCGGCGACGGGCGGGGTGCAGTGGATGATCCTTACCGTTGTGGTGCTGGCGGCGTTCCAGGCAGTGCTGGTGGCTTCCGGACGGGACGTGGTTGCCCCTGCGCTGCTGGGACCGGCCGGCCGCCGGCGCACGGATGCCCTCGGCACCTTCGGGCTGCAGTTGCTGTTGACCGTGGTGTGGGGTGCAGCGGCCTGGTTCGATTCCGCGGCCGGCGCCCCCGCCGGTGCCGGCGTTCCGCTCTGGGTGCCGCCGCTGCTGGCTCTGCTGACCGGCATGGTCCTCGCCGTGCGGCTGAGCGGAGTGGCGGAATGGGGGCCGCCGGCCGCCCTCGTCGTCACCGCGGCCGGTATGGACACGGCAGGCGGGTGGGCCCCGGCCGGGTTTCTGATTTCGGCTGCGGTGTTCTGGACCGTCCGATCGCTGCCGGCGGCCGAACCCTTGCGCCTGCATTTCGTTCTCGCGGCCCGCGTCGCCGTGTCGCTTGCTTTTCCGGCAGTCGCCGCGGCGGTCACCAGCGCGTCGCCCGCGGCGCTGCCGGTAGTGTCCGCCTTCCTGCTGGGGCTCCTGGCGCAGCAGCTGACCACGGCCGTCCTCGTCCGGACAGGCGTGGCCGCGCCGGGTCCCAACATCACTCTGGCCGCGTTTACGCTCGCGGCAGTCCCCACTCTCGCAGCGGTAGCCCTCGCCGATCCGACGCCGGGGAGGGCCTACACCGGCGCAGCCATCGTGCTTCAGCTCCTCGTCGGCCTCGGCATCGGCCTGGCACTGTCGGGCGCAGCGGCTAGTTCACCGTGGCGGCCCGGCGTTCCAGAGCTGCTGCCCGTCGGGATGGCGGCAGTGCTTTCCGGCATGGCATTCACGGGTGTCTCATTCATGGCCGGCAACATCAGTCTGGCCCTGACGTTCCTCTATCTGATAACGACGGCGCTGCGGCGCGGATCGCTGCGCCAGCGCTGGTGCTACTGGTGGCTGGCGCGGGGGGTCGGCACGCTCCTGGTCCTGACGGGATACCACCAGCTCCGGCGGGCCACTGGCCCGGTGTTGGTCGGGGGCGAGGAACTCGCCAGCGCCGCTGTCGCCGTGTTGGTTCTTGGCTTGCAGCTGACGTTCCCGCTGCTTGCAGCTGCCCGGGGCCGGGCTCCACGCGGCGTGCTCGCTGACGCCGCCGTCGTGCTGGTGCTGCAGGGCGCAGGCCTTGCTCTCCTGAGGTCCGCCCGGCCGCACGATGCCGGGTCCTGGCAGCTGACCGGCGTCGTCGTCCTTATCGCCCTCAGTGCTGCGGCGGCCGGGTTCGTGTTGCGCACCCGGCCGGCGGCTGCGGTATTCGCGCCCGCGGCGCTGGCGGGGCTGTTGCTGGCGCGGACCGGTTCAGCGCTCGACGTCGAGCTTGTTTTGGGTGTCTTTTCAGTATTCAGCGCCGTTATGGTGGTGGCTGCCGCCCAGCGCACGGCCAAGGGGAGTTACTTTGCTGCCGCCCGAGTACTGACTCTGGCTTTGGCGCTGGTGCTCAGCTATGACGCGGCCGCTTCCGTCACGGCCGTGTCCGTGGTCTTCGGGCTGGCTCTCGCAGCCCAGCATGGGATCCGTTGGTTCATGCGGTCCCGGCTGCAGGCGGTGCCCTTCCAGCAGGCTGCGGTATGGATTACGCTCGCTGGCCAGGCGGTGCTTCCCGCGGGGTTGCTGGCGGCAGCACCGGACGACGGCGGCCGCTGGGCCGTCCTGCTGCTGGTGGTTCTCCTGCTGGTTTCCGCAGCCGTGGCAAGCCGCGTGTTTCTGGCGCGGGGAGCGGCCTACCTTATGGTCTATGCGGCCGTGTTCGGTACCGTGGCGCTGGGGCCCCGCCTGCAGTTTGCCGCCGCAGCATCCGCCGGCGGAGTCTTGGATCGGCCCTTGTTGGATTACGACGGTGTGGTGGAGGTACTTCTCGTGCTGGCCGCGGCTGCGGCCGGGGCAGGTGCGCTGCTGCAACGGAGGCGGCGGGATGACGTCGAGCGCTGGCTTTGGCTTGTTGCCGCCGGCGGGTTCGCCGGAGCCGGCCTGCTGCTGGCGCAGGGTGCCTCCGGCTGGTTGGTCGCGGCCGCGGTTCTGGTCTGCGCCGCGGTCCTGTTCACAGCCTCCCATGTTGAACGGTGGTCCGTTTGCTACCCGCCGGCAGTCGCTGCCGTGCTGGTCGGCGCCACGCTGGCAGCCGCGGAACTAACAGGGCAGGCATCGGGCGTGTGGAGCAGCTACCTGCCGTGGCTGGCAGGGTGCGCCCCAGCCGGGGTGGGGCTGTACGCGGTGCGCTGGTTGCGCCGGGGGCCGCTGGCCGCGGATCCTCTCCGACGCTGGGCCCTGGCCTCAGGCGGGTTTTTGGGTCTGGCCCTCACGGCAGCCGCCGGGCTGCGCTGGGACCCGACCGCCTGGACCGGTGCCGTTCTGGTGGCCGTCGCGGCCATGGTGTGCTGCATTGAAGCCCCCGTCGGGGGCCGCCGGGTAGCCGCGGAGCTGGGCGCCCTGGCCACAACCGCGGCTGTGCAGCGCGCAGTGCTGTTCGCCGGACCGGATGCAAGCCCCGGCTGGCCCGGCTGGTTCTGGGTCCTGCAGTGGTACGTGGTCCTTGCCGCGGTGCTTGGTGCGCTGCGCCTCGCCGCCGGGAACCGCCCGGTTGCCCGGGCGGAGTGGGCCGCCGGTGCCGGCCTGCTGTCGTTGTCCGGCCTGGGAATTATTTTTGGCGGGGACCCCTCGCAACAACTGTGGGTGCTGGCTGTCCTGGCCGTCCTGCTCGTGGCGGGGCTGACCGCCGGCGAGCGGTTGTTTGTCTGGTGGGGGGCGGCGGGGGTGGCGCTGTGCATTCTGTGGGCGCTGCGCCAGTACACGTTCGCTTTGCTGGCTCTCGTGGCCGTGGCGTTGATTGGAATCGCGGTCTGGCGGCTGAACCGCAGCAAACCGGCCGTGGCCGAGCCGGCACCGCAGCCAGAACCGGCGGACCACGGATAGCGTCGGTCAGACGCTGATATTCTTACTTCCCTACGAAGGGAACCCACCATGGGCTGGATCATTTTTCTCATACTCGCGGCCGCCGTCATCGCCGGTGTCTTCTGGGCGAAAAATCATTTCCGCGCTGAAATTGAGCGGGCCAAGCGCATCAACCGGGCCAACGGCGACAAGTAGGGGCCCGCTGGGGTAGCGGCCGCCGGACACCCGAGGGCTACGTTTTGCGGGCCCTGCTGAGCGCCTGGTACCAGTAATACGAATCCTTCGGCGTGCGTTCCTGCGTGTCGAAGTCCACGTGGACCAGCCCGAAACGCTGAGAATAGCCGGCCGCCCATTCGAAGTTGTCCATCAGGGTCCAGACGTAATAGCCGAGCAACTCCACGTCCTCGGCAATGCCGCCGGGCGCCGTGGCGTCCAGGGCATGACCCAGGTGGGATGCGATGTAACTGATCCGGTCCGTATCCGCGAGGGGTCCGGAAACGTGGTCCGGTTCGGGAAAGCTGGCCCCGCTTTCGGTGATGTAAAGCGGGGGCAACGACGCGCCGTACCGGTCTTTAAGCTCCCTGAGCAGCGGACCGAGATGGTCCGGTGCCACCGGCCAGCCGAATCCGGTGGTGGGATACTCCGGGAACTCCACCAGATGGAACGGCATCTTCAGCACGGCGTCCGCGGTGCCTGCCGGGCTCTCGCCGGTTCCGCGCCCTGTCGCCACCTTTACGGGGTAGTAATAGTTCAATCCGTAGAAATCGAGGGGCTGGTGGATGGTGCGAAGGTCTGCGTCGGAAATTCTTCCCAGTGACCGGAACCAGGGCTTGGCGAGCAGCGGCACCTTAGGATAGCGGCCCAGGAGGATCGGATCCGCGTAGACCCGGTTCAGTACCAGGTCGAAGATGTCGGCCAGCATCCGGTCGGTCACTGACCGGCCCGCAGGCCGCACCGGTGAATGCAGGTTGGTGACGCCTACCGCGCCCGTAACCGCCTCGGCACGCAGTGCCTGCACCGCCAGGCCATGTCCCAGCAGTTGGTGGTGGACCGCAGGGAGGGCGTCGAAGAGCAGGTCGTGGCCCGGGGCGTGGACGCCCAGGGCGTAACCGTTGAGGGTGACAGATACTGGCTCGTTGAGCGTCACCCACTGGGCCACGCGGTCGCCGAAGCGCCGGCCGGCTGCCGCGCTGTACTCCGCGAACCGTTCGGCGGTGGTGCGGTTCAGCCATCCTCCGCGGTGTTCGAGGGGCAGCGGGGTGTCCCAGTGATACAGGGTGGCCATCGGCGAAATGCCGGCCTCAAGCAATTGGTCGATGAGCCGGTCGTAGAAGTCGAGACCTTCGTTGTTGAACGCTCCGGTGCCCTCCGGCTGGATCCGCGGCCAGGAGATGGAGAAGCGGTAGGAGTCGATGCCAAGCGTGCGCATCAACTCCACGTCCTCGGGGGCGCGGTTGTAGTGGTCGCAGGCTACGGCGGGGGAGTGGCCGTCCTGGATATTGCCGGGTTTCTGAACGAACGCGTCCCAGCCGGAGGGGCCGCGGCCGCCAGCCGCAAGGGATCCCTCGATCTGGAAGGCCGCCGAGGCCACCCCCAGTTGGAAACCCGGGCTCAGACGCGCGGCCAGGGCCTGAACTGCGACGGAATCCTGGACAGTCATGCCCCTATCATCCCTACGGTGCCGGGCTAAGGCAATGACACGGCAGCCGCCCCGGTTCCACCCCCGCCGTGTGCGGCGTCGATTCGCTTATGCCCGGTAAATCCGGCATACTAGATGAGTTGTTCAAGCGCTCCTTCGCGTCCCGATCCGGATAATGCCGGGTGTCAGGGTCCAAGTGGGAGACCAAACATAACCCACACCCCATGGAACTGCGGATGAGTACGCGTGAAAAGCGCGACACGCCCGACCGCGGGGGTCGGTTACGCCGGCAGGTTGAGGAACCCGGATTCTTCCGGATTCAGCTTGTGCGGCGGGTGGTAGTTACGACTTTGATTGCTTCGGCAGCCACATGCAACATGCAAGTAAACAGAGCAGCCCTAACCGGAGCAGCACTAACTGAAAGAGAGTCAGGCGACATGGCGGGACAAAAAATCCGCATCCGGCTGAAGTCATATGACCACGAGGTCATTGACGTTTCAGCCCGGAAGATCGTTGAGACGGTCACGCGCGCAGGCGCCACGGTAGTTGGCCCTGTGCCGCTGCCGACGGAGAAGAACATCTACTGCGTCATCCGCTCTCCGCACAAGTACAAGGACAGCCGCGAGCACTTTGAAATGCGCACGCACAAGCGTCTTATCGACATCATCGATCCCACGCCCAAGGCTGTTGATTCGCTCATGCGTCTCGACCTGCCGGCCGACGTGAACATCGAAATCAAGCTGTAGGGAGGTGCTGAGAGACTATGACCGCAACCCGTAACGTAAAGGGCCTGCTGGGCACGAAGCTCGGCATGACCCAGGTCTGGGACGAGAACAACAAGCTCATCCCCGTCACTGTGGTCCAGGCTGACTCAAACGTCATCACGCAGCTGCGCAATGCAGACACTGATGGCTATGTCGCCGTTCAGATCGGCTACGGCCAGATCGATCCCCGCAAGGTCACCAAGCCGCTGGCTGGTCACTTTGACAAGGCAGGCGTCACGCCTCGCCGCCACGTCGTCGAACTGCGCACCGCAGATGCTGACTCTTACGAGCTGGGCCAGGAGCTCTCTGTAGAGCTCTTCGAAGCCGGCCAGAAGATCGACGTCGTTGGCACCACCAAGGGTAAGGGCTTCGCCGGTGTTATGAAGCGTCACGGCTTCCACGGTGTTGGAGCTTCCCACGGTGCACACAAGAACCACCGTAAGCCCGGTTCCATCGGTGGCGCATCCACCCCGAGCCGCGTCTTCAAGGGCATGAAAATGGCCGGCCGCATGGGCGCCGTTCGTCACACCACGCTGAACCTCACGGTCCACGCGGTTGACGTCGAGAAGTCGCTGCTCCTGATCAAGGGTGCCGTCCCCGGCGCCCGCGGCCAGGTCGTACTCGTACGCACCGCCGTGAAGGGAGCCTAGTTCAATGACTAGCACTGTCAAGGTTGACCTGCCCGCAGAGATCTTCGACGTACAGACCAACGTGCCGCTGTTGCACCAGGTCGTCGTTGCCCAGCTCGCTGCTGCTCGCCAGGGTACCCACAAGACCAAGACCCGCGCCGAGGTTTCCGGTGCAGGTCGCAAGCCGTTCAAGCAGAAGGGCACCGGCCGCGCCCGTCAGGGTTCGATCCGTGCTCCTCACATGACCGGTGGTGGCGTTGTCCACGGCCCCACGCCGCGTGACTACAGCCAGCGCACCCCCAAGAAGATGATTGCTGCTGCACTGCGCGGCGCCCTCTCTGACCGCGCCCGTAACGGCCGCATCCACGTCGTTGCTGAACTGGTTCCCGGCACCAAGCCGTCCTCCAGCGCCGCACAGGCAACCCTGCGAGGTGTCTCCGAGCGCAAGAACCTGCTCGTTGTCATCGAGCGCGCCAACGATGTTGCCGCACTCTCCGTGCGCAACCTCACGGATGTTCACGTTCTGTACGCAGACCAGCTGAATACCTACGACGTTCTCGTTTCCGATGACGTTGTCTTCACCAAGGCTGCTTATGAAGCATTCGTCGCTTCCAAGGCAGTGGCAAAGAACGAGGAGGATGCCAAGTGAGTGCAGCCACCCTAAAGGACCCGCGCGACGTCGTGCTTGCACCCGTCGTTTCGGAAAAGAGCTACGGCTTGATCGATGAGGGTAAGTACACCTTCCTGGTGGACCCCCGCTCGAACAAGACCGAGATCAAGCTGGCCGTGGAGAAAATCTTCAAGGTCAAGGTCGATTCGATCAACACCATCAACCGTGCAGGTAAGCGCAAGCGGACCAAATTCGGATGGGGTACCCGCAAGAACACCAAGCGTGCAATTGTGAGCCTCAAAGAAGGCACAATCGACATCTTCGGCGGTCCGCTCTCGTAGCGGAGACCACTTTAACGAGGAAATAAATTATGGGAATCCGTAAATACAAGCCGACTACCCCGGGCCGTCGCGGCTCGAGCGTAGCGGACTTCACTGAAATCACGCGGTCGACGCCGGAAAAGTCGTTGGTACGTCCCCTCCCGAAAAAGGGTGGCCGTAACAACACCGGTAAGATCACGACCCGTCACAAGGGTGGTGGCCACAAGCGCCAGTACCGTCTGATCGACTTCCGTCGCCACGACAAAGACGGCGTCAACGCCCGCGTTGCCGAAATCGAGTACGATCCGAACCGCACGGCTCGCATCGCGCTCCTCCACTACGTTGATGGCACCAAGCGTTACATCATCGCCCCGAACAAGCTGTCCCAGGGTGACACCGTAGAGGCAGGTGCCGAGGCTGATATCAAGCCCGGCAACAACCTCCCGCTGCGCAACATCCCGGTCGGTACCGTAATCCACGCAGTTGAACTGCGTCCGGGCGGCGGCGCCAAGATGGGCCGCTCCGCCGGCGCGTCGATCCAGCTCGTTGCAAAGGAAGGCCGCTTCGCCCAGCTGCGGCTGCCTTCCGGCGAAATCCGCAACGTTGACGTGCGCTGCCGCGCAACCGTCGGCGAGGTCGGCAACGCCGAGCAGTCGAACATCAACTGGGGTAAGGCCGGCCGTATGCGCTGGAAGGGCGTTCGCCCGACCGTCCGCGGTGTCGCCATGAACCCGGTTGACCACCCCCACGGTGGTGGCGAGGGTAAGACGTCCGGTGGACGTCACCCCGTCAACCCGAACGGCAAGCGCGAAGGCCGCACCCGCCGTCCCAACAAAGAGAGCGACAAGCTTATTGTTCGTCGCCGTCGTACTGGCAAGAACAAGCGATAGGAGCCTGGACACATGCCACGCAGCCTGAAAAAAGGTCCTTTCGTTGACCAGCACCTCTTTGTAAAGGTAGCCAGGGAAAACGAAAAGGGCACCAAGAACGTCATCAAGACCTGGTCCCGCCGTTCGATGATCGTCCCCGACATGCTCGGCCACACGATCGCCGTACACGACGGACGCAAGCACATTCCGGTGTTTGTCACTGAGTCGATGGTCGGGCACAAGCTCGGCGAATTCGCTCCCACGCGGACATTCCGCGGCCATGTCAAGGACGACCGTAAGGGCAAGCGCCGCTAGGCGCCTGCACTTACGTCAAAGACGAGAGAAGGAAAGCAATGGAAGCCAAGGCAATTGCGCGTCACATCCGCGTAACGCCTATGAAGGCCCGGCGCGTCGTCAACCTTGTTCGTGGTAAGCAAGCGAATGAGGCTCTGGCAATTCTGAAGTTTGCCCCACAGGCAGCTTCAGAGCCGGTATTCAAGGTAGTTCAGTCGGCAATCTCCAACGCCCGGGTCCTCGCGGACCGCGACGGCGTGGCGTTTGACGAAGGTGACCTCATCATCAGCGAAGCGTTTGTTGATGAAGGCCCGACCATGAAGCGGTTCCAGCCGCGAGCCCAGGGTCGTGCATTTCAAATCAAGAAGCGCACGAGCCACATCACCGTGGTAGTCGCTACCCCGGAGAAAGAGGAGGCTCGCTAAGTGGGACAGAAAGTTAACCCGCACGGGTTCCGACTCGGCATCACCACCGATCACGTATCGCACTGGTTTGCTGACAGCACCAAGGCCGGCCAGCGGTACAAGGACTTCGTTCGCGAAGACATCCGCATCCGCCAGCTCATGTCCACGGGCATGGAGCGTGCCGGTATCGCCAAGGTTGAAATCGAACGCACCCGCGACCGTGTCCGTGTGGATATCCACACCGCACGTCCGGGCATCGTCATCGGCCGCCGCGGCGCAGAAGCAGACCGCATCCGCGGCGAGCTCGAAAAGCTCACGGGCAAGCAGGTTCAGCTGAACATCCTCGAGGTCAAGAACCCCGAGATGGAAGCTCAGCTTGTTGCCCAGGGCGTTGCTGAGCAGCTGACTTCCCGCGTGGCTTTCCGCCGCGCGATGAAGAAGGCCATGCAGTCCGCACAGCGTGCAGGTGCCAAGGGCATCCGCATCGCTTGCTCGGGTCGACTGGGCGGCGCAGAAATGTCCCGCTCGGAGTTCTACCGCGAAGGCCGTGTGCCCCTGCACACCCTCCGCGCGAACATCGACTACGGCTTCTACGAAGCCAAGACCACCTTCGGCCGCATCGGCGTGAAGGTCTGGATCTACAAGGGTGACGTCACCGCCAAGGAACTGGCTCAGCAGGCTGCTGCTGCTCCGTCCCGCGGCCGTGGTGCCAGCGACCGCCCGGGCCGCCCGGGTGGCGCTGACCGTGGTGACCGCCGTCGTCGTAACGACCGCCCGGCCGAGGCTGCACCTGTTGCTGCTGAAGCTCCGGCAACTGAGGCAGCACCTGCTGCTGCAGAAGGAGGACAGGCTTAAATGCTTATCCCACGTCGAGTCAAGCACCGTAAGCAGCACCACCCGGGTCGTTCCGGCGCTGCTACGGGCGGCACCAAGGTCTCCTTCGGTGAGTGGGGTATCCAGGCTTTGAGCCCGGCATACGTCACCAACCGTCAGATCGAGTCTGCCCGTATCGCGATGACCCGCCACATCAAGCGTGGCGGCAAGGTCTGGATCAACATCTACCCGGACCGTCCGCTGACGAAGAAGCCGGCCGAAACCCGCATGGGTTCCGGTAAGGGTTCTCCGGAATGGTGGGTTTCAAACGTCAAGCCGGGCCGGGTTCTCTTCGAGATCTCCGGTGTCGAGGAATCTGTCGCTCGTGAGGCACTGCGCCTGGCGATCCACAAGCTCCCGTTGAAAGCACGCATTCTGCGTCGCGAAGGTGGTGAATAGAAATGTCAGTAGGATCCAAGGAACTTGCATCCGCACAGCTGGACGGTTTCGACAACGAGCGACTCGTTGAGGAACTCCGTAAGGCCAAGGAAGAGCTGTTCAACCTGCGTTTCCAGTCCGCCACCGGCCAGCTGGAGAACCACGGCCGGCTGCGCGCGGTAAAGAAGGACATCGCCCGCATCTACACCGTTCTGCGTGAGCGCGAGCTGGGCATTCGTGCCGAGGTTGCCGCACCGGTTGTGGAAGCCAAGGAAGAGAAGAAGTCCAAGAAGGCTGCAACCAAGAAGGCCGACAAAGCTGAAAAGGTTGAGACCGAGGAGGATGCCAAGTGAGTGAAAAGGACGAGAACGTGACGGAAACTGTTTCCGCTGCAGCCAAGGCTGACGAGCGCGGTTACCGTAAGACGAAGCGCGGCTATGTCGTCTCGGACAAGATGGAAAAGACCATCACTGTCCAGGTCGAGGACCGCGTAAAGCACGCCCTCTACGGCAAGGTGCTTCGCCGCAACACGAAGATCAAGGCTCACGACGAAGAGAACAGCGCCGGCATCGGCGACCTCGTTCTGCTCGCCGAGACCCGCCCGCTCTCCGCCACCAAGCGGTGGCGTCTGGTGGAGATCCTCGAGAAGGCCAAGTAACACCTGCAGCCTCGCTGCCACGAAACCCCCGTTCCCTTTGGGAACGGGGGTTTTCTTGTGCTTGCGCGGGCCGGTTCCGAAGGGCACGTCGCGCACGGCAACTTTCAGGCGGGCGGACGACGTCGGCGGCCGGGTTTGCGGGGAGCGCGGCGGCCGGCGGGCCGAAAGCTTGCCGTGCAGAACGCCGTCGTCCGTGGTAGTGCCCGATTCTGACTGGCGGCCTATACGTGGTAAGATTTTGAGTTTGTATGGCGCCCTCTGTGCGCCGTCATTAACCTCGTAAACAAGCGTGCCACGGCATAGTGCCCCCTTGCGCCCCGATCCGTCGGAATCCGCCTGGGAAGCAAATGTTTTTGGCACGGGCGTTTAGGCCTGGTCTGGCAAAATCCAGGCAGGTCAAGAGACACCCCGATCAACCGTTCCGCAAGGCTCATTCCGTAGGAAGACTTTCGGTCTGAGAACCCGCGCGACGCAAGGAGTAAATAGTGATTCAGCAGGAGTCGCGACTCAAGGTCGCCGACAACACGGGTGCTAAGGAAATCCTTACCATTCGCGTTCTCGGTGGATCTGGCCGTCGCTACGCAGGCATTGGCGACGTCATCGTCGCTACCGTCAAGGACGCAATTCCGGGCGGCAACGTAAAGAAGGGCGACGTCGTCAAGGCTGTCATCGTCCGTACCAAGAAGGAACGCCGCCGTGCGGATGGTTCCTACATCAAGTTTGACGAGAACGCAGCTGTGATCCTGAAGGCTGACGGTGACCCCCGCGGTACCCGCATCTTCGGACCGGTTGGTCGTGAACTTCGCGATAAGAAGTTCATGAAGATCGTTTCTCTGGCTCCGGAGGTGCTTTAGTCCATGGCGAAAATCAAAAAGGGCGACCTGGTTCAGGTCATCACTGGCGCCAAGGCTGAGCGCGGCGGCGACAAGGGCAAGCAGGGCAAGGTTCTGCGCGTCTTTCCCGAGACCAACCGCGTGCTGGTCGAAGGCATCAACCGCGTAACCAAGCACACCAAGGTCGGTCAGTCGCAGCGCGGCACCAAGACCGGTGGTATTGAAGTCGTCGAGGCTTCGGTCCACATCTCCAACGTGGCTCTGGTTGACCCGTCCACCAAGAAGCCCACCCGCGTCGGTTTCCGCACCGAGACCGTTGAGCGCGATGGCGTGAAGCGCGAAGTGCGTGTCCGCGTGGCCAAGAGCTCAGGGAAGGACATCTAATGACTGAGACTCTCGAGACTCCGGCAAGCAAGATCGTTCCTCGTCTGAAGACCAAGTACGCGGATTCCATCAAGAGCACGCTCGTTGAGGAATTCAAGTACGAGAACGTCAACCAGGTTCCCCGCCTGGTGAAGGTCGTTGTGAACATGGGTGTTGGAGATGCCGCCAAGGACTCCAAGCTGATCGACGGCGCTGTCCGCGATCTGACCCTGATCACCGGCCAGAAGCCGCAGGTAACCAAGGCCCGCAAGTCGATCGCACAGTTCAAGCTGCGCGAAGGCATGCCGATCGGTGCACACGCAACTCTGCGTGGGGACCGCATGTGGGAATTCCTGGACCGTCTGGTCACGCTGGCTCTGCCGCGTATCCGTGACTTCCGGGGCCTCAGCGGCAAGCAGTTCGACGGCAACGGCAACTACACCTTCGGTCTGACCGAGCAGGTTATGTTCCACGAGATCGACCAGGATTCCATCGACCGCGTCCGCGGCATGGACATCACCGTCGTGACCACTGCCAAGACCGACGACGAAGGCCGCGCGCTGCTCAAGGCGCTTGGCTTCCCGTTCAAGACCGAAGATTAATCTAGCTACGTAAAAGGTCCGCCCGCGCCGGTACCGAACTTTGTTCGGAGAACCTGCACGGCGGAAACCGTTATGAGGAAGGGCACGAGCCCACCATGACAATGACAGATCCCGTCGCAGACATGCTTACGCGTCTGCGCAATGCAAACTCGGCATACCACGAATCAGTGTCTATGCCGTACAGCAAGCTCAAGGCACGCGTTGCCGACATCCTGAAGGCTGAAGGTTACATTGCCTCCTGGAAAGAAGAAGACGCTGAGGTTGGCAAGAAGCTGACCCTCGAGCTCAAGTTCGGTCCGAACCGCGAGCGTTCAATCGCTGGCGTTCGTCGTATTTCCAAGCCGGGACTGCGCGTTTACGCAAAGTCCACCAACCTGCCGCACGTGCTCGGTGGCCTGGGTGTCGCAATCCTGTCCACCTCTTCCGGCCTCTTGACTGACAAGCAGGCCGGCAAGAAGGGCGTGGGCGGCGAAGTCCTCGCTTACGTCTGGTAACGGGAAAGGAAGAGAATAATGTCACGTATTGGACGTCTCCCCATCACCGTTCCTGCCGGCGTTGAGGTCAAGGTTGACGGCTCTGTCGTCAGCGTCAAGGGTTCCAAAGGCGAGCTGAGCCACACTGTGCCCAGCCCGATCGAGGTTTCCCTGGAAGATGGCACCCTGACTGTCGCCCGCCCGAACGATGAGCGCGCCTCACGTTCGCTGCACGGCCTGACCCGCACCCTGATCGCCAACATGATCCAGGGTGTCACCGCAGGCTACGAGAAGAAGCTTGAAATCGTCGGTACCGGTTACCGCGTTCAGGCACGGGGCACTGACCTGGAGTTCGCTCTGGGCTACAGCCACCCGGTTAACATCACGGCACCGAACGGCATCACCTTTGCAGTAGAGACCCCGACCAAGCTCTCTGTTTCAGGCATCTCCAAGCAGCAGGTCGGCGAGGTTGCTGCCAACATTCGCAAGCTGCGGAAGCCGGACCCCTACAAGGGCAAGGGCATCCGTTACGCAGGCGAAGTCATCCGCCGCAAGGTCGGAAAGGCTGGTAAGTAACCATGGCGATCGCAATTAACAAGAAGCGTACGAACAAGAGCAAGTCTGCCCAGCGCAGCCGCCGCCAGCTTCGTATCCGCAAGCGCATCTCCGGAACGGCTGTACGTCCTCGTCTGGTCGTCAACCGCTCCGCACGCCACGTATTCGTCCAGGTTGTCGATGACAGCAAGGGCCTGACCGTAGCGAGCGCCTCCACTCTGGAAGCCGACCTTCGTGCATTCGACGGTGACAAGACTGCCAAGGCCAAGCGCGTTGGCGAGCTCGTCGCCGGGCGTGCCAAGGCTGCCGGTATCGAAGCAGTTGTCTTCGACCGCGGTGGTAACAAGTACCACGGCCGGATCGCCGCCGTCGCTGACGGCGCACGTGAAGGTGGGCTGGCACTGTGACCGAAAATAACGAAAAGGACAACCAGGTGACTGAAGCTGTAGCTGCTCCGGCAACTGAGACCGCTGCGCCTGCTACCACTGACAGTGCCCGTGGTGGCGCTCGTCGTGGCGAGCGTGGCGACCGCGGCCAGGGCCGTGGCGACCGTGGCGGCCGTGGTGGCCGCGATGGTGGCCGCGAAGCCGAAAAGAGCCAGTTCGTAGAGCGCGTCGTAACCATCAACCGTGTTTCCAAGGTCGTCAAGGGTGGTCGTCGCTTCAGCTTCACCGCCCTCGTCGTCGTCGGTGACGGCAACGGTATGGTCGGCGTCGGCTACGGCAAGGCTAAGGAAGTTCCTGCCGCCATCGCGAAGGGCGTCGAAGAAGCCAAGAAGTCCTTCTTCCGCGTTCCCCGCATTGGCAGCACCATCCCGCACCGCGTACAGGGTGAGGCCGCCGCAGGCGTCGTCATGCTGCGTCCGGCTTCCGCCGGTACCGGTGTTATCGCCGGTGGTCCGGTCCGCGCAGTACTGGAGTGCGTGGGCATCCACGACATCCTCTCCAAGTCGCTCGGATCTTCCAACGCCATCAACATCGTGCACGCGACTGTTGACGCGCTGAAGCGCCTCGAAGAGCCGGCAGCAGTGGCAGCACGCCGCGGCCTCCCGCTCGACGAGATCGCTCCGCCGGCAATGGTGAAAGCGCTTTTGAACCAGAAGGCAGGTGTCTGAGTCATGGCTAAGAACGTGCTTATCTCTGACGCTCAGTTGGAGATCACTCAGATCAGGTCCGCCATTGGCGGCAAGCAGAACCAGCGCGACACCCTGCGGTCCCTCGGCCTGAAGCGGATCGGGCACACTGTTGTCCGCACCGCCGACGCCGTGACCGTTGGAATGCTCAACACGGTTCCGCACCTGGTAAAGGTAGAGGAGGCGAAGTAAATGGCAGAGAAGAACACCGCCGAAAAGGCACAGGGCGCCGCTGCTGAGAAGCAGAACGCACTGAAGGTTCACCACCTGCGTCCCGCCCCGGGTGCCAAAACCGCCAAGACCCGTGTTGGTCGTGGTGAAGGTTCCAAGGGTAAGACTGCCGGTCGCGGTACCAAGGGTACGAAGGCCCGCTACCAGATCAAGGCTGGCTTTGCCGGCGGCCAGCTGCCGCTGCACATGCGCCTGCCGAAGCTGCGCGGCTTCAAGAACCCGTTCCGGGTCGAGTACCAGGTTGTAAACCTGGACAAGCTCAATGAGCTGTTCCCGGAAGGTGGCGCAGTCACCGTGGAGAACCTGGTCGAAAAGGGTGCCGTTCGCAAGAACCAGCCCGTCAAGGTGCTGGGCACCGGCGACATCACCGTCAAGGTTGATGTCACGGTCCACGCATTCTCGGCCAGCGCCGCAGAGAAGATTGCTGCAGCAGGCGGAACCACCACCGCCCTCTAACGGGGCGGCGGGGCAGTTGCCCGTTGCGTAAACTCCCGGTACCCGGGGCTCCGGCCCCGGGTACCGGGAGTTTTTCTGTTTTCCGGGCCCGGCGATTGTTCGCAGGGCGCGTCCACCCGTTAGACTCGGTTGTTGGGTTTATTTGACCTACCTCACACAACTTTACTTATTACTCAGGAGGACGCTTGCTTAGCGCATTTGGCCGGGCCTTTCGCACGCCTGATCTGCGACGCAAGTTGTTGTTCACGCTGGGAATCATCACAATCTTCCGCTTGGGTGCGTTCATCCCCTCGCCTGGTGTGAGCTACCAGAATGTCCAGCAATGCTTGCAGAACGGTCAGACCTCGGGCGGTATTTACCAGCTCGTCAACCTGTTCAGCGGCGGTGCACTGCTCCAGGTGTCCGTCTTCGCCCTGGGCATCATGCCGTACATCACGGCGAGCATCATCGTCCAGCTGCTCCGGGTGGTCATTCCCCGGTTCCAGATGCTCTACGAGGAAGGCGCCTCGGGCCAGTCGAAGCTGACGCAGTACACGCGGTATCTCACTATCGCCCTGGGCCTGCTGAACGCCACGACGCTGGTGTCCCTGGCCCGCTCCGGCCAGTTGCTGCCGAACTGCCAGCTCCCGATCATCCCGGACACCTCCATCATCACGACCATCCTGATCATCATCACGCTGACGGCCGGAACCGGCCTCATCATGTGGATGGGTGAGCTCGTAACCGAAAAGGGCGTGGGCAACGGCATGTCGCTGCTCATTTTCACCTCGATCGTTTCCAGCTTTCCCGGCTCGCTCGGCGCCATTTGGACCTCCAAGGGCCCCGGCACGTTCTTCCTGGTGCTGGTGATCGGCCTGCTGACCGTGGCCGCGGTGGTCTTCGTGGAACAATCCCAGCGCCGCATCCCGGTGCAGTACGCCAAGCGCATGATTGGCCGGCGCACCGTGGGCGGCACCAGCACGTACATCCCCATCAAGGTGAACATGGCCGGCGTCGTACCCGTCATCTTCGCGTCCTCGATGCTGTACCTGCCGGGACTGATCTCGCAGTTCAACCAGCCCAAGCCCGGCGAGCCTGTCGCCCCGTGGGTGGAGTGGATCAACAACAACCTGGTCCGCGGCGACCACCCGATCTACATGCTGCTCTACTTCGTCATGATTGTGTTCTTCACGTACTTCTATGTTGCGATCACTTTCAACCCTGAAGAAGTATCTGAGAACATGAAGAAGTACGGCGGCTTCATTCCGGGTATCCGTGCCGGCAAGCCGACCGCAGACTACCTGCAGTACGTGCTTTCAAGGATCACGCTTCCCGGTGCCATTTACCTGGCGTTTGTGGCACTGATCCCGCTGGTCGCCCTGGTCCTGATCAATGCCAACCAGAACTTCCCGTTTGGTGGCACTTCGATCCTGATCATGGTGGGCGTAGGTTTGGAGACCGTCAAGCAGATTGATGCGCAGCTACAGCAGCGTCACTACGAAGGGCTTTTGCGATGACGAGAATGTTGATTATCGGACCTCCCGGGTCCGGCAAGGGAACGCAGGCGGAACGCATTTCAGAGCGCCTCGGCGTTATTGCGATCTCCACAGGCGACATCTTCCGCGCCAACGTCAAGGGTGAGACGCCGCTCGGCATCGAAGCCAAAAAGTACATGGACGCGGGCGACTTCGTCCCGGACAGCGTGACCAACAAGATGGTCCGTGACCGTCTGGGTGAGGATGACGTCGATAACGGCTTCCTCCTCGACGGCTACCCGCGCACCACCGCGCAGGTTGATTACCTCGACGGGATCCTCGCCGACGGGGGCCAGTTGCTCGACGTCGTCCTGCAGCTCACGGCCGACGACGAGGAACTCGTCACCCGCCTGCTGGGCCGTGCCAAGGAAACCGGGCGCACCGACGACAACGAAGCCGTCATCCGTCACCGCCTGGACCTGTACCACGGACAGACCGAGGCTGTGGTGGCCAAGTACGCCGACCGCGGCATCCTGACCCGTGTGGACGGCATTGGCGGCATGGACGAGGTCACCGACCGCGTCATGCAGGCCATCAAAGAGGCCCAGTTGGCCTGATCGGCCCGTGAGACTCGAGGCTCCTCCCGGACGACCGGGAGGAGCCTCAGCCATTTAGCCGTCCGTCTCCCCAGGCGGCACAGCCCCAGTGAAAGGAAACCGCGGATGGCATTCGGCCAGCCACGCATCGAATACAAAACCAACGCTCAAATGCGGTCCATGCACGCTGCCGGACTCGTCCTGAGCCGGGCCCTCGACGCCGCAGTCGCGGCCGCCGTCCCGGGGAAGACCACCAAGGACCTCGACGCCGTGTTCGCGGCGGTCCTCCAGGCTGCCGGCGCCACGTCCAATTTCCTGGGCTACCACGGTTTCCCTGCCACCATCTGCACCTCGGTCAACGAGGAAGTGGTGCACGGCATCCCGGGTCGACGCGTCCTGCAGGACGGAGACATCCTTTCCATCGACGGCGGCGCCATCCTGGACGGCTGGCACTCGGACTCCGCCCGCACCGTAATCGTCGGAACCGCAGACCCGGAAGACCAGCGGCTTTCCGACGTCACCGAGGCTGCCATGTGGCACGGGATTGCCGCCCTGGCCGCCGGCAAGTTCGTGGGCGACATCGGGAACGCCGTGGATGACTATGTCACCTCCGTGCCCGGCAAATCGCTGGGCATCCTGGAGGACTACGTGGGCCACGGCATCGGCTCCGCGATGCACATGGCCCCGGACGTACCCAACTATCGCACCAACCACCGGGGGCCGAAGATCCGCCCGGGTCTGTGCCTGGCCATCGAACCCATGCTGGTCCGCGGCAGCATCGATACGGCCGTTCTGGAGGACGACTGGACAGTCGTCACCACGGACGGCAAACGGTCCTGCCAGTGGGAGCACTCCGTGGCTGTCCACGAGAAGGGCATCTGGGTGCTCTCAGCGCCCGACGGGGGAGCCGCAAAGCTGGCGCCCCTCGGCGTCGTGCCCGTCCCGATCCCCTGACCCGCACCCCGCGGCGGGAACCTAAGAGGACGATACGGATCTTCGCCTGGGATACGACGAATCCCTGGCGGTGCTGGAATACCAGCCACGCCAGGGATTCGTCGTACCGGAAGGGAGTTCGAGCAGCGTCAGCTCTTGAGCTTCGGCTTTACGTCCTTGGTATAGATCCCCTCCAGCGTCGTCTTAAGTGCTGTCATAGTGGCCTTAACGTCGCCTTGCTGGGTGAGGATGGCCGCGGCCGACTTGGCCATCTCCTGGTCCGCGCCGGGCAGGAACACGCGGGCGTTGTCCTGCACCCTGGTGACCGCAAGCTGGTCCATGGCGGTCTTGATCTGCGGGGTGGCGGCCAGCACAGCCGTCATATCCGAGGACTTGCGGACCGGCATGTAGCCGGTCGCTGCAGAGAATTCCGCCGTGTTTTCGGGTTCGGTCATGAACTTCAGGAATGTCGCCGCCGCGAGCTGGACCTCCTTGCTGACGCCGCTGGGAATGCCCAGGCCTGCGCCGCCGGTGGGGCAGACCGGGCTTTCGCTCTTCGGCCCGCCCGGCAAGTAACCGACCCCCACGTTGAATTTGGCGGACTTCAGCACGCCCAGCAGTGACCCGGTCGAGGAGATTGTCGAGGACGTGATGCCAGCGGCGAAGTCGTCGGCGGCTTCCTTCGAGGACACGCCGGCCCACTTGTCCTTGAAGATGGAGTCCTGTGCCCACTGCAGGGCCGCCACCGATTCCGCCGAATCGCAGTTCATGGTCCACTCATTGGACCAGCTGCCGCCCCAGCCCCAGAGGTTGTTCTGCAGCGTCCAGCCCGCGTATCCGGCCAGCGCCGGGTAAATGTAGGCGTACTGGGCACCCGAACTGGCCATGAGCTTGGGTGCCCATTCGCCGAACTCCTGCCACGTCTTGGGGGCGCGGTCCGGCAGCCCGGCGGCTTTGAAATGATCCTTGTTGTAGTAGAACAGCGGCGTGGAGCGGCCGTAGGGGAGGGCCCACTGCTTGTCCTCGTACTGGTAGTCGGCTACAAGGGACGTCTGGAAGTCATCCAGCTTGATGTCCAGCTGCTTTACGAGGCTGTCCAAAGCGATGATGTTGCCGTTGGAGTAATACCGGAACCACCAGACATCGGAGAGGACTACCAGACCCGGCAGGCCTGATTTTGCGGCCTGTGAGGTCTGGAATTTCTGGGCGATTTCCTCATAGTTGGCCCCGGCGGTGACCAGGTTTACCTTGATCTCGGGGAATTTGGCCTGAAACTTCTCGATGATCGCCTTTTCCACGTCCTGGGACTTGCCCGGGTGGTTGGACCAGAAATCAAAGGAAGCAGCGGGCTTGACGCCGTTGAAGTCGATGTCCGCGGCCGTGGTTGCGGCGGCGCTCCCGGAAGTGGATGGGCCTCCGCAGGCAGAGAGCGCTGCTGCGCCTGCCCCGGCACCGGCCAGTCCCAGGAAATGCCTGCGGTCCAAGTTAAACGCCATGGTGGATCCTCTCGATGATGCTGACTTGTTGGTGAAGCTGACTGTGCTGGGGGTGACATTCAGGGGCGGCGTCACCCGGTGACGCTGCCCTGAGTCAGGCCTGCCACGATGTAGCGCTGCAGCGCGGCGAAGACCAACAGGATGGGCACGATCACCAGGACCGCACCAGCCATCAGGATGCCCCAGCCGGAGCCGTTGCCCTCGGAGTTCTGCAGCAGCGTCAGGCCTACCGGAAGAGTCATCGTTTCGGGGCGGTCGGTAATAATGAGCGGCCAGATGTAGTCGTTCCATTCACTCACGACGACGACCAAGGCCACTGTGGCGATCGACGGACCGGACACCGGAGCGACGATCTTCCAGAGACGGCGCCAGTGTCCGGCGCCGTCGATCTCCGCCGATTCCAGGATGGAGGCCGGCAGCGTCAGGAAGTGCTGGCGTAGCAGGAACGTGCCGAAGGCGGTGCCAAGGCCCGGGAGAATGATCCCCCAGAGGGTGTTCTTGCCCCCCATCCCGGCAATCAGGATGTAGTTGGGCAGGATGGATACCTGCGGCGGAACCATCAGGGCCACGAGGATCAGCACGAAAATGACGTTCTTGTACGGGAAGCGGACGAACACCAGGGCGTACGCGGTCATGATGGCCAGGAAAACCTTGACTGTGGCGCCCACGCTGGTGACGATCAGGCTGTTCATGAAGAACTGGGCGAACGGCACCGTGGTCATGGCGACGTTGTAGTTCTCCAGGTTCACGCTCTCCGGCAGGAGCTTCAAGTCCATGGTGATAATTTCCCCCGGCTGTTTGAACGAGCTGAGGACCATCCACAGCAGGGGTAAGAAGACCACCAAGGTGGTGAGGAGCAAGGGAAGATAGCCGCCCACAATCGTCTGGGCCAAGTTGGCCCGGGAAAACGGGCCATGGCGTTGCCGTGGAATGTCGGCACCGGCATCAGGTGCGATGGCGGGTCCGGCGTTGGCGGCGGGGTCGGGATTGACCGGGGAGTTCAGGCTCACGAGTAGTGCACCTTCCGTTCGACGAACCGCAGCTGCAGCACGGTGATGATGAGCAGGATGGCGAACAGGACCACGGAGATGGAAGCCGAATACCCGGCCCGGTTAAAGGCGCCGAAGGCCTGCAAATAGGCTTCGTAGATCAGGGTGCTGGTGCCATTGCCCAGCGGCGTCATGATCCGGATGAGGTCGAAGGCCTGCAGCGAGCTCAGCATGGTGGTGATGAGCAGGAAGAACGTGGTGGGGGAGAGCAGCGGCAGTGCCATGCTGATGAAGCGCCTGAACCCGTTGGCGCCGTCCAGCGACGCGGCCTCCATTACATCCTGCGGGAGCGACTGCAGTCCGGCCAGGTAGACGACGGCGCAGTAGCCCAGGTTCTTCCAGATGTAAACGATGATGACCATGACCAAGGACAGCTGTGGATCGTTGATCCACTGGGGACTCTGCTGGCCAAGCCCGCGCAGCAACCAGGCCAGGACCCCGTAGCCGGGATCGAAGATAAACAACCAGACGAGCCCGACGCCGACACCGCTGAGCACGTACGGGGCGAACACAGCTGAGCGCGCAAAAGTAGTGCCCCGGATTTTGGAATTCAGCGCGAGCGCCACCAACAGGCCGAGGACCATCGAACCGCCCACGGTGATGAGCGTGAACACCGCCGTGGTGCCCAGCACCTTGGTGGCGTCCGAGCTGGTGAAGAAGGTGACGTAGTTGTCCAGACCCACCACCGTTGCCGAGGCGGAGCCCAGCGTCCAATCCAGGGTGGAGTAGTAAATGTTGTTGAAGAGCGGGAGATACGTGAACACCGCGATGAGCAGGAGGTTGGGCAAGGCCAGCGCCAGGAAGACGAAGAAGTCCCTGCGCGTTCTCGACGACCAGCGGGCACGCGGTGCTGCAGCCGGTGGGGCTTTGGTTGAGGCGCGGGGGCGGTCAGTTAATTGTCGGGTCATTCAGGTCTCTAACGGGTCCGTGCCTGCCGGAAGCAGACGGGTGGGCGGGGATACCTAGCTATCACTTCACCACATGGTTGGTGGGCTGAACCCCGCACAAGACCCCAGAAGAACGTTGTTGTCCAAGGCTTCGTCGCCCGTTAACTCTGTGTTGCCTGCAGTATTGCATAAGGTCCGGCATGACTGCAGATTCTCCGGTGCGATTCTTCCGGCGCACTTTATCCCGTCGGCGGGCGGTGGGCGCGCACGCGGGGGCAGAATGGCTTCATGACTTCGATAACGGATGTGCCGGGTATCCGGGTGGGCCATGCCGGCAGGACGGGCGCGGGCTGGCTCAGCGGGGTAACGGTGGTGTTGCCGCCGGGTGGGACGGTGGGTTCGGTTGATGTCCGGGGCGGCGGCCCCGGAACCCATGAGACCGACGCCCTCGACCCGACGACACTGACCCGCACGGTCGACGCCGTCGTGCTTGCCGGGGGGAGCGCTTTCGGTCTCGCCGCGGCCCACGGCACCCAGCGCTGGTGCGAGGAGAACGGCAGGGGCTTTCCGGTTCCGGGCGGTGTGGTCCCAATCGTGCCCGCGGCAGCGATCTTTGACCTCGGCCGCGGCGGAGACTTCACTGCCCGTCCGGACGACGCCATGGGCTATACGGCCGCTGCGGACGCCGCTGCCCGCGAGGACGGCCACGACGTCGAACGCGGCAACGCCGGCGCCGGCACCGGCGCAGCAATTGGCCGGGGCCAGTTCAAAGGCGGGGTTGGAACCGCCTCCCTCACTCTGGACAACGGCGTCGTGGTCGGCGCCCTGGCGGTAGTTAACTCACTCGGACTACCAACTGCTGCGGGAAAGGGGGCCGGGGACGGCAACCCGGGCGCCTGGGATCAGCCGCCGTTGCCGCTGAACACGACCCTGGTCGTGGTTGCCACCAACGCGTTCCTCGACAAAGCCGAGTGCAAGCGCACCGCCTCGGCAGCCCACGCGGGCCTGGCCCGGGCGTTGAACCCCAGCCATACCCTGGCCGACGGTGACACTGTCTTCTGCCTCGCTACGGGCGCAATCGCGCTGGACCGCAGCAGCGAGTCGGCGCGGCAGTCGGGATTGATCACGCTGCAGAGCGCGGCGGCCGACGCCGTGAGTCTGGCCATCCTGGACGGCATCGCTTGCGCCGAGGCTGTGAGCACACCGGCTGGCCGTTTTGGTGCATACCGGCCCTGAGTGCGCTACGATTGCTGGATTTAACATTCAGGCCCGAATGCCGTAATGTTGTCTGTTGGTTGTCTGCCCTGTTGTGCCCTTTTGTGGCCGGGAGGCATCAGCCAATCAATCAAAAACGTCCGCGGTGATCTCCGGTGCAAGCCGAAGGGCTGCGGCAAACAACAGTTAGCGGAGGGTATGGCCAAGAAGGACGGGGTCATTGAGATCGAGGGCGTTGTGACTGAGGCGCTGCCTAATGCGATGTTTCGCGTTGAGCTCACCAACAAGCACATCGTTCTGGCACACATCTCAGGAAAGATGCGCCAGCACTACATCAGGATTCTCCCTGAGGACCGGGTAGTGGTGGAGCTGAGCCCGTACGACCTGACACGTGGTCGTATCGTCTACCGCTACAAGTAAACACTGGGCGGCCGAGGCAACAGCCGAAAGCCGGTCCAGCTGACCACTGCAACACGCAAAGGAACGCCATGAAGGTCAAGCCGAGCGTCAAGCAGATCTGCGAAAAGTGCAAAGTGATCCGCCGTAATGGCCGGGTCATGGTGATCTGCGAGAACCCGCGCCACAAGCAGCGCCAGGGCTAATTTCCCTTTCGGGAAATCCTGGGTTGCTAACCCACGCAAGTAAATAAAAGGCAGCACAAGCTGATCTGGGACACTGAGTTATAACGAGTCCGGACAGCTAACCCCCGGTCGGAGGCTGGGGCCGCACGGATCGTGCGGGTGTACTGCCTACGACCTCCGGTTTATTCAAGGAGCACTGCCTCTATGGCTCGTCTCGCTGGCGTAGACATTCCCCGCGAAAAGCGGTTGGAAATTGCGCTTACTTACATCTACGGCGTGGGCAAGACCCGTGCACACGAAACCCTGGCTGCCACCGGCATCAGTGCGGACGTTCGGGTCAAGGACCTGTCCGACGCCGAGCTCGTCCAGCTGCGTGATTACATTGAAGGCAACTACAAGGTTGAGGGTGACCTTCGCCGCGAAGTAGCAGCAGATATCCGCCGCAAGGTTGAAATCGGCAGCTACGAAGGTATTCGCCACCGTAAGGGCCTGCCCGTACGCGGTCAGCGTACGAAGACGAACGCACGTACCCGCAAGGGCCCGAAGCGCACCGTCGCAGGCAAGAAGAAGACCCGCTAAATCCCATTTGCGCCCTAAAATCGCTGGCGCGATTTCAGGGCTCCGGCAAATGAGGGAATAGCGGATCTTTCCCCCGATAACTTTCTGTAGGAGAAATAATGCCCCCGAAGACTCGTGGCGCGGTTCGCAAGCCGCGTAAGAAGGACAAGAAGAACATCGCGCTGGGCCAGGCGCACATCAAGAGCACCTTTAACAACACCATCGTTTCCATCACGGATCCGAACGGTGCCGTCATCTCCTGGGCTTCATCCGGTGAGGTTGGCTTCAAGGGCTCACGTAAGTCCACCCCGTTCGCAGCCCAGATGGCCGCCGAAGCCGCCGCAAAGCGTGCGCAGGAGCACGGCATGCGCAAGGTCGACGTATTCGTCAAGGGCCCGGGCTCGGGACGCGAAACGGCAATCCGTTCACTGCAGGCTGCTGGCCTCGAAGTTGGATCCATCCAGGATGTAACCCCCAGCGCCCACAACGGCTGCCGTCCGCCGAAGCGCCGCCGCGTCTAAGGCTTTCCAACGCACCGGTGCTTGCCCGGACCTTCAATGGTCCGGGCAAGCCCGGCGGCGTTAAGTCCTCAGACCGATCTTTCCACCACCTGTGTTGCGTCATATAGCGGATGCTCGCCGAAAGGAAACCTAAGTGCTCATTGCACAGCGCCCCACCCTCTCCGAAGAGGTCGTCTCCGACAACCGCTCCCGTTTCATCATTGAACCGTTGGAGCCCGGCTTCGGATACACCCTCGGAAACTCCCTCCGCCGTACCCTGCTCTCCTCCATCCCCGGTGCCTCTGTCACGAGCATCCGGATCGATGGCGTGCTGCACGAGTTCACCACGGTCCCGGGTGTCAAGGAAGATGTCACTGAGATCATCCTGAACATCAAGAACCTGTCGGTCTCCTCCGAGCACGATGAGCCGGTTGTTGCTTACCTGCGCAAGCAGGGCCC
Source organism: Arthrobacter sp. MP_M4 (assembly GCF_035984855.1). NCBI lineage: Bacteria > Bacillati > Actinomycetota > Actinomycetes > Micrococcales > Micrococcaceae > Arthrobacter > Arthrobacter sp. MP_M4. The sequence goes on from NZ_JAXCHX010000001.1 coordinate 419,951, forward strand.
GGGAGTCGTCACGGCCGCGGACATCGCTCCGCCGGCCGGCGTCGAATTCCACAACCCGGATCTGCACATTGCCACGCTGAACTCGAAGGGCAAGTTCGAACTCGAACTGACCATCGAGCGCGGCCGCGGCTACGTTTCGGCAGCTCAGAACAAGTCCGGCGACTCCGAGATCGGCCGCATTCCGGTCGACTCGATCTACTCGCCGGTCCTGAAGGTTACTTTCCGCGTGGAAGCTACCCGCGTTGAGCAGCGCACTGACTTCGACAAGCTCATTGTCGACGTCGAGACCAAGCAGGCCATCGCCCCGCGCGATGCCGTTGCTTCGGCAGGCACCACCCTGGTGGAACTGTTCGGTCTTGCCCGCGAGCTGAACACCGCAGCTGAAGGTATCGAGATTGGCCCGTCGCCGACGGACGCTGCCCTGGCAGCGGACATGGCTCTCCCGATCGAGGATCTGGACCTCACCGTCCGTTCCTACAACTGCCTCAAGCGTGAGGGCATCCACACCGTGGGTGAACTCGTGGCCCGCTCCGAGGCCGACCTCATGGACATCCGTAACTTCGGTGCGAAGTCCATCGATGAGGTCAAGGCAAAGCTGGTTGAACTGGGCCTGTCCCTCAAGGACTCGCCTCCCGGTTTTGACCTCGCAGCACGCGCCGCAGCAATTGAAGAGGACGACGCCGCTTTCAGCGACGACGAACTCTAACAAACAGATCTTGGCCTGCCGGCTGGATGCACCATGGTGTGCGCAGCCCAACGGCTTCCATATGAGGAGAAACTATTATGCCTACCCCCGCTAAGGGTCCGCGCCTCGGAGGCGGAGCGGCTCACGAGCGTCTTATGCTCGCGAACCTGTCCGCCGCACTGTTCGAGCACAAGCGGATCACCACCACGGTGACCAAGGCCAAGCGACTGAAGCCGTACGCCGAGCGCCTGGTGACCTTCGCCAAGCGTGGCGACCTGGCTTCCCGCCGCCGTGTACTCGGTTTGATCAGCGACAAGGGCATCGTCCACGAGCTGTTCACCGACATTGCCCAGGCAGTGGAGAACCGCAACGGTGGCTACACCCGCATCACCAAGATCGGCAACCGCAAGGGCGACAACGCTCCGATGGCTGTCATCGAACTGGTTCTCGAGCCGGTTTCCGCGAAGCAGGCAGTGGTAGCCGAGGCTACCTCCGCCGCCCAGCGCGACGCTGCCAAGAAGGACGCCGACAAGGCCGAAGCCGCCCCGGTTGTTGAGACCGAAGCTGCCGAGACTGAAGAGGCCCCGGAAGCTGACGTCGTCGAGACCGAAGCAGCAGCTACCGAAGAAGCACCGGAAGCTGACGTCGTCGAGACTGCAGCCACCAAGTCCGAAAAGGACGCGAAGTAATTCACTGATTCCTTCGCATAGACTTAAGTCTATGAGCCACCAGAAACCCGCTGCCCCCTTGAGAGGGGGCAGCGGGTTTCTGCGTGTCCGGCTGGATCTTGCGTACGACGGAGGACCCTTCAGCGGGTGGGCCGTGCAGCCCGGACGGCGCACCGTCCAGGGGACCCTCGAAGATGCCATCGCGATGCTCATCCGCCGGCCCGTCAGGGTCACGGTCGCCGGACGTACCGACGCCGGCGTGCACGCCCGCGGTCAGGTTGTCCACGTCGACCTCACCGAGGCGGAATGGATTGGCCTGAACCGCGGCGCGGAACTGGACCCCGCCGTCGCGCTTCTCCGCCGGATCCGGGGTTCCCTCAGCCGTGGCCTCGGCGATCTCACCGGCGCCATCGAAGTCCACAAGGTTGCCGCCGCTCCCAAGGGTTTTGATGCCCGGTTTTCCGCACTCTGGCGCCGGTACAGTTACCGGATTGCCGACGGTCCTGCCCTGTGGGACCCGCTGGGGAGGACCTCCACGCTGTGGCACCGGGAAGAGCTCGACGTCGGGCTGATGAATGACGGGGCCTCCCAGCTGCTGGGACTGCAGGATTTCCGGTCCTACTGCAAGCCCCGGGAAGGGGCGACCACCGTTCGGGAGTTGCAGCGCTTCGAGTTTTCCCGCGGCACCGACGGGGTGTTGGTGGCCACCGTCCAGGCAGACGCGTTCTGCCACAACATGGTCCGGTCGCTGGTGGGATCCGCGCTGTTCGTCGGCGCCGGCGTCGAAGAGCCCGGGTGGCTGCACGAGCGGCTGCAGGCCCGCCAGCGGGACGCAAAGTCCGTGCTGGCGGCTCCGCATCCTCTGGTCCTGGAGGAAGTGTCCTACCCTTCATCGAACGGGCTGCTGGCTAGGGCCGAGTTGACCCGGGCGCTGCGCCAGTAAGGTCCTGCTCGAGGGAGTGCTGCTCAGCATCCGCCGGCAGCGCAACTGAAAAAGTACTGCCGTAACCGGGGCGGGTAATGCAGGATATGGTGCCGCCGTGGCGCTCAATGATTGCCCTGGTAATCGAAAGCCCCAGCCCGACCCCGGGAATGGATCCCTCCCGGACGGCCGGACTCCGATAAAAGCGGGTAAAGACCTTTTCCGCGTCGGCCGCGGTCATGCCCATGCCGTTGTCCTTCACTTCCAGCAGCACCTGGCCGCCCCGGACTCCGGCAGTGACAAGTACGGTACCGCCGTCCGGTGAGTACTTGATGGCGTTGGAGATGAGGTTGTCCAGGACCTGGCTGATCCGCAGCGGATCCACGTGGACCCACAGCGGCTCCGGAACATCCATGGAAAGCGAAACGCCGGTGGCGTCGGCTTGCGCCTGTGCCGATCCCAGGCTGGTCTCGACCAGCCCGGCGAGGTCCGTCCGTCGTGGATGGACGGACAAAACCGCGGACGCGGACACGAGTAAGTCGGAGACGAGGGACAGTAGCCTCTCGGCGTTGCGCTGGACCACTTCGAGTCTCCGGACGGCGACGGGAGAGTGGCCGTCCACCTCGCCGAGCACCAGGTCCACGTTTCCCAGGACCGACATCAGCGGACTCCGGAATTCGTGCGAGACGTTCGAGATGAGGTCTTCCCGGGCCGCCAGGGCTTCCACGAGACCGGTCACATCGCTGTAAACGATGACTGCCCCGCTAAAACCGCCGTCCTCGTTCCGAATGATCCGTGCCGCCGTCGAGATGGCCCGCTGTTCTGCGGCCTCGCCGATCCACACGAGATAGTCCGCAAACGTCTCTCCCGCCAGAGCCCGGTGAATCGGCCGTTTGTCCTCGGGAAGGGGCGTCACACGGTCCTGGCTGAAGATAAGCTGGCGGGACTCTTCGGCCGGGGCGCCCGGGGCATCGGGGCGGGCGGCCCGGTGGAAGACTTCCTGCTGGTCGTTGACCAGCGTGGTCCGGCCGTCGGCGTCGAGAGCAACAATCCCGACGTCGATAGTGTCCAGAACTGTCTTCAGGAGCCGTTCACGCCTCCTGCTGTCCACCAGCAGTTCACGCATTTCCTTATCTTTTTGTTCCAGCCTATGGCGTTGGACCCGGACGTTGGCGCTGGCGAACCGGATGGCCACAGAAACCGCGAGCATCATCAAAGGCAGCAGAATTGCGGTTGTCATGTCCGCGGGTGAAATGTTGGGAAATTCTTGCACCGCCGACGGCAGCGTGATCAGCAGGGTGCAAACGAAGCTGAGTAAAACGGTGGTACGGGCGAAACCGGCGGAGATTGAAAGCCAAAGAACGGGAAATATGGCCAGAATACCGAGGCCGGCAACTGCTGGAAGAGCGCCGTTGCGGGCGAGCCCGATGACGAGGAAATCAAAGATCGGAATAGCAAGGTATGCATTGGCCGGCAGCCTTTCCCACGGAACCAGGAAACACGCCCCGAAGAGTCCTGCCATGAGGAGAATGGAGGCAAGGAAGATCCAGTTGTCCAGGAGGGTGGGCCAGACCGCGGGCGCCGCCGCGGCCAGCCCGGCCAGCAGGATCGTCAACGGCAGCTGGCACAGGGCGACCTGAAGCCGGGGCCTTAGTCGTCGAAAGAAACGGTCCGTGTGGCTGACCAGTAACTGCTCACGCAATATTGTGTCCCTATCTGGCCGGCGTTCTTGGTTTTCCTTGACCGCAAGTGCATTGACCGTGGCATGAAGACCATTATGCACGGGGCGGCAGCAGCAATGGGACAAGTGACGCGGCGGGTGGCGGCTCATAAACTGATCCGGCGAATTGAAAGGGTCCAGCCCGCCGACGTTGTAGCGTGGGTTGTCTGGAAGTGTTTCTGCACTGGCGCCGGGCTGTAGGGAAACATTTGTCGGATAGAGGGACAGGGACAGTAGTGAGCGATCTTGGTATAGCCGTAGTAATTGAAGATGATGACGACGTGCGTGGCCTCCTCGACGCTGTACTCCGGCAGTCGGGCTTCGAGGTGCATTCAGCGGCGACCGGCAGCGACGGCGTGGCCTTGGCCAAACACCGCCAGGCCAGTGTCATTACTCTGGATGTCGGGCTCCCTGATATCGATGGCTTCGAAGTGTTGCGTCGGATCAGGCAGTTCAGCGACGCTTATGTGGTCATGATTTCGGGCCGGGATGAGGAGCTGGACACAGTTTCTGCCTTGCAGGGCGGAGCAGATGACTATTTGGTGAAACCCTTCCGCCCCCGGGAGCTCCGGGCCCGTATCACAGCCATGATGCGCCGCCCCCGGCAGGCAGCGGTGCCGGCCGCGGCCGGCGCCGGCACCGGGATCGGCCCGGGCAGGGATGTTTCGGGTGGGGCGGTCGCGGCAGCCATGGGCGCTGTGCACCACCCTGATGCCGATGGTGACGACGCCGGACAGGCCGGATACGGCGAGGTGCTGCGCCACAACGGGCTCTCCCTGAACACGGCCAGCCGGACAGTGGTTTCGCGCGGCAAGGAACTGGTGCTCACGCGCAGCGAATTCGATCTTCTGCACGAGTTGCTGCGGGGGACCGGCGCGGTTCGAACCCGCTCCGACCTGGTACGCGTGGTGCGGGGCGAGCATTTCCGGGACGACACCTACATCAGCGGAGCCGATGAACGGGCTGTCGAGGTCCATATCGGGAATCTCCGCCGCAAGCTCGGCGAAGATCCGCAAGACCCCCGTTGGCTGATTACTGTTCGCGGGTTAGGGTACCGGCGCGCGCCGAAGCGCGCGGAGTAATCCAACACCACGCTGGAAGTTAATCATTCTGCGCTAAATAACACCGCTGCAGGGCTTGATTCGTGGCCTTGCCGACTTCGGCGATGACGGCCACCCTTGCCGGCGCTGAAGAGAAGCCTTTCGTCGGGATGATGTCTTCAAGTTCCAAGGCCAGGGCGGACAGCCGGGAGGCTCCCACCATGAGGGCGGAGTTCTTCAGGCTGAGGACTGCGTCCATGGCCGCATACGGGTCTCCGTTGGCAACGGATCGGATAAGTAATTGGATCCGCTTCTCCCAGATCCGGACGTAGTCCTGCGCGAAGGACCGGGCCACGGCTGGATCGCCCATCTCGACTTCCAGTTGCCGGAGCACCTGCAAGTCCAGCAGCGGCAGTCCGGCCCCCGGAGTCACCCGTTTGCCGGGCCCGGAGTCCGGGGCTGCGCAAAAGCAGACGCCGTTGGTGCTGCAGTCGCCCTCGCTCGACCCCGGAATGACCATAGTTCAAGGCTACTTTCGGACCTTGGGAAAACCCGGAGTGCAGGTGAAGGTCAAGGACGGCCGGAGGAAAGACGCCCACGGGGTAGTTCCGCGTGAAGCGCACAGGCGGGCCGGAGAACCACCAGGACACGGTGCAGTCCCGGCGCCGTGTTGATCCGCTTTCACTGCCCACTCAGCGTATTTACGACATTGATAGCGGCTGGGCCGAGCAAGGCAATGAAGAGAACCGGCAGGATGCACAGCATCAGTGGAAAAAGGACCTTAACCGGAATTTTCATGGCCTGCTCCTCGGCCCGCTGCCTGCGCTTCCTCCGCATTTCGCTGGCCTGGGTCCGGAGGACGGCCGAAATCGAGATTCCGTACCGGTCCGCCTGCAGGATGGCGTTGACGAAGCGACGCAGATCCTGGGCGCCGGTCCGGTCGGCAAGGGCCAGGTAGGCTTCGCGGCGCGACATTCCGATCTGCATGTCCTGAAGGGTCCGGACGAGCTCGGCGGCCAGCGGCCCTTTCCCGTTTTGACCGGTCCGGGACATCGCAGCGTCGAAACCAAGGCCTGCTTCCACCGCGATGGTCATTTGGTCAAGGGTGTCGGGCAACTCCAGCCCAATGGCGGCTTGGCGCTCGACCCCCCTGCTGTAAATCAGGAGGTCGGGAATGAAATAGCCGAGGACGGACACCGCAAACGAGAGCCACATGGTCTTGGCGCTTGGATCGCTCTTGATCAGCAGGAGTCCGAGGGCGATGGCAATGATGGCCCCGGCAACCTTTGCTGCCATAAGTCTTTTGAGCGGCCAGGCGGCAGGGCGGCCCGCCAGGGCCAGCTGCCGGTCCAGGTTGGCCACTAAACGCTTCGGTGTGAAGCGGCCGGCATAGGCTTCCAACAGGGAGCCCTTGGTTTTTGCAGGCTTTTTCGTGGCAATGAGGCCGCGGGACAGGTTCTCCTGGATGGAGTCCTTCCCGGGAACGCGGGTTCGAAGGACGGCCCAGAACGCCAGGACAAAAGCAGCCAGGAGTAAGCCAATAGCTGTGATGGGAATAGCTGACATGCAAACGTTCCTCCTTTCGGGCCTGACTTAGAACTTGAATTGGACGACTTTACGCAGCCAAAGGCCGCCGGCGGTGAAGAGGAGGGCGGCCACACCGATCATCATCAGCCCCAAGGGGGTCTGTACCATCGGGTCCATGTAGCCCGGGCTCATGAGCATCAACGCGACGGTGATCACTAAAGGAAGCAGCATGAGCACGAGCGCCGAAATTTTTCCTTCGGCGCTGAGCGCCTTCACCTGACCTCGGATCTGGCTCCGCTCCCGGATGGTTTGGCCAACCTGGTCCAGAACGTCCGCGAGGTTGCCGCCCACCTCGCGGTGGATGGCGATGGCCTGCGCCACCCAGGAAAAATCTTCCGACCGCATCCGCGAGGCGGCATCGTCCAGCGCCTCTCCCAGATCACGTCCAAGCCTTGTTTCGTTGATGATCCGGGAAAACTCTTCGGTGGTCGGGGCCTCAGCTTCCCCTGCCACCGCATCAATGGCCCGCAGCAGGCTGTGTCCGGCACGAAGGCCTCCAGCCAAAAGCTGCAGGGTCTCATCGAGCTGGTCGGAGAACTGGGCACGCCGCCGCGAAGCGAGGAACCGCAAGAGGAAGCGCGCGCCAAGGGGCGAGAGAAGCAGGAACAACAGCGCCGGAAACGGTCCGACTGTGGCCAGGACGCCGGCTCCGATCGCGGCCGCCGCCGCCAGCGCGAGCACAACAAACTCGGGCGCCCTGATGCCGAGGCCGGCCTGTTCCAGTGCTCCCGCCATCGCGGCGGTGTAGTTGCGCCGCTTCAGCAGGGATTCGGCGGCGGCGGTGGCCCGAGCACCGACGCCCCCGGCCAGCGTGTTGTGTCCGGCGGCGGCTGCCGTCGGCCGGTTCAGCAGGGTTTCGGGCCTCCGCGGAGCTATAACGAACAGGACGATGATGCCCAGCGCGGTGTAGCACAACAGGAATCCCAGGATCAGTGCCATGGGGATGCCCTCCTCATCGTGCCCGGGCCGCTACGGGAACAGGGTTGAAGACCTCGGGTGAGAGTTCGATACCGAGGTCCTTGAACCGGTCCGTGAATTTGGGCCGGACCCCGGTGGGCATGGGCTTGCCCAGGAAGCGGCCCTGCAGATCCAGTCCCGCGCTGTAATCGAATACAAACGCGTCCTGGAGGGTCACAACTTCCCCTTCCATGCCTTGCACCTCGGTAACGTGGGTGACGCGGCGAGTGCCGTCCCGAAGCCTGGTCAGTTGCACGATGACATCCACGGCGGAGGCAATTTGTTCCCGGACTGCCCGCAAGGGAAAGTCCATCCCGGCCATCAGGACGAGGGTTTCGAGGCGTGCGATGGCGTCACGGGGGGAGTTTGAGTGCACGGTGGAAAGTGAACCGTCGTGGCCGGTGTTCATGGCTTGGAGCATGTCCAGGGTCTCGCCGCCGCGAACTTCACCGACGACGATCCGGTCGGGCCGCATGCGGAGGGAATTGCGGACCAGATCGCGGATGGTGATCTCACCCTTGCCTTCGATGTTGCTGGGCCTGCTCTCGAGCCGTACCACGTGGTCCTGCTGCAGCTGCAGTTCCACGGCATCTTCAATAGTGACGATGCGTTCGCCCTCGGGGATGAAAGAGGACAGCACGTTGAGCAGCGTTGTCTTACCCGTTCCCGTGCCGCCTGAGACGATGATGTTGAGCCGGGCTTTGACGCAGGCGTTGAGCAGCTCCGCCATTTCCGGGGAGAGTGTGCCGAAACCGATGAGATCGTGGACCTGGAAGGGGTCGGTGGCAAATTTACGGATGGTCAGTGACGATCCGTTGACGGCCAGGGGCGGTATGACGGCGTTGACCCTGGATCCGTCGGCCAAACGTGCATCGACCAGCGGTGAGGACTCATCGATTCTGCGGCCCACGCGTGCCACGATCCGTTCGATGACTTTGCGGAGGTGTGGTTCGGAGGCGAAGCGGACCCTGCTGCGGGCGAGCTTACCGTGCTGCTCGACATAGATCATGTCCGGGCCGTTGACCATAATCTCGGTGATACTCTCGTCGTCGAGCAGTCGCTGGAGCGGCCCGTAGCCGAGGACGTCATCGCTCACGCCCTTAATCAGCCGTTGCCTCTCATCCTTGGTCAGCGGCACTTCCTCGGCCTCGACCACTTCGATCAGTTCCTGCTGCACCAGGGCATGGAGCTGGTCCTCCGTCAGGGAGGTATCGATCAGCCGGGTACCCAGCCTTTCGAACAAGATGGAGCCGGCGCGGTCCTTCAACTTGGCCAGGGCGTCCCGAGCCGGGGGCGCTTCCGCCACGGCGGGTTTGCGGGCACTAAGGGCAGCCTGGGGGACTGACGCTTGCTGCTTCCCGGGCGCCCGGGTGGAGCCGGCGTCCGGGGCGCTGCTGGCCGGCGTCGCAGGAGCCTGCCGGACTGGTGCGGCGGGGGCAGGCTCGGCCGCACCGCGGGCAGCCTGCAGTCGTTCGGCGAGGTTCATCAGGCACCTATCCGGTGGCGTGGCCCGTACCGCCGCGGCGAGGCGATCGGGGCAACGAAGCGGGCGAGTAGTTTTTGAAAAGCCTTGGTTGCCGGTCCCCGGGCAGTCCCGTAGAGCAGCGGAGAGCCCTGGTTCGTGGAGAGGGCCACGGCACGGGAGTGCGGTATCACCACATCGATGCTGGTTCCCAGGGCTGATTCGACATCGCGCAGTGTTATGCCTGCCTTGAAGTCCGCGCTGTTGAGCACCATATGCCGTTTGAGCGGGTGCATCCCCAGCTCGGCGAGTACGTCCAGTTCCTTGCGCATCCCGCGGACGCCCGGAACATCCGGCCCGCTGACGAAAACGAAGTCCGTTGCCTTGTCCAGGGCCGCAAGGGTGTGGTCCGACAGGCCCGGTGCGGTGTCCACCACCACGTAGCGGTACTGGCTGGCCAGTTGTTCCAGCAGGTGGGTGACATCATCTCCGGTCAATTCCGCTGCTGCGGCGGGGGAGTCCGGCGAGCAAAGGGCGTAAAGGCCGCTGGGATGGGCGCTCAGAAACGTTTTCAGCACCATGGTGTCCCGTCGCGCGGGCCCGTGTACGGCGTCGTACACCGAATGCTCGGGCGTGATTGCCAGCGCGCTGCCCACATCGCCAAACTGCAGGTCCAGGTCCACCAACACGGTGCCGTGTGGCGCCGATTTGGCGAAGCCTATTGCCAGATTGCTCGCGACTGTCGTTTTCCCGACGCCCCCCTTGGGGGAGACCACGGCGATGACCCGGCCCGCCCTTCCCCCTGGAGCGGTTTGGTCCGACGGTGCGCTTCGGCGGCGGCCGGCGCTGCCCACAGCGCGGTGAAGCAGGGCGGTGATGGCGGGTGCGTCGGCATCCGGCTCCAGCAGGTCGCGGGCTCCGGCACGCAACGCGGAGAGCACGACGCCGGGGTCCGCCGGCGCTGCCAGCAGCACCGCCACGTCCGGGGATTCGGCTTCAAATTTTGTTGTCAGCGCCAACGCCAGGTCCAGCGGCATCCCCGGGCCCAGAACCACGACGTCGAGGTCCCCGGGTTCCGCCAGCTCGTTGCGAATATCGGCCGGCCAGACCGGCAACCTGGCACCCTGCCACTGGTGGACCACGCCGTCCAGCTGGCCGGTGGCCGCACTCCGGAGCCGCCCGGGCAGGGCGGCGTCATCGGTCACTACAACATACCGGCTCACTTGTAGACCCCCTCACGGGTCAGTTCGCGTGTGCCGTCTTCCCCTGCGGTTGAGGGTTCGTCGGAAAGCCAGATGGTCCCGAATTCCTGCCCGTAGACCAGTTTCTCGGCGTTGGCGGCGGTCAGCGCAAGGGTGACCATCACGGACTTGGATGCGGCGCCCGTGCCGGCTCCGGTGGCCGGGTCTTTCGTTTCCGCCGCGGCGGCTCCCTGCACGGCCGTGACAAGGACCTTGTGCAGCGTGAGGTGGGTGGTTTCCGGCGGGGTTGCCAAGGAAATGAACACCCCTACCGTGTCGCCGGCCTCCAGCAGTCCGCCGACCGAGCGCTGCGGCTCCAGGAGAATCGATACTTCCTGCATCCCGGCCGGAACGGTGATGCTCCCTGGCTCCTGCGTTGTTGCCGGGTCCCGGAACCGGGTGCTCAGGAGCTGTTCGCCGGGGACTAAATCCACGGTGGTGACCAGTCCGCCGAGGGCAGCCGGATCAGTAACGGCGTCCGCGGGCCGGGCTTTTGCTGGCACTTCCTGCCTGGTGGCGCTTTGCAGCACGACGTCGGCCGGAGTGCCGGCGGGCACTGCCGCGCTGACGATCAGCACGTCGACGGTTTGGACGCCCGCCAAGGCGCGCTGCTCCGCCCCGTTCGTGTAGGCGATCAGCAAGAAGCTTCCAGCGATGGCCAGCACGGCGGCGGCTACCAACGCCAGGACTCTGCTCTTCACGGTGATTGCTCCTAGAGGCTTAGTGCGACGAAAAAGGCGTTGAGTGACTCTCCGCCGAGCTCTTCAACGCCGAACGACTGGAGATCCGCGAGGGAGACCAGTGTGATGAATGTTCCTTTGATGCCGGTGCAGTGGACGCAACCCGGCTCCGATCTCTGCTCGCTTGGCCAGCTGTGGGCAGAGACTTTAAAGGCGGCAAAACCGTCGATGACGTAGGAGACGTTGTTGCCCTGACCCGATGCGCTTTCGTACACCGGCAACAAGATGACCTTGCCATCGATATCGCAGTTTTGCGGCCCGCTCTTGCCGGGTTCCCCGCCGATGATCTGGTCCACGTCAACGGATGCCCTGCAGCTTTTTTTCTCGTCTTCATCCAGCCAGCCGAAGGCTCCCGGCAGGGTTTTTCCGCCTGCTCCGGTGCAGGTGGACGTGCTGGTGATCCACAGCTCAACATCTGTGGGAGCTGCGTCGAACATGCAGCGGGGGGCCGTGAAGGGAAAGACCGACGCCTTCGACGGGCTGCCCCACGACGCTTTTGCGACGGCTTCCACGGTGGTGGAATTGATGCCCAGGATTGGGGCGAACCAGTGTTGGATGGCGGTGCCCCCGTCCGGGGTAGCGGTGCTGGCCCGGACTGTGACGGAATTTCCGGCGATGATTGCCGTGGCCACAGAAACGCCGTCATGGGAGTTCTTACCCGCCAACCGGGTGGCAGTGGCGCCGGCGTTGGCGCAGTTGCCCACGGCGCAGTCCTGGGCGATGGCCAGAGCGGCGGCGTCGGCCCCGTTCTGCAACTCGAAGCGTTCGGCGTAGATCATGCCAACGTCAACCACGATCGCGGTGATGCCGAGCAGCACCACCATGAACAGGGCAGTGATTACCGCCACGGCACCGTCCTCGCCGGTGCTCAGCCGCCGCATCGCATGACCGCCCGCCCGGTGAGTGGAACGGTGGCACCGAAGAGGCCCGACAGCAGCTGCACCGAATAGGTGATGGTGACCGTCACATCCGTGGTGGACCCGCAGGAGGTTGGCGTGACCAGCACGTTTCCGGCGGTGAGGAGGGGGCGGAGGTTCGGCGCCCCGGCAATTGCCGCGCCGACGGCTGTACCGGGGTCTTTCTGAATCGCCATGACGCGGACCGACTCCCGGGCGGCGGCGCTGAGTTGAAGCTGGGCGTTGAAGACCCGGCCAAACTCGATGACCCCCAGAAGAAGCAAAAGAAGCAATGGAACGACCAAGGCAAACTCGACCGCGGCCGCGCCGCGTTCGGACTTTGATCGTTCCATTGCTTCTTTCTTGAGAGTGGGACGAATGAAGGCCAGCCCCGAACCCGCCGCGCCACTCGAGCCGGTCAGCAGTGGATCAAGGTGGCTAGAAACCGATCTTCACTTTGAGGCCGTTGAAGAAGGTGTTGAGCTGACCGCCGAAGGCGCCCACACCGACAACGAGGACCACGGCGATCAAGGCGACCATGAGGCCGTATTCGACGGCGGTGGCGCCCTTTTCGTCGTTGCGGAGGCGGGACTGGAGAGTGAAACCGAGTGTGTGCAGGCTTGCTGCCAGACGAGCGAACATTGGGACCCCTGGAGAATAAATCGGCTGGCCCAGCGCCAGCTCTGAAGCCACAGTAGAGCCCGCTGCGGCGCTTTAGCCCCGGCCTGCGCACAACCTGCGCCAAGGCTTGCCTTCCGCCCGTTTCCTGCGCCTGCGGTGCACTGGCAGTGGGTTGTTGCAGGGCCTTGGCAGCCCCTACGACGCGAATAGGGCAAGAGCCAGGGCGGCCGCCAGCATCGCGGGGCCGAAAGCCACTTCAGCAGGTTTGTCCGGTTTGGCCCGTTGGGCAATTATCAGGGTGAAAATTCCGCCAACCACGAACCCAAGGGCACCGCCGTAAAAGAGCTGGCCCCAGCCCAGGTGCCCGAGGTACAAGCCCACCGGAGCGGCGAGCTTCACGTCGCCCATGCCGATGCCGTTCGGTGACATGACGGCCAGGAGCAGGAAGACGACGAAGAGAATCGCGGCGCCGGCCGCTGCCCGGAGAAAAGGGGACCATTCCGCGGAGGCGGCGCTGCTGACCGCCAGGAGCCCCAAGCCGGTGAAGAGCAGAGCACCCACCAGGGGGTTCGGCAGGAGATGAAGGGCCAGGTCAATGCGGGCCAACTGAACGGCGAGCACGCCCAACACGAGGAAGGCCGGCAACTGCCAGTCCATGCCGAACCGCAGCGCCAGAGCGGCGCAAAGGAGGCCCGACAATGCCGCCGTCGCCGTTCTGGTCCCTCGGGCCGGTATGGGCCCAAGGCGCGGGATCACGCGGGCGATCATCCGCTCACTAAGTCTGCTGGCGAAAATACCGGCCACCCCTGCGGCCAGGGCGAGCAGTGGCCCGGCGCTGGCTGCCATACCTGAGGGGGACAAAGTAACTCCTTGGCTGAAACGGTGCGAAGGTATTTGTCCGGACCGTGCCCCTGTACGGGGACACCCCATTTTGACCCAACGTCACGTCATCGGCTATTCTTGGTAGTCGTTGTGCGTGTCCTTCTCGATGATGCGTGCCCGCTTGGAAATCCGGTTGCAGGATGACTATCCAACGTGCACATTCGAGACCATGGGATGACTGGTTACATAGAGCCCTCACCTCTGTTCCGGTAGCGCATAGATAGTAGGTGCACCCCCGAGTGACGCCTAAAACAAGAACGCCAGAACAAGAACGAGGCAAACACCGTGCGTACGTACACCCCGAAGCCCGGCGATATCAACCGCCAGTGGCACGTCATTGACGCCACCGACGTTGTCCTTGGTCGTCTTGCCAGCCAGACCGCAATCCTGCTGCGCGGCAAGCACAAGGCCACCTTTGCGTCCCACATGGACATGGGCGACTTCGTCATCATCATCAACGCTGAAAAGGTCGCCCTCACCGGCGCCAAGCTCGAGCAGAAGCGCGCATACCGCCACTCCGGCTACCCGGGCGGCCTGACCTCCGTCACCTACGCGGAGCTGCTGGAATCCAACCCGGTCCGCGCCGTGGAGAAGGCCATCAAGGGCATGCTCCCGAAGAACTCCCTCGCTGCACAGCAGCTGGGCAAGCTGAAGGTGTACAAGGGTGCCGAGCACCCCCACGCCGCACAGCAGCCCAAGACGTACGAAATCACCCAGGTCGCCCAGTAGTCCTGGCCACCAACAAACTTTTAATCAAGGAGAATCGTGGCTCAGAACGAAGAACTGACCACCGAGGCCGTTGTGGCTGAGGAAAACCTGACCAGCTACACCTCGGAAAGCGGTGCTGCGGAAGCAGAAGCGCCCAAGAAGGAACGCCCGGCCCTCACGGTTGCCGGCGCAGCAGTTGGCCGTCGCAAGGAAGCCGTTGCACGTGTCCGCATTGTGCCGGGTACCGGCAAGTGGACCATCAACGGCCGCGAACTGGCCAACTACTTCCCGAACAAACTGCACCAGCAGGACGTCAACGAGCCCTTCAAGATCCTCGATCTTGACGGCGCCTACGACGTCATTGCCCGCATCCACGGTGGTGGCATTTCCGGCCAGGCCGGTGCCCTGCGCCTCGGCATCGCCCGTTCATTGAACGAGATCGACACCGAGAACAACCGCGCCACCCTCAAGAAGGCCGGTTACCTGCGTCGTGACGCCCGCGTCATCGAGCGCAAGAAGGCCGGTCTCAAGAAGGCCCGTAAGGCACAGCAGTACTCCAAGCGCTAAACAGCGCTTCCCCAAGCTGTGGCCGCTGACGCGACCACAGCTTGGGACCCGCAGCGCTTTTCAGCGCTCGGATCCCCAAGCGCTCATCCCGCTTTCGAAAGCCCGTTCCGTCCCTCGTGGCGGGGCGGGCTTTCGTTCTTTAAACCGGTAAAGATCCAATTTCCGGCGGCGCCACGGTGCCCGTCGGGCGCCCCGGGGGCCGAGGCGCCCGTCCCATCGTCTAAACTTGAGCCGATGTCTAGATTATTTGGAACAGATGGTGTCCGGGGTTTGGCGAACGGCCTGCTGACGGCCGAGCTGGCGATGCAGCTGGCCCAGGCCGCCGCAGTCGTGCTTGGCCATGACCGCAACATAAACGGAACACGGCCGCGCGCCGTGGTGGCCCGCGACCCCCGCGCCAGCGGCGAATTCATCGCGGCCGCCGTGGAAGCAGGGCTGTCCAGCTCCGGAATCGACGTCTATGACGCCGGCGTCCTGCCCACCCCGGCTGCGGCCTATCTCGTGGCCGACCTGGACGCGGACTTCGGCGTAATGATCTCCGCCTCGCACAACCCCGCGCCGGACAACGGCATCAAGTTCTTCGCCCGCGGTGGCCAGAAACTCCCCGACGCCGTCGAAGATGCGATCGAAGACCAAATGAGCAAGGAGCCTTTCCGCCCGGTCGGTGGCGAGGTGGGCCGGATCCAGCGTTTCTCCGACGCGGAGGACCGCTACATCGTCCACCTGCTCGGTACCCTCCCGCACCGTCTGGAAGGGATCAAAGTGGTGCTGGACTGCGCCCACGGCGCCGCCAGCGGCTGTTCCCCCCAGGTATTCAAGGACGCCGGCGCCGAGGTCATCGTCATCGGCGCCGAACCGGACGGCCTCAATATCAACGACGGCGTCGGATCCACCCACCTGGGTCCGTTGAAGCACGCGGTCCTGGAACACGGTGCAGACCTCGGCATCGCCCACGACGGCGACGCGGACCGCTGCCTGGCAGTGGACCACGAGGGTTCCGAGGTGGACGGCGATGAAATCATGGCCATCCTCGCGGTGGCGCTGAAAGCATCCGGCAAACTCAAGGACGACGTCCTCGTGGCGACGGTGATGAGCAACCTCGGACTCAAGATTGCCCTGCGCGAAGCCGGAATCAACCTGCGCGAGACGGGCGTGGGGGACCGGTACGTCCTGGAAGGGATGCGGGAGGGCGGTTTCAACCTCGGCGGCGAACAGTCCGGGCACGTCATCTTCGCCGACCACGCCACCACCGGCGACGGTGTCCTTACCGGCCTGCAACTGGCAGCGCAGGTGGCGCTCACGGGCCGATCGCTGAAGGACCTGGCCGCGGTGATGACAAAACTTCCGCAGGTCCTCATCAACGTCCGGGGCGTGGACCGCACCCGGGTGAAGGGTGACGACGTCGTGGCGGCGGCGGTCGCCCTCGCCGAAGCTCAACTCGGCGACACCGGCCGGGTCCTGTTGCGTCCCTCCGGGACCGAACAGGTGGTGCGGGTCATGGTGGAAGCAGCCGATCAAGTAACGGCCCAGGCTGTCGCCGAGGAACTTGCGCTGGTAGTCCGCACGGAACTGGCCCTCGCACTCGTCTCGGACTAAGCCACGCCGAGGCCGCAGGCGGTGCTTCAAAGCCGGCGGGGCCGCGGCATGGCACTATCTGGGGATGGGGAAACTTTCACGCACGCGAGCACACGTCATCGACGGTTTGCCACGAAGCTGGCCTGACTTCGCGTCAAAGTACCCGCTGTTTATGATGCTGGCGCTTGTCCTCATCTGGCCCCTGGGGCTGCTATTGGCGTACATGTCGCTCAAAGCGGCTGTCCTCACTGATGCACTGGGACAGGACGCCCACGCGTACTGGCTCGCGGCCCAGGGAGAACTTGTCTACGGAAGGGCTCCGGGCGAAAGGGACGCGTACCTGTACTCGCCCGCCTTCGTGACGGTGTTGAGGCCCCTGGCCTTGCTCCCTTGGCACCTCTTTCTCGCCTTGTGGATCTGCCTCGAAGCGGCGGTCCTTTGCTGGCTTCTCAAGCCATTGCAGCGCCGCTGGTCGGTCCCCGCCTTTATGCTCTGCCTCCCTGAGATCGTGGTCGGAAACATTTACATACTGCTGGCCGCGGCGGCTGCTGTGGGCCTGCATAAGCCGGCCATGTGGGCCTTTCCGATCCTGACGAAAGTCACGGCGGGCGTCGGCCTCCTCTGGTTCGCGGTGCGCGGCGAGTGGCGCCTACTCGGCCAGGGCGTAGGCGGCTTGGCGCTGGTCGTCCTCGTCTTCTACGCTTTGGATCCGGCGGCATGGCAGGCCTGGCTGCAGTTTCTGGTCGATCACAGGGATGGCACTCCGGATACCCGGATAAGCTTCCTGTTGCGTTGCCTGCTGGCGGTGGTTCTGGTGCTGGTTGGTGCGCGCAAGCAGTGGCCGCTGCTGCTGGCTCCCGCCATGGTCCTGGCATCCCCGGTACTGGTGGGCCTTATCCCACTGACCCTCCTGGCTGCAGTTCCCCGGCTTACCGGGATGGCCTCCCCGGGAGCGAGAGACGGGCTTCCAGCCCCTAAGACGCCGGCGGTGCGCGGAACGCCTACAGAGTTCGCTGCGAGCGGAGAGCGTCCCTGATTTCGGTGAGCAAGGCGATCTGCGGATCCTCCGCGGCCTCTTCCTTCACGCCCGCAGTTATGCCGAGCCGGCGGTTGCGCCGCTCGATCATGTGGTTCATGGGCATGACGACGACGAAGTAGATGGCGGCCGCGATCAGGAGGAAATTGACGATGGCGGTCAACAGCACGCCGAACTTGATGTCGTTGCCGTTCAGGGTAACGACGGCAAAGCTGTCGAAATTGGGTGCGCCGGTCAGGCCCGCGATGAACGGCATGAAAACGCTCTGGACCAGTGCCGTAACAACGGCGCCGAAAGCGGCACCAATGATGACTGCGACGGCAAGATCCACCACGTTGCCTTTGAGAATGAAGTTCTTAAATCCTGTCAGCATATGCTCAAAACTAACCCACCCGGGCGGACTGCCCGAATCGCCGGGGGCAGGAGCCGCGTTGGGACCGGCTTGGAACCTGGGATGCGGCGCTAGGGGTAGCCCGGCGCGGCTTCGAGGCCCAAGTACTCCTCAAGGGTCGCAACGCCGCGCCCGTGCATCTCCGCCGCTGCCTCCACGCCCACGTAGCGCAAGTGCCAGGGCTCGTAGTAGTAGCCGGTGATCTCGTGGAACATCCACGGGTAGCGCACAATGAAGCCGAACAAATGGGCTTTGGCCTTTGCCCAGACCGCTGCCGGCTGGTTGGCGAACGCCGGGGTGAAACTGTCCCGGCCGCTGCCGTCACCGATGTCGAAGGACCAGCCTGTCTGGTGCTCCGAGTAGCCGGGCCGTGCTGAGGCCGTGTCCGCGGCGGCCCGGCCCTCCGTGGCCACCCAGTTGTTGTAGGTCGCGATCTGGGTGGTGTAGGAACGGTAACCGCTTGCGAGGGTCAAAACGACGCCGGCGGCCGCGGCCGCGGCGAACATCGCCTCCGCGGCCCCCGCCGTCGTGCTGTTCAACTGTGCGGCTTCCCCCGAGGTGGCCAGACGCACGCGCGGCCGGACCAGGTCGGCCGGAACAAACGTGGCGGGGGTGAGTGGCCGGTGTTTGTTCACCACCACCCACGGGCTCGCCGGATCGGTGAGCGAGTGCCGGGCCGGCGGCGTTTCGGCGGACGACGGCGGACCCGTTGCCGGTGCCGATGCGGCAGGACTGGCCGGCGCCGGGGCAGCGGAAGGGGTGGCGGCCGACGATGCCATAGTGCTTCCCTGGGCCGGCGTTGGCAACGGCGCGGGGGCGGACGTCGCCGGCCTGGAGCCTTCCGGGGTGCAGGCGCTCACGGCTGCGAGGGACGTTCCAGCCAGCAGCAGTCGGGTGAAGGCCCGCCTGCCCGGGGTGCCGGCCGTGCCAGAGGTGCTTTCCGGCGGAAGCCGACGCCCCCCGGAATCGTTCTGGCACACGCGTGCTACACCTTGCGCAGCAGCATGCGGCGGATGGAATGGTCGGCGTCCTTGGTGAGGACCAGCTGCGCACGGCCGCGGGTTGGCAGTACGTTCTCCTCCAGGTTCGGTTCGTTGATGCGTTTCCAAATCTCGCGGGCCGTCTGCTCCGCCTCCGCGTCCGAGAGTGTGGCATACCGGTGGAAATAGGACTCGGGCTGCGCGAACGCGGTGGTCCGGAGCTTGCGGAAGCGGTCCACGTACCACTCCTCTATGTAGGACGTTTTGGCATCAACATAGATCGAAAAATCGAAGAAGTCACTCAAAGCCAGGCCCTGCCGTCCGTCCTGCCGCGGCCGGGCCGGGGCCAGGACGTTCAGTCCTTCGACGATCAGCACATCGGGGCGGCGCACCACCACTTCCTTGCCGGGGACAATGTCGTACGTCACATGGGAGTACCACGGCGCCCGGACTTCCTCGGCGCCGCCTTTGATCTCGCTCACAAAGCGGAGCAGCGCCCGGCGGTCATAGGATTCGGGGAATCCCTTGCGTTCCAGCAACTGACGCCGCCTCAGTTCCGCCAACGGGTAGAGGAAGCCGTCTGTGGTGATGAGCTCAACATTGGGGGTGCCCGGCCAGCGGCGGAGCATCTCGCGGAGCACGCGGGCGATGGTGGACTTGCCCACGGCCACCGAGCCGGCGACGCCAATCACGAACGGTGTGCGCTGGGTCTGCTCGCCCAGGAAGGTGGTGGTGGCCGCGTGGAGCTGGCCGGCAGCCTCGACGTACAGGTGCAGCAGCCGTGACAGCGGAAGGTAGACCTCGCGGATTTCCTTCATGTCCAGCGGATCGCCGAGGCCGCGGAGACGCAGTACATCCTCCTGGTTGAGGGGCTGCTCCATCTGGGCAGCGAGCCGGGACCAGGTCTGCCGGTCCAGCTCCACGAACGGGGAGGCGCCGTCGCCGTTCGCTTCATTGCGTTGCAAAGTCACCATAGAGATTCTGCCCTCCGGCGGGCCGAGAGCGAAATGAGGGCCCCGACGCCCGCCCAGAACGCGCTGGGCAGGCGCGTGGCGCAAGCTCATCCTCCGTCGGCTGTGTAGGAAACCCGCTAGGCTTGGGGCCATGTGTGGAATCGTTGGATATGTAGGCCACTCCGCTGGCCGGGTAAATGCTGGACACAATGCCTTGGACGTCGTCCTTGAGGGGCTGCGGCGGTTGGAGTACCGGGGCTACGACTCCGCCGGTATCGCTGTCGTCGCCGACGGCACTATCTCGTCCCGTAAGAAGTCGGGCAAACTGAACAACCTGATTGCCGAACTCGAAGCCAACCCGCTGCCCGAGTCCTTCACCGGCATTGGTCACACCCGCTGGGCCACCCACGGCGGACCGACGGACCATAACGCCCACCCGCACCTGGCCGACGAGGGCGCGCTGGCTCTGATCCACAACGGCATCATTGAAAACTTCGCCGAGCTCAAACTGGAGCTGGTGCGCAAGGGCGTCACATTCCTCTCTGAGACGGACACCGAAGTAGCCGCCGCGCTCCTGGGCGACATCTACCGGAACCAGCTCCAAGGCGACCCGGCCAAGGGCGGCCTCACCAAAGCCATGCAATTGGCCTGCCAGCGACTCGAGGGCGCCTTCACACTCCTCGCCGTGCACGCGGACCAGCCGGACGTTGTCGTGGCGGCCCGCCGCAACTCCCCGCTCGTTGTCGGCCTCGGCGACGGCGAGAACTTCCTCGGCTCCGATGTCTCCGGCTTCATCGACTACACGCGCCGCGCCGTCGAACTCGGCCAGGACCAGATCGTCACCATCACCGCCGACACCGTGGAGATCACGGATTTCTACGGCGCCCCGGCCGAAGGCAAGGAATACCACGTCAACTGGGATCCGGCAGCAGCGGAAAAGGGCGGCTTCCCCTCCTTTATGGAGAAGGAAATCCACGACCAGCCCGACGCAGTCCTGCAGACCTTGCTGGGCCGCTCGGACATTGACGGCAAGCTGACCCTGGACGAGCTGAGGATTGATCCGGAGCTGCTTAAGAGCGTCAACAAGATCATCGTCCTGGCCTGCGGAACCTCCGCTTACGCCGGACAGGTGGCCAAGTACGCCCTTGAGCACTGGTGCCGGATTCCCACCGAGGTGGAGCTCTCCCATGAGTTCCGTTACCGCGACCCGATCGTGGACGAAAACACCCTCATCGTCTCCATCTCCCAGTCCGGCGAGACCATGGACACCCTGATGGCCGTCCGCTACGCCAAGGAGCAGGGGGCCAAGACAGTGTCCATCTGCAACACCAACGGGTCGACCATCCCGCGCGAATCCGACGCCGTGCTGTACACCCACGCCGGACCGGAAATCGCCGTCGCCTCCACCAAGGCTTTCCTGGCGCAGATCACCGCCGCCTACCTCCTGGGCCTCTACCTGGCCCAGCTGCGCGGCAACAAGTTCCAGGGCGAGATCAAGGACATCCTCGCGGACCTGCACAAGATCCCCGCCAAGATCCAGCAGATCCTGGACAACGAGGCGCAGATCAAGGAGCTCGGCCAGTCCATGGCCCAGGCCAAGTCCGTGTTGTTCCTGGGCCGCCACGTCGGCTTCCCGGTGGCAATGGAGGGGGCGCTCAAGCTCAAAGAGCTCGCCTACATCCACGCAGAGGGATTCGCTGCCGGTGAACTCAAGCACGGCCCCATTGCGCTGATCGAGGAAGGCCAGCCGGTGTTTGTGGTGGTTCCCTCGCCGCGCGGCCGCGACTCTCTGCACGCCAAGGTCGTCTCCAACATCCAGGAAGTCCGGGCGCGCGGCGCCAAGACGATTGTGATCGCGGAGGAAGGCGACGAGGCGGTCAAGGCTTACGCCGAGTACGTCTTCTACATCCCGGAGACCCCCACTCTGCTTGCGCCCCTGCTCAGCACCGTTCCGCTGCAGATCTTCGCGCTGGCCCTGGCCTCCGCGAAGGGTTATGACGTGGACCAGCCGCGCAACCTCGCCAAGAGCGTGACCGTAGAATAGCGCCATGATTGTTGGCATTGGCGTAGACGTCGTAGACATTGAACGGTTCGGCCGGCAGCTGGAGCGCACCCCCGGGCTGCGGGACAGATTGTTCGTCCCCGCAGAGCGTGAATTGAACACCCGGTCCCTGGCCGCCCGGTTCGCGGCCAAGGAGGCCGTGGCCAAAGTCCTGGGTGCCCCGGCGGGCATGAACTGGCAAGACTGCTGGATCGGCCTGGACCAAAACGGTCCAACCGTCCAGGTCAAAGGCACGGTGCTGGCCGTGGCGGCGTCGAAAGGCGTCAAGCGCTGGCACCTGTCGATGAGCCACGATGGCGGCATCGCTACAGCGACAGTCATTGCCGAGGGCTGACAGCGGCCCTGCCCAGAGCTTCACTTTCCGCAGCGACAGCACCGCGAATGGATTGAAACGATGATCAGCGCCTACACCGGAACCCAGATACGAGCGGCTGAGCAGCGCTTTCTGGATGACGGGCTGGGCCCTGCTCTCATGCAGCGGGCCGCCTACGGGCTGGCCAACGCGGTGGTCCGCGAACTCCGGGCCCGCGGCAGGCGCCTGAACGGCGGCAGCGTCACCGTGCTCGCCGGCAAAGGCAACAACGGCGGGGACGGTCTCTTCGCCGCCGCGATGCTGGCCCGCCGCGGCATGCGGACGACGGCGGTGCTCACCGCCGGCGATGCCCACCAGGAAGGGCTTGCGGCCTTCACCGCGGCGGGAGGCCGGGTGATACGCCTGACGGCGGAGAACGCCGCCGCCGCGGCGGCTGACGCCGCGCGCTCCGGGGTTGTCCTGGACGCCGTGCTGGGCACCGGCGCGCAGGGCGGACTCCGGGGCCCTGCCGCGGCGCTGATCGAAGCGCTGGCGCAGTCCCGGTCCGGGCTGGTGGTTGCCTGCGACGTCCCCAGCGGCGTGGACGCCGATACCGGAGCAGCCCACGCCCCCGTGCTCCGCGCAGAGCTGACTGTCACGTTCGGGGCCGCCAAGGCCGGCCTGCTGGCCGATCCCGGGGCCGACTTCGCCGGCCGTGTCCACGTCGTTCCCATCGGCATCGAGGCTGCGTTGCCGGTGCCGGCGGTGCGCCGGCTGGAGGCCGGAGACCTGGCTGCGTTGCTTCCCCATCCCGAGAGGCGCGCGCACAAGTACTCCCGCGGCGTCCTGGGCGTCGTGGCCGGTTCCCAGCGCTATCCCGGCGCCGCGGTCCTGGCCTGCCGCGGTGCTCTGGCGTCCGGTGTAGGCATGGTCCGGTACTTCGGGCCGCCGGAGGTGGCGGACCTGGTCCGTCGGTCCTGCCCGGAAGTGGTGTGCAGCTTTGGCAGCGCCGCTGATGCGCATGTGCAGGCCTGGCTGCTGGGACCGGGCTTGGACGACCAGGCCGGCGACCAGCTGCAGCGGGTCCGCGAGGCGGCCGCTACGGGCTTGCCCGTGGTCGCCGACGCCGGGGCGCTGCCGGCCCTGCCCCTGGACCTGGCACCGCACTTCGTACTCACCCCGCATGCAGGCGAACTTGCCGCCTTGCTGGCCCGGTACGGCGCCGAACCCGGCCGCACCGGGGTCGAGGACGCCACCCTCCCGGCCGCCCGGCAAGCCAGCGCCCTGACCGGCGCGACCGTGCTGCTCAAAGGCGCCGCCACGCTGGTCGCTGCGCCGTCCGGCTCCGTCTTCAGCCAGGCCGAGGCGACCCCCTGGTTGGCCACGGCCGGCAGCGGCGATGTCCTGGCGGGTGTGCTTGGGTCCCTGCTGGCACAACTGGCGGACAGCTCCGGCGCATTCGCTGACCGGGGCATCCCCGCGGCTGAGCGGTGGGCCGGCATCGCTGCCTTGGCCGCCAGCGTCCACGGCCGCGCTGGAAGCCGCGCTTCCGGCGGCGGTCCGGTGACGGCGTCGGACGTCGCCGCATCCGTTGGGGAGGTCATGAAAACGCTGTAACAATGCCGCACGCCAGTGCGCCGAAGTAAGTAGTAACCCTACTTACCAGTAGTCTGTCTAGAGAAATATCGCCACGCACGAGGAGTACACATGGAAGTCTGGCCCGGAACGGCTTACCCGCTGGGAGCCACTTTTGACGGCACCGGCACCAATTTTGCGCTGTTCAGCGAACGCGCCGAGCGGGTGGAGCTGTGCATCCTCGCCGATGACCTGACCGAAACCCGGATCGAGCTGACCGAAGTGGACGGTTACGTGTGGCACTGCTACCTGCCGCACGTCCAGCCCGGACAAAAGTACGGCTACCGTGTCCACGGCCCGTACGAACCCGAAAACGGCAATCGCTTCAACCCGAACAAGCTCCTCATGGACCCCTACGCCAAGGCAGTACAGGGGCAGATCGACTGGGATCCCGCGCTATTCACCTACGAATTCGGCGACCCCGACTCCCGTAACGACGCCGATTCGGCGCCGCACACCATGCACGGCGTGGTCATCAACCCCTTCTTCGAGTGGGACGGCGACCGCCAGCTGCGCATCCCGTACCACCAGTCGGTCATCTACGAGGCGCACGTCAAGGGCCTGACCGAGCTCCACCCCGAGATCCCCGAGGAGCAGCGCGGCACCTACGCCGGCGTCGCGTACCCGGCAGTCATCGATCACCTGAAGAAGCTCGGCGTCACCGCGATCGAACTCATGCCTGTGCACCAATTCGTCAACGACGGCACGCTCGAGGAGAAGGGCCTCAACAACTACTGGGGCTACAACACCATTGGCTTCTTCGCGCCGCAGAACAGCTACAGCTCCTCCGGCGACGTCGGGCACCAGGTCCAGGAATTCAAGGCCATGGTCCGCGACCTGCACCGGGCCGGCATCGAGGTGATCCTGGATGTGGTCTACAACCACACCGCGGAGGGCAACCACCTCGGCCCCACGCTGTCCTTCAAGGGCATCGACAACCAGGCTTACTACCGGCTGGTGGATGACGACCAGAAGCACTACATGGATTACACCGGAACCGGAAACTCGCTCAACGTCCGGCACCCGCACTCCCTCCAGCTGCTGATGGACTCCCTGCGCTACTGGGTGACGGAAATGCACGTCGACGGTTTCCGCTTCGACCTCGCCTCCACCCTCGCCCGCGAGTTCTACGACGTCGACAAGTTGTCCACGTTCTTCGAACTCATCCAGCAGGACCCGATCGTTTCCCAGGTCAAGCTCATCGCCGAGCCGTGGGACATCGGCCCGGGCGGCTACCAGGTGGGCAACTTCCCGCCGCAGTGGACCGAATGGAACGGCAAGTACCGCGACACCGTCCGCGATTTCTGGCGCGGCGAGGCCTCCACCCTGGGCGAATTCGCGTCCCGCCTCACCGGCTCCGCCGACCTGTACGAAAGCTCCGCCCGGCGCCCGGTGGCCTCGATCAACTTCGTCACCGCCCACGACGGCTTCACCATGCGCGACCTCGTGTCCTACAACGAGAAGCACAACGACGCCAACGGCGAAGGCAACAACGACGGCGAATCCCACAACCGCTCCTGGAACTGCGGCGAAGAGGGGGACACGGACAACGACGAGGTCCTGACCCTCCGCGCCCGCCAGCAGCGCAACTTCATCGCCACTTTGCTGCTCTCCCAGGGCGTGCCGATGCTGCTGCACGGCGATGAGCTGGGCCGCACCCAGCAGGGCAACAACAACACCTACTGCCAGGATTCGGAACTGAGCTGGATCCACTGGGAAGCGATGGATCAGCCGCTGGTTGAATTCACTGCCGTGGTTACCAAGATCCGCCACGACCACCCGACGTTCCGGCGCAGCCGCTTCTTCGACGGCCGCCCCGTGCGCCGTGGTGAGGGCGAGAAGCTGCCGGACATCGTCTGGCTCAAGACAGACGGCACCGAAATGCTCCCGGAGGACTGGGACAGCGGCTTCGGCCGGACCATCGGCGTGTTCTACAACGGAGACGGCATCCAGGAGCAGGACTCCCGCGGACGCCGGATCACCGACGACAGCTTCCTGCTGTGCTTCAACGCCCACGACGACGACGTGGACTTCGCCCTGCCGGCCGACGAGTACTCCCGGTTCTGGGACGTGCTCGTGGACACCGCGGACCAGGCTGACACCGAGAATCCGCTGAAGGCGGGTTCGGTGGTCAAGCTGGCCGCCAAGTCGATGGTGGTACTGCGGGCCCACTCCGGTCCCGAGGTCGAGGTCGACTACTCCGCTGCCGCTTCGCTGGCCTCCATGGCCGAGCACGAGGACGCCTTTGAGGAGATGGTGGAATCCCAGGAGGAAGCCGCCGCAACCGTCGCCGCGAAAGAAGCCGCCGAATGAGGACGCCTGTCTCCACCTACCGGCTGCAGATCCGGCCCGGCTTCACCCTCCAGGACGCTGCCGAGACGGTGCCGTACTTGAAATCGCTCGGCGTGGACTGGATCTACCTCTCGCCGATCCTTACCGCAGAAAAGGGATCGGACCACGGCTACGACGTCACCGACCCCTCCGCGATCGACCCCGACCGGGGCGGCGCGGAGGGCCTTGCCGCCGCCTCGAAGGCGGCGCATGACGCCGGCATGGGTGTGCTCGTTGACATCGTGCCCAACCACGTCGGCGTGGCGACGCCGGTACAGAACCCGTGGTGGTGGTCCCTGCTCCAAGAGGGAAAGCAGTCCCGCTACGCTGCCGCGTTCGACGTCGACTGGGACTTCGGTGCCGGCAGGGTCCGGATCCCTGTCCTGGGGGAGGACTCCGACGTCGCCGCCCTGGAAATCAAGGACGGGGAGCTGCGGTACTACGACCACCGTTTCCCGTTGGCCGAGGGCACCTATACCGCAGGTGATGATCCGCGCGAGGTCCACGACCGGCAGCACTACGAGCTGGTCGGCTGGCGCCGGGCCGACAACGACCTGAACTACCGCCGGTTCTTCGCCGTCAACAGCCTGGCCGGCATCCGGGTCGAACTCCCGGAGGTCTTCGACGAAGCCCACGCCGAAATCGTGCGCTGGTTCAGCGAGGGCCTCGTCGACGGACTCCGCATCGACCACCCGGACGGCCTTGCCGACCCGGAAGGTTACCTGCACCGGCTCCGCGAGGTCACCGGCGGCAGCTACCTGCTGATCGAGAAGATCCTCGAACCGGGAGAGGAGCTTCCGTCCAGCTTCGACTGCGAGGGAACCACCGGTTACGACGCCCTCGCGGACGTGGACCGGCTCTTCGTCGATCCCGCCGGGCAGGAACCGCTTGATGCGCTCGACACGGAGCTGCGCGGCGGCGTCGTCGCGGATTACGACGACATGATCCGGGGCACCAAGCGCCGGATCACCGACGGCATCCTGCATTCCGAGATGCTGCGGCTGGCCCGGCTGGTGCCCGCCGGGACGGGTCTCGGCGCAGAACGTGCCGCCGACGCCCTGTCGGAGATCATCGCCGCCTTCCCGGTTTACCGCAGCTACCTCCCCGAGGGCGCTGGCGTTTTGAAGGAGGCCTGCGAACTCGCAGTCCGCCGGCGTCCCGAACTGGCGGACGCCGTCGGGCTCTTGCAGCCCCTGCTCCTGGACGCCGGTGCCGAACTGGGCCGCCGCTTCCAGCAGACCTCCGGCATGGTGATGGCCAAGGGCGTGGAGGACACCGCCTTCTTCCGTTACACCCGGCTCGGCACCCTGACGGAGGTCGGGGCCGACCCAACCGAGTTCTCGGTGTCGACGGAGGAATTCCACCGCCGGATGACGCGCCGCAAGGCAACCATCCCGCTGTCCATGACGACGCTGAGCACGCACGACACCAAACGCAGCGAGGATACCCGGGCCCGGATTTCCGTGCTTGCGGAACTGGCGCCGGAATGGCAGGCGGCGCTGGCCCGGCTGCAGGAGCTCGCGCCACTGCCCGACGGGCCGCTGGCGAACCTGCTGTGGCAGGCCCTCGCCGGCGCCTGGCCTGCCGACCGCGAACGGCTGCAGTCATACGCCCAGAAGGCGGCCCGTGAGGCCGGCAACTCCACCGACTGGCTGGACCCGGACGCCGCCTTCGAGGAGAAGTTGGCCGCCGCAGTCGACGCGGCCTTCGACAACCCGGAGGTCCGGGCGGAACTGGCATCCCTGGTGGAGCTCTTGTCCCCGTACGGGGCCGTTAACTCCCTCGGCGCCAAGCTGGTGCAGCTCACCATGCCCGGGGTGCCGGACGTGTACCAGGGCACCGAATTCTGGGACCGCTCGCTGACCGATCCGGACAACCGCCGCCCGTTCGACTACGGTGCGCGGCGCGCGGCGCTGGCAGCGCTCGACGCCGGTGAGCGGCCGGCGTCGTACCTGGACGAGGCGGCAAAACTCCTGGTCACCTCGCGGGCCCTGCGTCTGCGCCGCGACCGGCCCGAGCTGTTCACGGGCTACCGTGCCCTCACGGCCACCGGGGCGGCGGCCGGGCACCTGGTCGGCTTCGACCGTGGCAGCGCAGCAGGGGCCGGCGCCGTGACGCTGGCTACCCGGCTGCCCCGCGGTCTGGAACAGCAGGGCGGCTGGCGGGATACCGCCATCGACCTGGCCGATGCCATGACCGATGAACTGACAGGCGCCACCTTCGGGCCGGGCTCCGTGCTGCTCGCCGAGGTTCTCGGCAGTTACCCGATTGCCTTGCTCGTCCCGGCAAAGCGCTGATTGAACCACCGAACGCGAACGGAAAATAGTCAATGACCTTGCCTGCCAAGCCAAATGCACGCTTCGACCTCTGGGCGCCGGAGGCCGGCGCCGTGACACTGCTCGCCGGCGGCCAGCAGTACCCGATGACGCCGCGGGCAGTCGGCGGTGCCATCGGAGGCTCAGACGGGAGCGGCTGGTGGACGGCGACGGACGCCCCGGCCACGGGCGAGGTGGATTACGGCTACCTGCTGGACGGGGACACCACACCGCTGCCGGATCCCCGGTCACAGCGGCAGCCCGACGGCGTCCATTCGCTCTCCCGGACCTTCGACGCCGGTAGCCACGAGTGGGCGGACGGGGCCTGGCAGGGCCGGGCGCTGCAGGGCGCCGTGATTTACGAGCTGCACATCGGCACCTTCACCCCCGAAGGCACGTTGGATGCTGCGGCCGGGAAACTTGACTACCTGGCGGACCTCGGCGTCGACTTCGTGGAGCTGCTGCCGGTCAACGGCTTCAACGGCACCCATAACTGGGGCTACGACGGTGTCCTCTGGTACGCCGTGCACGAGGGCTACGGCGGACCGGCCGCCTACCAGCGCTTCGTGGATGCCGCCCACGCTGCCGGGCTGGGCGTCATCCAGGACGTGGTTTACAACCACCTGGGGCCCAGCGGCAACTATCTTCCGCGCTTCGGTCCGTACCTGAAATCGGGGGAGGGCAACACCTGGGGTGACTCGGTGAACCTCGACAACGCCGGATCCGACGTCGTGCGCGCCTACATCCTTGAGAACGCCGCCATGTGGCTGCGGGACTACCATGTGGACGGGCTCCGGCTCGATGCCGTGCACGCCTTCAAGGACGAACGGGCAGTCCACCTGCTGGAGGAATTCGGTGCCCTCGCGGACACCGTCGCGGCAGAAACCGGACGGCCCGCCACCATGATCGCCGAATCGGATCTTAACGATCCGCGGCTGCTTTACCCGCGGGACGTCAACGGCTACGGCCTGGCCGGGCAGTGGAGCGATGACTTCCACCACGCGGTCCACGTCAACGTCAGCGGCGAGGCCGAGGGCTACTACGCCGACTTCGAATCCCTGGAGGCCCTGGCAAAGGTCCTCGTTGACGGGTACTTCCACGACGGCAGCTACTCCAGCTTCCGCGGCCGGCACCATGGCCGCCCCATCAACACCGGTGTGGTCCACCCCGCTGCGCTGGTGGTCTGCAGCCAGAACCACGACCAGATCGGCAACCGGGCCACCGGCGACCGGCTCTCCCAGACGCTCGGGTACGGGCAGCTGGCACTCGCCGCCGTCGCGGTCCTGACCTCGCCTTACACCCCGATGCTGTTCATGGGTGAGGAGTACGGTGCCACCACCCCGTGGCAGTTCTTCACCTCGCACCCGGAACCGGAGCTGGGAAAGGCCACCGCGGAAGGCCGGATCAAGGAATTCGAACGGATGGGCTGGGACCCCGCCGTCGTGCCTGACCCGCAGGACCCGGAGACGTTCACCCGCTCCAAGCTCAACTGGGCAGAATCCGCCGAGGGCGACCACGCCCGCCTGCTGGAGTTGTACCGGAACCTGATCGCGCTCCGGCGTTCGATGCCGGAGCTTGCCGGGCTAGGCTTCGAGGACACCGCGGTGGCGTTCAGCGAAGCGGACCGCTGGCTCCGCCTGCGCCGGGGCAGTGTGGAGGTGGCGCTGAACTTCTCCACCGAGCCGCGCCGACTTGCCGTAAGCGGTTCCACCTTGGCCCTCGCCACCGACGGCGCCGCGCGCCTTGAAGGCGGCCAGCTCGAACTCCCCGGCCACAGCGCCGCCATCATCTCCAGCTAAGACAGGATTGCCGCTATGACGTATGTTGCAGCAGAAACCCGCTATGACACCATGCCGTACCGCCGGGTGGGCCGCAGCGGGTTGAAGCTTCCCGCGATCTCCCTGGGCCTCTGGCACAACTTCGGGGACGACAAGCCGTTCGAGATCCAGCGCGCCATCCTGCGCCGGGCCTTCGACCTCGGCGTCAACCACTTCGACCTGGCCAACAACTACGGGCCGGCCGCCGGCTCAGCCGAAACCAACTTCGGCAGGCACCTCAAGGATGACTTCGCACCCTACCGGGACGAGCTCATCATCTCCACCAAAGCCGGCTACAACATGTGGCCCGGTCCGTTCGGTGAATGGGGTTCCCGAAAATACCTCCTGGCGAGCCTGGACCAGTCGCTGACCCGGATGGGCCTGGACTATGTGGACATTTTCTACAGCCACCGGCCCGACCCGGACACGCCCATGGAGGAAACCATGGGTGCCCTGGACTCCGCGGTCCGCTCCGGCAAGGCCTTGTATGCGGGCATCTCCTCGTACACGCCGGAGCAGACCCTCGAAGCCGCCCGGATTCTGAAGGAGCTCGGCACTCCGCTGCTGATCCACCAGCCCAGCTACTCCATGCTGAACCGCTGGACCGAAAACGGCAGCCCCAACCTGTACCAGGCGCTGGAGCAGGCAGGGGCCGGGTCGATCGCCTTTTCACCGCTGGCCCAGGGCATGCTGACCGACCGGTACCTGAACGGGATTCCCGCCGGCTCCCGCGCCGCCCAAGCGAAATCCCTGGATGAGGGCACCATCACAGAGGACAAGCTGGACCGGGTGCGCGGCCTGCAGAAGATCGCCGAGAGCCGCGGCCAGTCCCTGGCCCAGATGGCGATCGCCTGGATTCTGCGCGAACAGGGCAAGGGTTCTTCAGTGACGTCCGCGCTGGTGGGCGCGTCCAGTGTCCGCCAGCTCGAGGACACCCTGTCGGCTGTTGAGAACCTTGACTTCACCCCCGGGGAGCTGACGGCGATCGACGAGTTCGCCGTCGAGTCCGACATTAATCTGTGGGCCCAGAAGTAGCCAGCATCGACTCCGCGCACCCTGCGGGTCCTGCAAGCGGTGCGGCGGCCGGGAACAACTTGGGCCGCCGCACCGTTGACTACAATGCTAAGGGTGCCGTATGGCGCCGTGCCCGCTGCCGCCGTCGTGCAGCAAGAGCGCTTCCGCGCCGGGCACATGAAGTTGTTCTCAAAGGAGTTCCGTGTCTTCACATCCGATTCGTGTTGCAATCGTCGGCGTAGGTAACTGCGCCACCTCGCTGGTCCAGGGCGTTGAGTACTACCGCAATGCCGACCCCGCCGCAACGATCCCGGGGCTGATGCACGTGGAGTTCGGCAAGTACCACGTCAATGACGTTGAGTTCGTTGCCGCATTCGACGTTGACGGCAAGAAGGTGGGCTTGGATCTGTCCGAGGCCATCCTGGCCAGCGAAAACAACACCATCAAGATCGCCGACGTCCCGCCGACCGGTGTCACCGTCCAGCGCGGCCCCACCCTCGACGGACTCGGCAAGTACTACCTCGAGACGATTGAGCAGTCCACGGAGGAGCCGGTCGACGTCGTCCAGACCCTCAAGGACGCCAATGTCGACGTGATGGTGTGCTACCTGCCCGTCGGGTCGCAGGAAGCCGCCGAGTTCTACGCGCAGTGCGCCATCGACGCCGGTGTTGGCTTCGTCAACGCGCTGCCGGTCTTCATCGCCGGCACCAAGGCGTGGGCGGACAAGTTCACCGCCGCCGGCGTGCCGATCGTGGGCGATGACATCAAGAGCCAGATCGGTGCCACCATCACCCACCGCGTCATGGCCAAACTGTTCGAGGACCGCGGCGTCACCCTGGACCGCACGTACCAGTTGAACGTCGGCGGCAACATGGACTTCAAGAACATGCTGGAGCGCGACCGCCTCGAGTCCAAGAAGATCTCCAAAACGCAGGCAGTGACGTCCAACGTCGAAGCCGTGCTGGCCGCCAAAGACGTCCACATCGGCCCGTCGGACTACGTCCAGTGGCTCGATGACCGCAAATGGGCCTTCGTCCGGCTCGAAGGCCGCAACTTCGGCGACGCCCCGGTGTCACTGGAATACAAGCTCGAGGTCTGGGACTCACCGAACTCCGCCGGCGTGATCATCGACGCCATCCGCGCCGCCAAGATCGGCCTGGACCGCGGCATCGGCGGCCCGCTGCTCTCCGCATCGAGTTACTTCATGAAGTCCCCGCCGGAGCAGTTCAACGACGACCTCGCCCGCGAAAAGGTTGAGGCTTTCATCCGCGGAGACCTGGAGCGCTAACAAGCCCTCCCTTCCTCCGGTTGCCCTATCACTTCCGGTGCTCAAACCCTCGGTTTGACCGCCACAAGTGATAGGGCAACCGGCGTTTAACGGCCGTGGAGGGCGAGCCGGACCCGTCGGCAAGCGCCGCGGAGGTCCTCTGCCAGATCGTCGGCGTTGACCTTGAAATAACGCCACCCGGCCGCGTTGAACGATTCGTCGCGGCGATTGTCGCGGGACTGTTTTGTTCGCGCGTACGGTGGTGGCCGCCGTCGTACTGGATGGCGACCCTTTGCCTCCGGTAGCCAAGATCAGCAGCGGGGGAAAAGGGATCGCCCGGCACGATCCGGAGCTGCAGCTCCGGTTCCGGCAGCCCGGCAGCGCTCAGCGCCAGGCGCGGGAACGTCTCCGGCGCACCAATTGGTCGCCGACGGCCACGAGGTCCGGCAGGGGCAGGATGCGGGCGAGATCCAGCCACGTCCGGGCGGGCGTTGAGATGCGGGTGCGATATCCAGCCGCCCGGCGTCGCGGTGGCAGGGCGCGCGCCAGCCCGCGGAGTTCGAACTCCCAGCCGGCCGGCAGATAGAGCAGCCGACCGGCCCCCGCGAAATCGGAGGCGCGGAGCCGGGCACTGCCCAGGGCGGCAGCCCGCGCCCCATAGACGGTGAACGGAGCGGCGGCGAGGTGAGTCGGCACGTGAGCTGGTGGGCGCATCCCCACCATTCTTATCCGAACGCCGGATGCCCGCTTCGGCTATCCACAGGGGCCCGTTGCGCTATCACTCCTGGTGGTTATTCACCGAAAATGGCAGCCAAGAGTGATAGCGCAACCGGGTCAGAAGAGGCCGACCGGGTTGCCGGCGGCGTCAACGTCCATGCGCATCGCCGCCGGCACCTTCGGCAGCCCCGGCATGGTCATGACCGCCCCGGTGAGGGCCACGATGAACCCGGCCCCGGTCTTGGGAATGAGGTCGCGGACATGGACGGTGAACCCCTTCGGCGCGCCCAGCCTGGTGGCGTCGTCGCTGAAAGAGTACTGGGTCTTGGCCATGCAGACCGGGAACCCGGACCAGCCGTTCTTCTCGATCTCCGCGAGCCGCCTGAGTGCCGGAACGGAGAACTCCACGCCGTCGGCGCCGTAGATTTCCTGGACGATTGTCCGGATCTTGTCCTCTACCGACATGTCCAGCGGGTAGAGGTGCCGGAAAGAGTGCGGCGCGGCAATGGCCGCTACGACCTTGGCCGCGAGCTCGTCGCCGCCGTCGCCGCCTCCGCCTCGGCCCCAGACGTCGGCCACAGCAGCCTGGACGCCCTCCGCGGCGCACCACTTCAGCAGCCACGCCAGCTCCTCATCCGTATCGGTGGCAAATTTGTTGATCGCCACCACCGGCGCGATGCCGAACTTCTCCACATTCCGCACATGCCGCTGAAGATTGATGACGCCGGCAGCCAGCGCGTCCAGGTCCGGCACCTTGAGCTGGTCCTTGGCGACGCCGCCGTGCATCTTCAGGGCGCGGATAGTCGCGACGATCACGACGGCGGACGGGGCGACGTCGGCGACGCGCGACTTGATGTCCATGTACTTCTCCGCGCCGAGGTCCGCGCCGAAGCCCGCCTCCGTGACGACGATGTCCGCGAGGCTGCGCGCGGTCTGCGTGGCAATCAGGGAGTTGCAGCCGTGCGCGATATTGGCAAACGGGCCGCCGTGGACCAGGGCCGGGGTGCCGGCGATGGTCTGCACCAGGTTCGGTTTAATGGCGTCCTTGAGCAGCAGGGTCAGGGCTCCCTGCACCCCCAGCTCCGCTACCGTGACCGGCCGCCGGTCGTAGGTGTATCCGAAGGTAATGCGGCCCAGCCGCTCCCGGAGGTCCGCCAGGTCCGTGGCGAGGCAGAAGACCGCCATGATCTCCGAAGCCACGGTGATGTCGAAGCCGTCCTGCCGCGGAATGCCCTGGGTGGGCCCGCCGAGACCGATCACCACCTCACGCAGGGCGCGGTCGTTCATATCCAGCACGCGCTTGAAGGTCATTCTGCGCGGGTCGATGTTCAGTTCGTTGCCCTGGTAAATGTGGTTGTCCACAAGCGCCATGAGGGCGTTGTTCGCCGAGGTGACGGCGTGGAAATCGCCGGTGAAGTGCAGGTTGATCTCGTCCATCGGCAGCACCTGGGAGTACCCGCCACCCGTGGCGCCGCCCTTCATGCCCAGGATCGGTCCGAGCGACGGCTCGCGCAGGGCGATCATCACCTTGTGGCCGGCGCGGGCCAACGAGTCGGCGAGCCCCACCGTGGTGGTGGACTTGCCTTCCCCCGCGGGAGTGGGCGACATCGCGGTCACCAGCACCACCTTGCCCGGAGTACGGCCCACGCCGCTTGCTTCCCGGCCCGTGAGCCTGGCCGGGTCGATTTTCGCCTTGTACCGGCCGTGGAAGTCCAGCGCACCGGCGTTGATCCCGGCCGCCTCGGCAATCTCCTCGATCGGCACCATGGTGGCTTTCTGCGCAATCTCCAGATCACTCAGTGCGGCAGTTCCGGAACTCGTGGTGTCAGACATCGTTGTCCTTCGGCTCGTGGCGTCGGTGGGTGTGCCGGCCAGTGGTTTCGGGCCGCTGTTACCGGCCCACGGTTCCGGCGGGCGGCAGGTGGCCTACCGGAATGGTCAGGTTTCCAAAGTACTGGCTCAACGCGGTGTGGTAGCTCTCCAGCGTGATGGCGGCGGTGCGTTGCCAGCCGAATTCCTGCGCGTGCAATGACGCGGCACGGCCCATGTCCGCACGGGTCGCCGGGTCGTCATACAGGGCTTCCAGGGCGTCAGCCCAGTCGGCGGCCCGGTGGCCCTCGACCAGCAACCCTGTCCGGCCGTCGAAAATGGCGCGGGACAGCCCGCCCACCTTGGTGGCGACCACCGGCGTTCCGCAGGCCTGGGCTTCGAGGGCCACGAGACCGAAGGATTCGCTGTAGGAAGGCATCACCACGAGGTCCGCGGACCGGTACCAGCCCGCCAGTTTAGGGGCGCTGACCGGCGGGTGGTGGGTGACGACGTCGTCCATCCCGGCGGCCGTGATCAGGGACTTCAGGTCGAAGTCCTTGGATCCGCTGACCGCCCCGACAATCGTCAGTTGAAGATCGATGTCCGGGCGTCGGGAGCGCAGCAGGGCCGCGGCCTTGATCAGGACCTGCGGGCCTTTCAGCCGCTGGATCCGCCCCGCAAACAGGAGGTGGAAGCGGCCCGGCGGCACTCCGTGGGCGGCCCGGGCCCGGGTGCGGAACGCCGGTGTGAAGACGCCCAGGTCCACGCCGGGCGGGGCCACATCGATGTGGTCGTTGTCCGCGTTGTAATGCGAGACCAGTTCCGCGGCCTCGGTGCCTGTGTTGGCGATCAGCCGGGTGGCACCGTCGACGATCCGCTGCTCGCCGTCTTCGCGCCGCCGCGGTTCCGGCTGTTCCCCGGAGACCAGCAGCAGGTTCTTGACCTTGGCCATGGTGTGCATGGTATGTACCAGTGGCAGGCCCCACAGGCCGGCGAGCTCGAGCCCTGCCACTCCGGAAACCCAGTAGTGGGAGTGGATGACGTCGTAGCGGCCCCGCGGCTGGAGCTGCCGGATCCGGTCGATCTCGGCCACCATGCTGTGCAACAGTTCGGGCAGTTCCTCCTTCGGCAGCTTGCGGGCGGGGCCGGCCGCGACATTGTGGACGCAGACGCCGGGGGAGGGGTGCTCGACGGCGGCCTGCCCGGCAGACGTGGACCGGGTGAAGATTTCCACTTCGACGCCGGTTTCGGCAAGGGCCGCGGCGAGCGCGCGGATGTACACGTTCATGCCGCCGGCGTCACCGGAGCCGGGCTGCTCCATCGGAGAGGTATGCAGCGAGAGGAATGCGACGCGGCGGATCAGCGACATTCTCCTCCCTCCCTTTCCTGGCCAACTCCGGCCGGCCCACCACTGCCGGCAGGCCGTTTTGTGTCGTGACGTAATTTACGTGCCGGCTTACTCTGCCGGATCTGCGTTTCGATAAAACACTACTCCTGAACGTCCCGCCGGTTCACCGGGCGGCAGGCAGCTCCGGCCGGGGGTGCTGCTAACGTGGCGGCTGTGAGCACACGCGACGCAACAGAGTCCGCCGCCGCCGGCTGGGACATCAGGCAGGCCACCGCGGAGGACTGGCCCGCGATCTGGGAGATCCTGGAGCCGGTCATTCGGGCCGGGGAGACCTTCACCTGGGACCGGCACACCTCCGGGACCCAGGCCCGCGAGCGCTGGTTCAAGCAGTCCCCCGGCCAGACCTTCGTCGCGGTAGGCCGGGGGACGTTCGACGGCGTCGTCCTGGGCACCGGTGAGCTGCACGCGAACCAGGGCGGCGGCGGGAGCCACGTCGCCAACGCCGGATACATGGTCCACCCGGCGCACGCCGGCAAAGGGCTGGCCCGTGCCCTGTGCGCTTATTCGCTGGACGCGGCGCGGGCGGCCGGGTTCCGCGCCATGCAGTTCAACGCTGTCGTGGAAAGCAATGTCCATGCCGTGGCCGCCTGGCGGTCCATGGGCTTCGAGGTGCTGGCCACCATCCCGGACGCGTTCCTCCACCCGGTCCTGGGGTACGTGGGCCTCCACGTGATGTACCGAAAGCTGTAACACCCGGCTCACCCCTCCGGGCGCCAGAGCTCCTGCAATTCCGGAAACGCCTCTTCATACCCGGCCAGAAGTTTTCCGGCGAGGGCCACAGAGCCGACCAGTGGATGCCCCGCGAACGCCGCCAGGGCAGCGTCCCGGCGCCCCGCCCCCGTTGATCCGTCGCCCCGGCGGGTGGCCGCGATGACGTACCGTTCGACGTCCTTGATCTGCCGCAGGAGGGCCAACTGCGCCGCCGGCGGGCGTTCCTGCGGTATGGGGACGACGCCGTCGGCCGTCACCTTGCCGGGAACCTCGACGACGGCGTCTGCCGGCAGCCCCGGAATCGCAGGCACGCCGCCGGGGGAGCCGCTGGTGCTGTTGGGGGTGTTCAAAATCAGCTCGGCGGGCCCGCCGCCGGCGAGGGCACGCAACACGGCGAGGGCGACCCGTTCATAGCCGCCGCCGGCCAAATCCGTTTCATCCCGGCGTTCGCCGCCGGTCCGGGCCTCGGCGAGATAGCCCTCTTCACGGGACCGGCGCGCGGCATCCCACAACCGGTAAGCGTCCGGGCCCGCTCCGGCGAGACGTGGATAGAGCCCGGACTGCTGCCGGTCGATGGACTCACCGCGGGTCATGGCGGAGGACCGGATGCCGGCCAAAGCTCGCCCGGTCTCGTAGTAGTAGTAGAGGTATTCGTTGGGGAGGCAGCCGAGGGACGCCAGGAAGGATTGCCCAAACAGCCGGCCTTCCTCGAAGCCGGCCAAAGCGCCGGCGTCAGCCAGCAGCCCCGGCAGCGCGTCGGCGCCGCCGGACTCCAGCCGGTGCAGCCAGCCGAGATGGTTCAACCCGTAGTACCCGACGCCGTCGAGCGTTCCCTCCGCCAGCGGAACGCCAGCTGCCCGCGCTGCGCGGTGCACCAGCCCGCTGGCTGAATCGCAGATGCCAACTACCCTGGGCCCAAGCATCGGAACCAGCGCCTCGGTGACCATGCCGGCAGGGTTGGTGAAGTTCAGCAGCCACGCCTCCGGACAGTGGCGCTGCATCTGGGCCGCGAGGTCCAGCATGCGGGGGATGGACCGCAGAGCGTAGGAGATGCCGCCCGCTCCGGTCGTCTCCTGGCCCAGCAGCCCGAGGTCCAGGGCCACCCGCTCGTCAGCGGTACGCCCGGCGGTCCCGCCGGGCCGGATCGCTGCGAACACTGCATCGGTGCCGCGCAACGCCTCGACCAGTGACGTGGTGGGCAGTACCACGGGAGCGGCGGCCGGACGTTCGGCGTCATCGGCGAACGCAGCCAGGACTGCGCTGATGGCGGCGAGGCGGCCGGTATCGACGTCGTACAGCACCAGCTCCCGGACCAACCCGGCGAAGGGACCAGCGCAGAGTGCCCGGTAGACCAGCGGTACCCGGAATCCGCCGCCCCCGGCAATCATCAGCCGCATGCCGACAGTCTATGCGCGACGGGCGGATTAGCAGCGGGGGAACGCCTATCCAGCGCTCCCGGGACGGCGTAGTGTGCGGTACATGGACGCGATTCCGGCGCGGCGTTTTGACCCGCTTTGCTCCGTCCGCGACCCGGCGGCGGAGGGCTTCGATCTGCTGTTGACCGGGACTGTTTTCCAGGACATCATCTTTACCGGCCTGCCGCACGGGCCCGTCGCCGGAACCGAAATCTGGAGCGACGGTATGGGCAGCTGCCCCGGCGGTGTGGCCAACCAGGCCATCGCCGCCGCACGGCTGGGGCTGCGGACCGGTCTGGCGGCCGCGTTCGGCGACGACGGGTACGGCGACTACAACTGGAAGATCCTGGCCGGGCAGGAGCACGTGGACCTGTCCCTGTCCCGGCGCGTGGCGGGCTGGCATTCGCCGGTCACAGTGTCCCTCAGCGTGGAACATGACCGGTCCATGGTGACCCACGGCCATCCGGCACCGGTGAGCTCCAGCGAACTGGTGGGCTGTCCGCCGCGGGCGCTCGCAGCTGTCGCGGAGCTCGGCGAGGAGCTGGAGCCGTGGGCGCTCGACGCTCACCGTGCGGGAGTTCAGCTGTTCGGCGACGTCGGCTGGGACCCCACCGGCGCCTGGGCGTCCTCCCGGCTCGATAACCTGCAGTACTTCCACGCCTTCATGCCCAACCAGCACGAGGCGATGAATTTCACCGGCCACGACAACCCGTGGGCGGCCCTCTACGCGTTGGCGGACCGGGTCCCGGTCGCCGTCGTAACCCTGGGCCCGCAGGGGGCCATGGCCGTGGACTCCGACACGGGTGAGGAGGAGTGGGTGCCGTCCTTGCCGGTGTCCGCTTTTGATCCGACCGGGGCAGGTGACTGTTTCGGCGCTGCTTTCATTGTGGGCTGCCTGGCCGGCTGGCCGCTCGGTGACAGGCTCCGTTTCGCCAATCTGTGCGCCGCCCTTGCCGTGCAGGAAGTCGGCGGCTCATTGGCGGCACCCGGATGGGGGGACATCGCCGACTGGTGGCAGCGAGCCAACGCCCGGAAGGAGCGGCAGAGCAGCCAGTGGCTGCGGCGTTACCGCTTTCTCGAGGACATCATCCGGGACGTGCCGCAGGAGGCGCAACGGCGGGCAACGGCGACCATTGCGCACCTTTCCGACGCGTAGCGCTGTTCCCCGCGGCGTCCTCCCGTGGACCTGCCCTCCTCCCGGCGGACATGCCCACCGGTGGTGCTGAACTGCTCCCTGAAAATCAGAACTGAAATTCTCAGTCCAACTTTTCGGGGACCAGTTCATGCCGAGCGCTGGACATGCCCTCCTCCCGGGCCGGCGGATGGGCATAATGCACTTATGTCCAGTGGCAGGCGCCAGCGATGGGCACATCCGGTGCCGGTCTGCGAGCGATGGGCATATTGGTTGGTTTTCTGGGCGAGCGATGGGCATGTCCGGGGCTGGCAACAGGCGATGGGCATGTCCGGTGCTGGCAACAGGCGATGGGCATGTCCGGTGGTGCTGTGGAAACGAGCGGCCGGGCCCTGAATTAAGCCGCATGCGCAGCCACCCCTAGAATCGTTAAGTGACTTACCCAGCAGCAACAGGCGGCGCCCAGCCCGGTCCGGAGGCACAGCCGGCCCATGCCGAGGAACGCTCGGCAGTAATCGACCTCGAAGCAATCCGGCACAACGTCCGCCGCCTTGCCGCCGTGGCATCACCGGCCCAGGTCATGGCAGTGGTCAAGGCCGACGCTTACGGCCACGGTGCCGTGCCAGTGGCCCGGGCAGCCCTCAGCGCCGGCGCCCGATGGCTGGGCACCGCCCACATTTCCGAGGCCCTGGCCCTGCGCGCCGCCGGAATCGACGCCCCGCTCCTGGCCTGGCTGCACACCCCGGAGAGCAACTTCGCAGCGGCCGTCGCTGCCGGAATCGACATCGGCTGCTCGGGCTGGGAGCTGGAGCGCATCGTGGCGGCCGCCCGTGAGCAGGAACGGCCCGCCCGTGTGCACCTGAAAGTGGACACCGGGCTGGGCCGCAACGGAGCCACCCTGGCCGCCTGGGACGGCCTTGTCGGCGAAGCCATGGAATACCAGGACCAGGGGCTGCTGCGGGTGGTGGGCGTGTTCTCCCACCTGGCCGTCGCCGACGAACCCGAGCGCCCGGAAACCGATGAACAGCTGGCAGCCTTCCGTGCGGCGCTTGCCGTCGCCCGGGACGCCGGCGTTGATCCCGAGGTGCGGCACCTCGCCAACACTCCGGCCACTTTGTCCCGGCCCGACACCCACTTTGACCTGGTCCGGGTGGGACTTGGCCTCTACGGGCTGTCTCCGTTCGAGGGGCAGACTTCGGATGAGCTGGGCCTGCGCCCGGCTATGACGGTCCGGACCATCGTCTCGCACTGCAAGGATGTGCCTGCCGGCCAGGGCGTCTCCTACGGTCTGAACTACCGCACCCGCGGCACCAGCACCCTTGGCCTGATCCCGCTGGGCTACGCCGACGGGGTTCCCCGGATCGCCACCGGCGGACCGGTCCGCGTCCAGGGCGTGAACTACCCCGTGGTGGGCCGTATTGCGATGGACCAGATGGTCATCGACCTGGGTCCGCTCAACGTTTCTGCCGGCGGTTCCAGCGTCCTGGGCGCCGAGGCCGTGCTGTTCGGCGACGGCGGCGACGGCGGGCCCACCGCAGAGGACTGGGCCCGCGCGGCGGGCACCAATAATTACGAGATTGTCACCCGGATCAGCCCCCGGGTGCCGCGCCGCTACGTCAACGAAGATCCTGCCCGCGACGGGTCCGCCGCGTGAGCGCCGCGGCCTGGAAGCGGACCCTTGAGGTCGGAACTGCGGAGGAAACCCATGCCCTGGCAGCCGTGCTCGGCACCCAGCTCCGGGCCGGTGACCTGCTGGTCCTCACCGGTGAACTGGGCGCGGGAAAGACCACCTTCACCCAGGGCCTGGGGGAGGGCCTTGGGGTGCGGGCCGGTATCATCTCACCGACCTTCGTGCTGGTCCGCATCCACCCGAACCTGCCCGACGGTCCCCGCCCCGGCGGCCCGGACCTGGTGCACGTCGACGCCTACCGGCTCGGTTCCGCCTCGGAAATCGACGATATCGACCTGGAAAACACCCTCGACAGCGCCGTGACCGTGGTGGAGTGGGGCCGTGGCCGGGTGGAGCATCTCAGCGAGAGCTGGCTCGAAATTGATCTGGTCCGCAGCATGGGCGGCAGTGCCAGCGCCCCGGCCAGCAACGCAGCGGCCGGCAACGCAGCGGAGCCAGGCACCCTTGATTTCGACACCGGGGACGACGACGAACCCCGGACCGTCGTGATCCGCGGCTTCGGTCCCCGCTGGGTGCATCCGCCGCTTCTGCCCGCGGCGTCCACGCCCGTTCTGCCCGCGACGCGGGAAACCCCCAGCCTGACCTTGCCCCAGATTCCGGAAGTGACCTGATGCTGATCCTCGCCATCGACACCTCGGCCGTGGCCAGCGCCGCGCTCGTTTCCGACGACGCCCCGGAATCCGTCGTGGGATGCTTCGCCACCGCAGACACCAGGAGCCACGCCGAAGTCCTGGCCCCGGGCATTGAGGCACTCCTCGACGAGGCCGGGTTCACCGGCGCCGACGTCGACGCGATCGTCACCGGGGTGGGACCGGGCCCCTTCACCGGGCTCCGGTCGGGGATCGTTACGGCCCGGACGCTCTCGTTCGTCTGGGGCAAACCGCTGTACGGCCTCATGAGCCTTGACGCCATCGCCCTGGAGGTAGCGGAATCCACCGACGCGGCCGCGGAATTCCTCGTCGCCACGGATGCCCGGCGCAAAGAGGTTTACTGGGCCCGGTACGGCCTTAGCCCCGGCCAGTTGCCCCGGCTGCTGGAGGGCCCGCACGTCGGCGCCGCGGCGGAGCTCCCGTGCCTCCCGGTCTACGGCGCCGGAGCCGGCCTCTATGCCGATGTTGTCACGGCCGTCCCGGAATTCAGCGCCCGCCAGCCGGAAGCACTTTCCCTGGGCCAGTTCGCCCTGGCCCGGCTGGCGGCAGGGGAGACACTCCTCGATTCCACCCCGCTCTACCTGCGAGAGTCCGACGCCCAGGTCCCCGGACCGCGGAAGAGGGCGCTGTGAACACCGAGAGCACAGGAAAGAGCGCAGGAAAGAGCGCCGGAGACGACACCGGACAGAACACGCGCAAGCATGCAAGACCTGCATTGCCCGGGGATGTGACCCTGCGGGACATGACTGCCGCGGACGTCCCCGCAGTCCACGAGCTGGAGCGGGCACTGTTCCCGGTAGATGCCTGGCCGCTGCACATGTTCGTCGCTGAGCTGGCGCAGGCCGGGACCAGACGCTACCTCGTAGCCGAAGCTGCCGGGCGGATCGTCGGCTATGCCGGGCTGATGTGCATCGAGCCGATCGCGGACGTCCAGACCATCGCCGTCGTTCCCGAGCAGGAAGGCAAGGGCATCGGTTCGGCGCTTCTCACCGAGCTCATCCGGGAAAGCGGGCAGCGTGGGGCCGAGGACGTCCTCCTGGAGGTCCGGGCCGACAACCCCCGCGCGCAACAGCTTTACCTCCGTTACGGATTCGAACAAATCCATGTCCGGCCGCGTTACTACCGGGACGGCGTCGATGCGCTGATCATGCGGCTCCGGCTCGGCACGGCCGGTTTGGGCGGCCGCCAACCCGACACCACGCCCAGGGAAGCAGACAGCCTATGAACAGCACCCAGCATGCCGGGCCACTGGTCCTTGGGATCGAGTCCTCCTGCGATGAGACCGGCGTCGGGATTGTCCGCGGCACGCAGCTGCTGACGAACACCGTGTCCTCGTCCATGGCCGAGCACGTCCGGTTCGGCGGCGTGATTCCTGAAATCGCCTCCCGCGCCCACCTGGACGCTTTCGTTCCGACGCTTCGCGAGGCGCTGGCCGAGGCCGGGGTGACGCTGCAGGACATCGACGCGATCGCGGTTACATCCGGTCCGGGGCTCGCGGGAGCCCTGATGGTGGGTGTCTGCGCGGCCAAGGCGCTCGCCGTCGCCACCGGCAAACCGCTGTACGCCATTAACCATCTCGTCGCGCATGTCGGCGTCGGACTGCTCCGGACGGACGACGGCGGCCGGGAAGCTTTCGCCGGGTCCCCGCAGAACACGTTGCCGGAGAACCTGGGGGCCCTGCTTGTTTCCGGCGGGCACACGGAGATCCTGCGGATCCGCAACATCACCGGCGACGTTGAGCTGCTCGGTTCCACGATCGACGACGCAGCAGGTGAGGCCTATGACAAGGTGGCGCGTCTTCTGGGCCTTGGCTACCCGGGGGGACCGGCCATCGATAAGCTGGCACGCACCGGCAATCCGAAGGCGATCCGCTTCCCGCGCGGCCTGAGCCAGCCCAAGTACATGGGCACCGCGGTAGAACCCGGTCCGCACCGCTACGACTGGTCCTTCAGCGGACTCAAAACCGCCGTCGCCCGCTGCGTAGAGCAGTTCGAGGCGCGCGGGGAAGACGTGCCGGTCGCGGACGTCGCGGCGG
Organism: Arthrobacter sp. MP_M4; assembly: GCF_035984855.1. NCBI lineage: Bacteria > Bacillati > Actinomycetota > Actinomycetes > Micrococcales > Micrococcaceae > Arthrobacter > Arthrobacter sp. MP_M4. The sequence goes on from NZ_JAXCHX010000001.1 coordinate 463,882, forward strand.
CGTTCCAGGAGGCCGTGGTGGATATCATCACGTCCAAGGCGGTGCTGGCCTGCCGGGAGCACGGCATCACCGAGCTGCTGCTGGGCGGCGGGGTGGCGGCCAATTCGCGGCTGCGCCAGCTTACGGAACAGCGTTGCAGCGCTGCCGGCATCCGCCTGACCGTGCCGCCGCTGGCCTTGTGCACAGACAACGGTGCCATGGTCGCCGCGCTGGGCGCCCAGCTGGTGATGGCCGGGGTGGAGCCGAGCGGGATCGGGTTCGCACCGGATTCTTCGATGCCTGTCACCACCGTCTCGGCCTGAGGCGGGCCGCCGGGGCTCGCGCCGGGTTAAGCCTCGGGTCCCTTGCGCATCTGCTGGACCAGATCCAGCACCACCGCGCGGAGGTCGCCGCCGTGCTCTTCCGCCACGCGCCGCTGCCGCTGGCAACCGGCGCCGCGCTCGATGATCTTCAGGACGTCGGCAAGCTCGGCAACGCAGTCCAATTTCACGGCGACCGGTTCCAGGCGCGCCACCGTCTCCCGGATGTGCTCGGTAACGAGTTGTTCGTTGCCGTCCGCGTCGAGGATGATGATGGCTTCCAGGCCATAGCGGGCAGCACGCCACTTGTTCTCCTGCACATGCCAAGGCGGCATCGTGGGGATGGTGCCGCCATTATCCAGCGTGGTGGAGAACTCATCGACAAGGCACTGGGTGAGTGCCGCGATCGCCCCGACTTCCTCAAGGGTGGCCAGGCCGTCGCAAATGCGCATCTCGATGGTGCCGAAATGCGGAACCGGACGGATGTCCCAGCGGATTTCGGAGAGTGAGTCGATAACCCCGGTGGTAAACATGTCCTGGGCGTAGGACTCAAAGTCCTCCCAGCTGGAGAACTGGAACGGCAGGCCCGCGGTGGGCAACTGCTGGAACATCAGGGCGCGCTGGGAAGCATAGCCGGTGTCCTCGCCGCCCCAGAACGGACTGGACGCGGACAGGGCCTGGAAGTGCGGGAAATAGTTGACCAGGCCGTCCAGGACGGGAAGGACCTTGTCCCGGCTGTCCAGGCCTACATGCACGTGGACGCCGTAGATCACCATTTGGCGGCCCCACCACTGCGTGCGGTCGATCAGTTTGGCGTAACGGGCCTTGTCCGTCACCGGCTGGAGTTGCGGCGGGCTGAACGGGTGGCTCCCGGCGCAGAAAGTCTCGACGCCCATCGGATCAGTGATCTCACGGACGGCGGCGAGTGAACTGCCCAGGTCCGCTTTCGCTTCTGCCACCGTGTTGCAGATGCCGGTCACCAGCTCCACCGTATTGAGCAGCAGCTCCTGCTTGATGTGCGGGTGCTCATCGTCTTCATTGAGCTCGGGATGCTTCGCCGCGACCCCGCGGAGGACCTCTTTGGCTACCGACGCCAGCTCCCCGGTATCCGCGTCGACGAGGGCCAGTTCCCATTCCACACCAAGAGTTGATTGCCTGGATGAAGCGAACTCAATCTTCATGTGGTCCCTTCACAGTTGTGCCGTCCGTTTCTTCGCCCCGGCCGGCTTTCGTCTTGGGCGGATGTGCCGGACAGTTGGCGAGGCAACGGTGGCTCAAGTCTAGTGCAGGGCCGGCATCGAGCCGGTGGCCAGCAGGCGGTGAAGACGTGAAAGTGTTCACATAAGTCCTTCCAAGCCTGCGCTGGTCGGCGGAGCGGACCACGCCGGGCGGCTTGTCGTTTAATGGAGGGGTGCCCATCCTGAATAAAGACATGACCCTGTGCATCTCGCTCTCGGCCCGGCCGAGCAACAACGGGACGCGTTTCCACAACCACCTGTACGAACAGCTCGGCCTGAACTGGATCTACAAGGCCTTCGCTCCCGCGGACCTCGTGCAGGCGATCGCCGGTGTGCGGGGTCTGGGGATCCGCGGATGTGCGGTGTCCATGCCGTACAAGGAAGACGTCATAGCGCTGGTGGATGTGATGGACCCGTCCGCCAAAGCCATCGATTCGGTCAACACCATCGTGAACGACGGCGGTACCCTCACCGCGTACAACACCGACTACACGGCGATTGAGCAGCTGCTGCAGCGCAACGCCGTTCCGACGGACTATTCGGTGCTGGTCCAGGGCTCCGGTGGCATGGCCAAGGCGACCGTGGCCGCGCTGCGGGACGCCGGCTTCAATGACGTCACCGTGATCGCGCGCAACGAGGACGCCGGGCGGGCGCTCGCCGGACAGTACGGGTTCGCTTTCCATGCCGGCATCGACGCGGCTGCAGCGGGAGCGGCCGACATGATCATCAACGTGACACCCATTGGTATGGCTGGGGGCCCCGACGCCGATTCGCTGTCCTTCCCGCAGGAGGCGGTGGACGCCGCGAAGGTGGTCTTCGACGTCGTTGCGCTGCCCGCCGAGACGCCGCTGATCAGGGCCGCCCGCGCGGCCGGCAAGACCGTCATCACCGGCGCGGAAGTGGCCACCATCCAGGCGCTGGAGCAGTTTGTGCTCTACACAGGGATCCGGCCCACAGCAGCGCAGATCCAGGCAGCCGAGGACTTCATGCGGGCCCAGTAGCAGGCCGCGGCTCCGACGCTAGACCGGTTCGACCGAAACGGCTACCCGCTCGTCACCGATCCGGGTGAGGACCAGGGTGGCCGTTTTTTTGGTTTTGTTTTTGCCGCCGGGCAGGAGTTGTTTGCGCAGCTCCTCCGGAGTGACAGAGGTGCCGCGCTTCTTGATGTCCAGCACGCCGATGCCCTGGTCCTTGACCCAGGACTTGAGGGCCTTGACGTTGTAGGGCATGACGTCCAGGACTTTGTACGCCCGGGCGAAGGGGGTGTCCTGCAGTTCCGGGGCGCAGATGTAGGCAATGTGCTCGTCCACGAGGTGCCCGTCGAGCCGGAGGGCGATGTCGGCCACCAGCCCGGCGCGGATGACGGCGCCGTCGGGCTCGTAGAGGTATCCCTCGACCGGACCCACCGGGGCCACCGGGCCGGCGCCGAAGTCCTCGGTGCTGCTGATCTCCGCGGCACCCTGCGGGCCCAGGACCAAGGCTGCCCGACGGATTCCGGGGCGCCGGACCGCGTTGAACCACAGCGCCACTTCGGTGACATCCCCGCCTACCGAGACCCACTGGGCCTCGCAGTCCGCCGGCACCGAGTCGTGCGGCATGCCCGGGCCCATTTTCACGCCGACGGCCAGGCCGGAACCGGCCAGTGACTCGACGAAGGACAGGGGAGGGGAGAAGTCTTCCGGGTCCCACAGTCGTTTCGTGCCCGACGTGGAGGTGGTCCGGCGCGCCGGGTCGAGCCAGACACCGTCGATCCCGTCGAGGGCAACCGTCGTCGCGTCCGAGTGGACCACAGTGGCGTTCCGGAACGGGATCAGGTTCATGGTGGCGCACGCCGCCGTCGTCTCGTCTTTCTCCACGGCCGTGACGGTAATGTCCAGCGACGCGAACGCCATGGCGTCGCCGCCGAGCCCGCAGCCGAGGTCGGCCACATGCTGCACGCCGGCCCCGGCGAAACGCTGGGCGTGCCGTGCCGCCACCGGCAGCCGGGTGGCCTGCTCCAGGCCCGCCTGGGTAAAGATCATCTGGCGGGCGAACTCGCCGAACTTCGCTTCGGCCTTGGTCCGCAGCCGGGACTGGGTTAGAACGGCCGAGACGAGGCCGGGGGAGTGGCCGGCCTTCCGGAGGGAGGCGTTGAGGCGGAACGCCTCGTCCTCCCGGTACGGGCCCAGCGATGCCAACAGCTCCCAGCCTTCGGGGTTGAGAAGCGGGGCAATCTGGTCCTGCGGTGCGTCAGCCATGGGATCAAGCCTAGTTCAGGGGGTGGTCGCGGGCGTGCGCGGGATAGGCTCAAAGGCATGGATGACAGCGGCCCGGCGGACAGCCCGGACGCGGCAAGCCCGGAAGAGAGAGTCGGCGGCGAGGACGTGGACTGCGCGGACCTCGGCGAACAGCGGGCTGGCGCGGGCCGGGCGTTCACCGCGAACGTAATTCTGGCACTCGCCTTGACCGAGTGCTAACTCCTTACATAGAGTCATCATTAGCACTCTCCCTAGGAGGGTGCTAACACCTGAAGCTTTATCAGCCAGGCTGCTGCCGGCACCGCGACGACGGTCTGTACGCCTTGGCACCACAGCTTCAAAGTCCACGAATTTGCTGACGAAAAGGAGAGGTCATTGTCGGTCTCTATTAAGCCTCTTGAGGATCGTATTGTTGTCCGCCCGCTCGAAGCCGAGCAGACCACGGCTTCCGGCCTGGTTATCCCGGACTCCGCGCAGGAAAAGCCGCAGGAAGGCGAAGTTGTTGCAGTAGGCCCCGGCCGCTTTGACGACAACGGCAACCGCGTTCCGATCGACGTCGCCGTTGGCGACGTCGTGATCTACTCCAAGTACGGCGGAACTGAAGTCAAGACCGGCGGCACTGAGTACCTCGTGCTCTCCGCCCGCGACGTTCTGGCGATCGTCGTAAAGTAACTCTCTTGGACCCCGCGCCGCCGATCCTTCTTTGACGGGTCAGTTGCGCGGGGTTCTGTCTTTGAAAGGACAAAACCATGGCAAAGCAGCTTGCGTTTAACGACGCTGCCCGCCGGTCGCTTGAAGCCGGCATCGATAAGCTCGCCAACACGGTCAAGGTGACCCTCGGCCCCCGCGGCCGCAACGTCGTGCTGGACAAGAAGTGGGGCGCCCCCACAATCACCAACGATGGCGTCACCATCGCCCGTGAAGTCGAACTGGATGACCCCTACGAGAACCTTGGCGCGCAGCTCGCCAAGGAGGTCGCCACCAAGACCAACGACGTCGCCGGCGACGGCACCACCACCGCCACCGTGCTGGCCCAGGCCCTGGTCAAGGAAGGCCTCCGCAACGTTGCGGCCGGCGCAGCGCCGGGCCAGATCAAGCGCGGCATCGAGGTCTCGGTCGAGGCCATCGCCGCCCGCCTGCTGGAGAACGCCCGCCCGGTCGAAGGCGACCAGGTCGCCAACGTCGCTGCGATCTCCGCGCAGAGCGATGAGATCGGCGAGCTCCTTGCCGAGGCATTCGGCAAGGTCGGCAAGGATGGTGTGATCACCATCGAGGAATCCTCCACCACGCAGACCGAACTGGTCCTCACCGAGGGCATGCAGTTCGACAAGGGCTACCTGTCCCCGTACTTCGTCACCGACGCGGAACGCCAGGAAGCAGTCCTCGAAGACGCCTTGATCCTGATCAACCAGGGCAAGATCTCCTCTGTCCAGGACTTCCTGCCGCTGCTGGAAAAGGCGCTGCAGAGCTCCAAGCCGCTCTTCATCATCGCCGAGGACGTCGACGGCGAGGCGCTCTCCACGTTGATCGTCAACCGCATCCGCGGCACCCTGAACGTTGTCGCCGTCAAGGCTCCGGGCTTCGGGGACCGCCGCAAGGCCATGCTCCAGGACATCGCCACCCTCACGGGCGCGCAGGTTGTCTCGCCGGAACTGGGCCTGAGCCTGGACACGGTCGGCCTGGAGGTGCTGGGTACCGCCCGGCGCATCACGGTGACCAAGGACAGCACCACCATCGTTGACGGCGCCGGTTCGGCCGAGGATGTTGCAGCCCGGGTTTCCCAGCTGCGCGCCGAGCTGACCCGCACCGACTCCGACTGGGACAAGGAAAAGCTGCAGGAACGCCTGGCCAAGCTGGCCGGCGGCATCGGCGTGATCAAGGTCGGCGCAGCCACCGAAGTTGAGCTGAAGGAAAAGAAGCACCGCATCGAAGACGCCGTGTCCTCGACCCGCGCTGCCCTGGAAGAAGGCATCGTCGCCGGCGGCGGCGCCGCCCTGATCCACGCCCTCAAGGCGCTGGACGAGGACCCCGCCGTCAAGGCACTCGAAGGCGACGCGGCTGCCGCTGTCGGCATCGTCCGCCGGGCCCTGACCCAGCCGCTGCGCTGGATCGCCCAGAACGCCGGTTTCGACGGATACGTCGTCGTCGCCAAGGTGGCCGAATCCGCCAACAACCAGGGCTTCAACGCCAAGACCGGCGAATACGAAGACCTGATCGCTGCCGGCGTCATCGACCCCGTCAAGGTCACCCGTGCGGCCCTGCGCAACGCGGCTTCCATCGCGGCACTGGTGCTCACCACGGAAACCCTCGTGGTTGAGAAGCCGGCCGAGGAAGACCAGCACGCGGGACACCAGCACTAACACACATGATCAGGGACGTTCCGGCCGCTGCGCCGGGGCGTCCCTTTTCTGTGCCAGGTTCACGCAGGAACCGCACAGCCGATCTTGGATGAATCGGGGCCGGGGCGCCGCGGCGATTGGTCATCCACCTTGAGCTTTGCGTAAGGTGGACGCTCCAGGCTTTCCGGGGGAACGGTCTTCCATTACGTTCCCGGGTGAGAGGTGAAGATGACGGAGCAAACAAGGCTTCTCACACCCGTGCCACTAGCTTCCCCATCCCGGCCGGGCCGGGCACCTGGTTTCAAGCCTGAGATCCAGGGCCTGCGGTCGCTGGCTGTGCTCATGGTGATGACGTACCACATCTGGTTCGGCCGCGTCTCCGGCGGTGTGGACGTGTTCCTGCTTGTCTCGGCCTTCCTGATGACCCTGCAGTTCGTTGGACGCTACTACGACGGCCGGCCGACGGCGTTGCTCAAACACTGGCTGCATCTGTTCCGGCGCCTCATCCCTGCTGCTGCCGTCGTGGTGGCCGCCGTGGTCGCCGCCAGTGTCCTTTTCCTGCCCCGGACCCGCTGGCTGGACGTCATCGGCCAAGGCTGGGCCTCGCTGTTCTATTCCGAAAACTGGCTCCTGCAGGCCCAGGCCACCGACTACAACGCCTCGAACCATGGACTGGCCAGCCCTTTCCAGCATTTCTGGTCGCTGTCGATCCAGGGACAGGTCTTCATCCTGTGGCCGCTTATTTTCGTGGGAGCGGCGCTGACCGCGAGGCACTTCAGACTCAAATACCGTGCCCTGCTCTGCTACATTTTCGCGCTCGTGTTTGTCGTTTCGCTGACCCGGTCGATGGCCTTCACCGCCGCCAACCAGACAGAAGCGTATTTTGACACCCCTGCGCGGCTTTGGGAGTTTGCGCTGGGGTCCTTGGTGGCTTTGGCCCTTCCGTCGTTCCGGATACCCCGGAGCTGGCGGGTCTGGCTCGGCTGGCTCGGCCTGGTGGCGATGCTTAGCTGCGGCTTCGTCCTCGATGTCCAGGCGTCCTTTCCGGGAAGCATCGCGCTGTGGCCTACCCTCGCCGCTGCCTGCGTGATCGTCGCCGGTCAGACCGGCAGCAAGTTCGGAGCTGACCGCTTCCTCAGCACCGGGCCCCTGGTCCGGCTGGGGGACATGTCCTACGCGCTGTACCTGTGGCACTGGCCCGTCCTGGTGATCTCGCTGGCCTGGACAGGCCGCGACTCCGCGGGGCCGCTGACGGGTGCCGTTGTCATTGCGGTCTCGTTGGCTCTGGCCTACCTCACCACCCGCTTCATCGAGAAGCCCTGGCGGCAGTGGAGATGGCCGGAGCTCAAGCGGCGGCGCGCCGTCATTGCGATCACGGCAGCCCTGACCGTCGCAGCCGTGCCCCTCGCCGGACTCCAGATCAACCTCTACTTCGAGAACCAGGCGGTGCTCGCCAAGGCCGCACAAAACAATCCTGGTGCCCCGGCGCTGCTGCCGGGATTTGTGAATCAGGCAGAGGCGGACGCCGTCCTGCTTCCAGCCCCGGAAAACCTCGGAAAGGACTGGGCGAGCCTTCCGCACCCTTGCAAAGGCACTTTGGAGCCGCAGGACTCAGGCCTTAGGGACGAGTGCTTTGAAAATGGCCAAACCGATCCCGGCGCGAGAACCGTCCTCGTTCTGGGTGACTCCCACGCCGAGCAGTGGCTGCCCGCCATGACGCCGGTCAGCACGGAGAAGGGCTGGCGGCTCTACGCGATGCTGATGGGGGGCTGCAAGCCGAGCACGACCAACCAGCACCAGAACGCTGAGTGCGAGAGCTTCAACACCAAGGTCACCGCCGAGGTCGAAAGAAACCCGCCGGACGCCATTGTGGTGGTCGGCACGGCTGCGGCGCCCTCCTCGCCCGGTGAGCGACTCATCCCCGGCCTGAAGTCGAGCCTTGAAGCCTGGAAGAACCTGGGAATCGACGTGGTTCTCGTGCGGGACAACCCCCGCTTCGGTTTCAACATGGCGGACTGCGTCGTGACCAAAGGCGTAGACGCACGGGAGTGCAGACCCAGCCGGGAGAGTCTCTTCGCGGAAGCAAGTCCGTTTGAGATGCTGGGGGAAGCGGCACCGGGCGTGGCCACCATCGACATGACGGACCTGATCTGCGAGCCCACCGACTGCCCGGGAGCTGTCGGAAACATGTTCGTCTATCTGGATGACAATCACATGAGCCGGACCTACACCGCCACTATGGCGCCGATGTTCCGGGAGCGGCTCCTGGCAGGCACGGAATGGGACTAGGCCGCCGTCGTTCTGCTCTTGAACTGGCCACCCTCCGCGGTGCGGCCAGCCACTCAGCTTCCGGAGCGCAGGGCCTTGCGCCGCAACCGGGCGGCGGCGCCCCGGGGAAGGCGCTTGGTGACCAGCCGGTAGAAGATCAGCACCGCGACGGCGGACGCCACGATTCCCACCAGGTTCAGCCCCAGCTGCAGGGCGGAGCCGGCAGCTTTCTGGTATTCGCCAAGAACTAACGACACCGCCACGAAGCCCGCGGCCGGGACCGTCGTCACGGAGATGAACACACCGACCAGCGCCGCAGACCGCCGGCTGATCACCGACAGCATCCCCGCGGTGCCCGCGAGCACCGCGACGATGAGCGAATACGGGCCGGGATGGTAGATGAACTCGACGGCGGATCCGCGGTCGAGCACGTCGCGCGGAAAGAGCCCCAGCGGCACGGACAGCCATGCCGTGAGCGCAGCCGCCAGCATCGCCACCGGAAAGCCGACACCAAGCGCCACGGCCGCACTGCGGCCAAGCGGCCACTGGCGCCGGACAAGGGCCACGGCCAAGGCGGCCAGAGGGCCGAACTCCGGTCCTACTGCCATGGCCCCCACAATGGCGATGGTCGAGTCCGTGACGATCCCGATGGCAGCCAGCTGGGTCGCAAGAATCAAGAAGGCCAGGAAGCTCCACGTGAGCCGCGAGTCTTCGCCGGTCTGCCGGGAAACCTCGTCCCAGATGACCGCATCCGCTCCTTCCCCGGGGGCGTCGGACGTCGCCTTGTCTGCCCGGTCGGAGAGCACCAGCTCCGGCATGGTGACTGCGATCGAACCCCGCTCCTGGACATCGAGGGCCTGAAGCTTCTCCACGAGCTGCTCCACTGACTCCCGGGCCAGGAGCACATCGATGACGTCACCGGGCGGGAGGACGGAGGCACCATGCTGGCAGGAAACTTCCGCGACGCCGAGCTCGCCGGTGCAGCAGTCCACCACAGCGGCGGACAAGTCGTCCGGAACACAGATACGCAGCTGTGCGATCACAATGGGCCTCCTCTGGCTCGTTACAGGGTAGCCCCCGGGGCGCCCGGAGAGGGCGCCCCGCAGCCCGCCGGGATTGGCCAGCGAAAATACGGGTCGGTAACGTAGGTGCTTTGGAAACCGGCCGGAAGGGTCTTCTTGTGTCCAACGACCGAACCGTAGCCACTCCACCGGCTGCGGATCCCGGCTCTCCGGCGCCGAAGGACCCGGCGCGCGCACAGACGGGCTACCGCCCCGAGGTCCAGGGCCTCCGTGCCCTCGCGGTCCTGATGGTGGTCGCCTACCACGTGTGGTTGGGACGGGTCTCCGGCGGCGTGGATATCTTCCTGCTGATTTCGGCGTTCCTGATGACCCTCAGTTTCGTACGCAAAGTCGAGGCCGGCAAACCCCTGCGCCTGGGGACCCACTGGCTTCATCTGCTCAAGCGGCTGCTGCCCGCCGTCGTCGTCGTGATCCTCGGCGTACTGGCCAGTACCCGGGTGATCCTGCCGGAGAGCCGCTGGGCGGACGTCCTGGACCAGGTCTGGGCCTCCCTGTTGTACCGGCAGAACTGGCTCCTCGCCGACTCCGCCGTTGATTACTACGCCCAGGATCATTCCGGCGCCAGCCCGCTGCAGCACTTCTGGTCCCTGTCCATCCAGGGCCAGGTGTTCGTGCTGTGGCCGCTCGCGTTCGCCGGAACGGCCTTGCTGCTGCGCTGTCTGCGCCGGACCTCCTGGGGCGGCCGGGTCAGCTACGCTGCGCTGCTGGCGGTAGTGTTCGGTGCGGTTTTCGCAGGATCGTTGATGTTCTCCATTGAGCAGACCAGTTCCAACCAGTCCTACGCCTACTTCGACACCCGGGCCCGGCTGTGGGAGTTTGCTCTCGGCTCACTGCTGGCGTTGGCTGTGCCGCACCTGAAACCCGGCAGGATGCTGCGGGTTGTTCTCGGCTGGGCCGGCCTGGCGGCGATGCTGTCTTGTGGACTCCTGCTCACCGTGGACCGTTCCTTCCCCGGTTTTATCGCGCTGTGGCCGACGCTTGCCGCAGCCGCCATCATCGTGGCGGGACACAGCGGCAGCCGATTCGGCGTGGACCGCCTCCTGACCTGGCGGCCCCTGGTGGCCCTCGGCGACAACTCCTACGCCCTGTACCTCTGGCACTGGCCGCTGCTGGTGCTGGCCCTGGCGGGAACGGGTATCGCCGCGCCGAACCTGGTCCAGGGACTTCTGATCGTGGCCGCCTCGCTGGTGCTGGCCGCTCTCACCACCAGGTTCGTGGAGACGCCGCTGCGCGAATGGCACTGGCCTCAGCGCCGCAGCTGGCGCGCCGCCGTCGTCATCGCCGTGTGCGGGGCGCTGCTGGCCGGTCCGGTGTCAGTGTGGCAGAGCCGGATGATGGCCGACGAGGCCGCCGCCGCGTCGCAGCCCCGGGAATTGACCCCCGGCGCGGCCGCCCTGGCGCCGGGAAATGCGGGCAAGCCGACGCCGGACGCGAGGATCATTCCGGCTCCGGTGGCCATGAAGAGCGAGTGGGCCGACTTCGACGGGCCGTGCACGGACGAAAACGTCCCCGGCGATCCGCTGCTGGCAGGGTGTCTGCAGAACAGCCGCCCGGACGCCGTCTCGAAGCGGATCGTGGTGCTCGGTGACTCGCACGCGCAGCAGTACATGGCGGCCCTCGGCCCCATTGCCCGCAGCCGCGGCTGGGAAGTGGTCGCGCTCCTGAAAGGCAGCTGCCGCTTCGGCGCCGAGTCCCCGGACCGGAACGCCGAATGCAACGCCTTCAATCAAGCCAGTGCCCAGTACGTCCTGGACCACAAACCCGACGCTGTCTTCACGGTGGCCTCCCTGACCCTCAAGGATGCGCCGTTCGAAACCGAGGTGCCGCAGTACCTGGAAGGCATCCAGCCTTTCACCGACGCCGGCATGGACGTGGTGGGCATCCGCGACAATCCGCGCTTCACCATCAACATGCCCGAATGCGTGCAGAAAAACGGCCCGCATGCCCCGAAGTGCAGGGTGCCGCTGCAGGAGTCGCTGGCCGAATCCTCGCCCCTGGACGCTTACCGGGGGCGGGTGCCCGGACTCCATCTGATGGACCTGAGCGATTTCATTTGCGCCGACGGGGTCTGCCCTGCCGTCGTCGGCAACGTCTACGTTTACAAGGACGACAACCACCTGACCAAGACCTACGTGGAGAGCATGATCCCCATGTTCGAGGAGCGGCTGCTCGCAGCCACCGGCTGGACCTAACGCGCCGCCGGGTGCCGTTGCTCACAATTCCGGCCCGGAATATGGGGATCGCCGCCGAGGTTCTAGTATTTATTCAACACTTCTGCACAGGCCACGCCCGTAATGACGGGCTGGTCATCTGTTGCAACCCCTACCCGTGAATCCCATAACCAAGGTAAGAGGCGCACTCATGACCCAGCCCGAACACGATCCCTTCGGCTTTATTGGCCTGACATACGACGATGTACTGCTGCTGCCGGGCCACACGAACGTGATCCCGTCCGAGGCTGATACGTCCTCGCGGATTTCCAAGCGCATCACGGTCAACACTCCGCTGCTCTCCGCGGCGATGGATACCGTGACCGAGTCACGGATGGCCATCGCGATGGCCCGCCAGGGCGGCCTCGGCGTGGTGCACCGCAACCTCTCGATCGAAAACCAGGCCGACCAGGTTGACCGGGTCAAGCGCAGCGAGTCCGGCATGATCACGAACCCGCTGACCATCGGACCTGAAGCCACGCTCGCGGAGCTGGACGAGATCTGCTCGCACTACCGGGTCTCCGGTCTGCCGGTCGTGGACGAGGGCATGCGGCTGCTGGGCATCGTCACCAACCGCGACACCCGCTTCGTGCCGGAAGCGGACTTCCCGCTCCGGCTGGTCAGCGACGTCATGACCAAGATGCCGCTGGTCACCGGCCACGTCGGCATCAGCCGCGAGGAGGCCTCGCACAAGCTCGCGACCAACAAAATCGAGAAACTTCCGCTCGTTGACGAGCAGGGCCGGCTCAAGGGCCTGATCACCACCAAGGACTTCGCCAAGGCTGAGCAGTACCCGCTGGCCACCAAGGACGACGAGGGCCGGCTGCGCGTTGGCGCCGCCATAGGATTCTTCGGTGACGGCTGGGAGCGCGCCATGGCACTTGTTGACGCCGGCGTCGACGCCCTTTTCGTGGACACCGCCAACGGACACTCCCAGGGTGTGCTGGACATGATCCGCCGGCTCAAGTCCGATCCGGTGGCTGCGCACGTGGACATCATCGGGGGGCAGGCCGCCACCCGCGAAGGTGCCCAGGCGCTCATTGACGCCGGCGCCGACGGCATCAAAGTGGGCGTCGGCCCGGGGTCCATCTGCACCACCCGCGTGGTCGCCGGAGTCGGCGTCCCGCAGATCACCGCCATCTACGAGTCGGCCAAGGCCGCCATCCCGGCCGGTGTCCCGTTGATCGCCGACGGCGGGCTGCAGTACTCCGGCGACATCGGCAAGGCCCTGGTCGCCGGAGCCGACACTGTCATGCTCGGGTCCCTGCTGGCCGGCTGTGACGAGTCGCCGGGTGACCTGATCTTCGTGAACGGCAAACAGTTCAAGCTGTACCGCGGCATGGGGTCGCTGGGAGCCATGCAGACCCGCGGCAAGAACACCTCCTACTCCAAGGACCGCTACTTCCAAGCCGACGTTACCGGCGACGACAAGCTCATCCCGGAAGGCATCGAAGGCCGCGTGGCCTACCGCGGCCCGCTGGCCTCGGTGGCCCACCAGTTGGTCGGCGGCCTCCGCCAGACCATGTTCTACACCGGTGCCCCGACCGTGCCGGAGCTCAAGGCGCGCGGCAAATTCGTCCGGATCACGGCGGCCGGGCTCAAAGAGTCCCATCCGCACGACATCCAGATGACGGTCGAGGCGCCGAACTACGGTTCCCGCTGACCCGACCGGCCCGCCCAACCAGCCCGCCGCGGGGGCCGTCGTGGCGGCTCATAGCGGGCCCTCCTGCGGGCTGGCCGGGGGACGGCGTGTCCTAGGCTGGAGTCATGTCCGAACTCCTGCCTGCGCGTGAGCCCAAACGCAAACTGGCGCTGCGGCCCTACGCCCGGGCCGTGGCCCAGGTGCTGCGCGTCAGCTTCCGGGCCTCGCCCGCCGCCGTCGTGATGAAAGTTGTCGGCTCGCTGATTTCGGCACTGCTGCCGCTGGTCACCACGTATTTCGCCGCCCTGACCACCACGGCCCTCGCGGCCGCCTACGCGGGCAACGCCGCGGCGGGGCAGCAGGCCGTTGGCTACGTCATCATCACGGCCGCGCTGGGACTGTTCTGGGGCGCCTTCAGCAGTGTGGACCGGTACATTCAACAACTCATGAGCTTCAAAGTCGGCGCGATCGTGGGCGACCTCATGTACGAGCGCTTCCTGGCCCTGGAGTTCTGGCGGTACGACGACAAGGAAACGGTGGACCTCTACGACCGGGCCAAGCGCTTCTCGGATTCCTACGCCCGGGTCCTGGACCGGATCGCTGCCATCTTCACCCAGCTGGTCTCGGTCCTGCTTGCCATCGGCGCGCTGCTGCTGGTCAGCTGGTGGATCGCCGTGATCGTCCTCGTCGCGATCGTGCCCAGCGTCTACCTGCAGTTTAAGCTGTCCCGCGAGCAGATCGCGCACTGGAACACCCAGATCGATTCGCGCCGGCAGCGGCGGATGATCGAGACTAACCTCCTCCGGCCCCAGCACATTGCGGAGATGCGCCTCTACGGGATCGTCGGATACCTGATGGGGCTGCGTTCCCGGCTTCGCGACGCGGATGAGCGCCGCCGCCTGGATTTCCAAAAGCGCTACATTCCCAAGCAGCTCGCCGCGGATGCCCTGCAGTACGGCGCCGAGGTCGTCTCGCTGATCTGGGTGGTCGGGCAGATCATCGCCCGGGCCCAGCCGGTGGGCCAGTTCCTCTACGTCCAGCAGATCGTCAGCCGCGCCTTGTCCACCGCCAACAGCCTGGTCTCCTCACTGAGCTCCATTGATGAGGACCTCGCCAACCTCAAGGACTATGAGCTGTTCATGGCGCTGCCGGTGCGCTCCGAGCACGCGCCGCCGCTGCTGCAGGCGCCGGCGGCCGTAGAACTGCGCGACATCCGCTTCACCTACACCGGCAGCGAACTCGAAGTCATTAAGGGCATCACGCTGACCATCCGCGAGGGCCAGCACATCGCTATCGTGGGGGAGAACGGCGCCGGAAAGTCCACCCTCATCCGCATCCTCGCAGGGCTCTACCGCCCGGACTCCGGGCAGGTGCTGCTCGACGGCGTGGACCTCGCCGCCGTCGACGTGAAGTCCTGGCACCGCCACCTGGCGGTGCTCAGCCAGGAGTTCCTGAAGTACGAGTTCGCCACCGCGGCGGAGAACATCTTCTTCGGCGACGTTGACATTCCGCGCGACGACGACCGGATCCGCCGGGCCGCGACCGACGCCGAGGCCCTCGAGTTCATCACCAAGCTGCCCAACGGCCTGGACAACCACGTCAGCAACTGGATGGAGGATCCGCGCGGGCGCAAGGGCAGCGGACTGTCCGGCGGCCAGTGGCAGCGGCTCGCGATCGCCCGGAACTTCTACCGCAACGCCCCGTTCATGGTCATGGACGAGCCGACGTCGGCGATCGACGCCCTGGCCGAGCACCGGATCTTCACCCGGCTCTTCGCCGACCGCAGCAGCACGATCATCGCCATCAGCCACCGCCTCGCGACGATCGAGAAGGCGGATATCGTCTACATGCTGGAGGACGGGCGGGTGGTGGAGCAAGGCACCCACAAGGAGCTCGTGGCCCTGCGCGGCCGGTACTTCCGGATGTTCGAATCCCAGCTCGCCGTGGATGACGCCGAAGGGCGTTGAGAAGCCGGGCTGAGGACTGCCCCGGAGACGGCCAGCACCGCGGGGTACCACCAGGCGGAGAAAACCCAGGATCTGCGCTGGGCGAAGCCGAAGGCCACTCCGCGGTGAACCACTCCGGTGTCCGGGACCATCATGAGGTTTCTGACGGTCCGGCGTCCGTCTGAACCACGGTGGTCCGCACCCGCGCCAGGCTGGGCTCCGCCGGAACGCTGCTGAAACCAAAGGAGACGGCGGGCAGGATCGCGGTGAGGGCGCCGGCGTCGGCGCCGTCCCAGGTGACGCTCGCCGAGTCGATCCGATGTAGATCCGTCACGCCGTAGTACTCCTGCCGCCCGCCCTTCGCGGCGCCCGCGGTGCGCGCGCCGGGGCTGAACCGTGCCGCCAGCGGGCTGATGGCCCGCAGCCATTGCGGATGCACTGCCACGGGCCGGGGAACCAGCCGGAGGAGGCTGCCCAGCCGGGTGCGGACGCCGACGGCGGCCCGGATCCGAAGCGGGCCCGCGTCCACCGTGAGCCGGTGCCCGTCCCGGGACGCCGCGACGTCCACCACCTGGGTGTCATCAAAGGTGTAGACGTCAGCGATGAAACCACCGATCTCGGCGGTCGGGGCAAACAGGATCCGGTGCCCGGAGGGCAGCTCCACCATGGCGTCAGCAAAGGTCCCGAACGGGGAATGCCGCCACAGGCCCACCACCGCCCGCAGGCCGGATTCTGTTCCAATCCCGGCGATATGGCCATCGAAGACCCAGCGTGTACCCATGCCGCCAGAGTACCGGCTGGTACCGGCGTATTCTCGCGGGGAACCGCCGCGGCATCACCCCGGCGCCCGGCATCGTCCCGGTGCCCGTCCGCTGGGATAACCTAGAGCAGTGACTTACGAGATTGAGATTGGCCGTGGCAAGCGTGGGCGTCGTGCCTACTCCCTGGATGACATTGCGATCGTCCCCAACCGTCGTACACGTGACCCCAAGGACGTCTCTGTTTCCTGGCAGATCGACGCCTACAAGTTCGATATGCCCGTTATTGCCGCACCCATGGATTCGGCTATGTCGCCGGAGACCGTCATCGCATTGGGCCGGCTCGGCGGGCTCGGCGTTCTGGACCTTGAAGGCCTCTGGACCCGGTACGAGGACCCGCAGGCCGTCCTTGACCAGATCGGCGCGCTGCAGGATGAGACCAACAGCCCCGCGGTTACCCGGCGCATGCAGGAGCTGTACCAGGCCCCGATCCAGCCGGAACTCATTACGTCCCGCCTCGCGGAGATCCGCGCCGCGGGCGTCACCGTTGCCGGCTCCCTGACCCCGCAACGGACCCAGGAGCACTATAAGACTGTCGTGGCGGCCGGTGTTGACATCTTCGTAATCCGTGGCACCACGGTCTCGGCCGAGCACGTCTCGAAAGACCACGAGCCGCTGAACCTTAAACAGTTCATCTACGAACTCGACGTCCCCGTGATTGTCGGCGGGGCTGCCGGCTACACCCCGGCCCTGCACCTGATGCGCACCGGCGCCGCCGGTGTCCTGGTCGGCTTCGGCGGAGGCGCCACCAGCACCACCCGGCGTGCCCTCGGCATCCACTCGCCCATGGCGTCCGCCATTTCCGACGTCGCCGCCGCCCGCCGCGACTACATGGATGAATCCGGCGGACGTTACGTCCATGTGATCGCCGACGGCGGCATGGGTTCCTCCGGGGACATGGTCAAGGCCATCGCCATGGGCGCCGACGCCGTCATGCTCGGCAGCGCCCTGGCCCGCGCCGAGGAAGCCCCGGGCAAGGGCTGGCACTGGGGCCAGGAAGCGCACCACCTTGAACTTCCCCGCGGCGACAGGGTCAACGTCGGCACGGTGGGACCGCTGGAGGAGGTCCTCTTCGGGCCGGGCCACCACACGAGCGGAACGTCGAACCTGATCGGTGCGCTGCGCCGTTCCATGGCCACCACCGGCTATTCGGACCTCAAGGAATTCCAGCGCGTCGACGTCGTCGTTTCGCCCTACGCCGGGAACTGAGAGCCCCCTGCCCATCGCGGGAAGATCGAAGTAGTCTGGTGCACTACGAGCTTTGATCCCGATGGAGGCGTGACATGAACAGTTTTCCCGGCGGTTCACCCAAGACCGGCGGTGCCCTGGGGCCCGCAGAACGCGAAGCGTCACTCGCGGTACTCAGGGGCACCACGGAACCGGGCAAGGAACTCGACATCCTGATCGTCGGCGGGGGCATCGTGGGCACGGGGGCCGCCCTTGACGCCATTACCCGCGGCCTGACCGTCGGCATCGTCGAAGCCAACGACTGGGCCGCGGGCACCTCGTCCCGTTCCTCCAAACTGATCCACGGTGGTCTCCGCTACTTGGAAATGCTCGACTTCGCCCTGGTCAAAGAAGCGCTGCACGAACGCGGGTTGATCCTCTCAGCGATCGCCCCGCACCTGGCCCGGCCGGTACCCTTCCTGTATCCACTGACCAAGCCCTTCTTCGAACGGCCTTACGTGGGTGCCGGCATTGCCTTATACGACGCCATGTCCATTTCCGGCGGGCAGCAGCGGGGGGTGCCGTTCCACAAGCACCTGAGCCGCCGCGGGACGTTGCGGGCCGCGCCGAGCCTGAAGGACGACGCTTTTGTCGGTTCCATCCGTTACTACGACGGTCAGGTCGACGACGCGAAATACTGCGCCAACCTCATCCGCACCGCAGCCCACTACGGCGCCCACGCCGTCAACCAGATGTCCGTGGTCGACTTCCTCCGGGAAGGCGAGCGCGTCGTCGGCGCGAAGGTGGTCAACCATGAAGACGGCTCCACCTTCAACATCAAAGCCAAGCAGGTCATCAACGCCACGGGTGTCTGGACGGATGAAACCCAGGCCATGGTGACCGACCGCGGCCAGCTTAAGGTCCGCGCCTCCAAGGGCATCCACCTCGTGGTTCCCCGCGACCGGTTCCAGTCGACCGTTGGGCTGATCCTGCGGACCGAGAAGTCCGTGCTGTTTGTCATACCCTGGGGCCGGCACTGGATCATCGGGACCACCGATACCGACTGGCATCTGGACAAGGCCCACCCGGCTGCATCCAGCAAGGACATCGACTACATTCTCGAACATGTGAACAAGGTTTTGAAGCGCCCGCTCACCCGCGAGGATGTCGAAGGCGTCTACGCCGGCCTCCGGCCGCTGCTGGCCGGCGAAAATGACTCCACGGCCAAGCTATCCCGCGAACACGTCGTGGCGCATCCGGTTCCCGGTCTCGTGGTGGTGGCCGGCGGCAAATGGACCACGTACCGGGTCATGGCCAAGGACGCCGTCGACGAGGCAACGCGCAGCATGGACGAGCGCGTTCCCCCCAGCTGCACCGAATCCATTCCTCTGCTGGGTGCCAGCGGCTTCAAGGCCGCCTGGAACAAACGCAACCGGATGGCCGAGGAAACCGGCGTCCACGTGGCGCGGATCGAGCACCTGCTCAACCGGTACGGTTCCATGGCCCCGGAGGTCCTGGCGATCATCACCGAGAACCCGGAGCTGGGCGAGCCACTGCCGGGCGCGGACGACTACCTCGCAGCTGAGGCCGTTTACGCCGCAACCCACGAAGGCGCCCGCCACGTGCAGGACGTCCTGACCCGCCGGACCCGGATCTCGATCGAGGCGTGGGACCGCGGTGTGTCCGCCGCGCCGGTAGTCGCTAAACTGATGGGAGATGTCCTCGGCTGGAGCGATGCGCAGCGTGAAAGCGAGATCAAGCATTACCTGGCCCGGGTCGACGCCGAACGGCTCAGCCAGGAGCAGCCAGACGACGAATCCGCCGACGCAGCAAGGCTGGGCGTTGAGGCCATCGTTCCGCTGCGCTGACCGCGGCGCTCGCCTGCAGCCCCAGCCGGGACTGCCGGCGCACTGACGCCACTTCGAAGGGATATCTCTTGGCGGAACCACTGGACCGGTATGACGCCGAGCTCACCACCCCTGAAATGGTGATCCTCGAAATGGACGCCACCGACAAGCTCGACGCTGCCGCCCAGTTGGCTGAGCGGATGCACGCGGCCGGACGCATCTCCGATCTGCCCGGATTCCTTAAGCACGTCAATGCCCGCGAACACCAGCTGGCCACCGGCCTGCCGGGCGGGATCGGACTGCCGCACGCGCGCAGCGAGTTCGTCTCCCGGACAACCATCGCTGTCGGCATCACCAAATACGGCAAGGCGCTCGATTTCGGCGCCACCGACGGGCCTGCGACGGTGGTGCTGCTGATTGCCACCCCGGCCAGCTCCTTCTCCGAACACCTGGAAGTACTGGCCACCCTTGCGCGATCGTTGTCCAAGGAATCGTTCCGCGAGTCCCTTCGGCGGGCCTACGACCCCGAAGTGATTGCGGAACTGATCAATTCCAGCCTGGTGTTCTTCGACCACTGAAATTGGGGCAGGCCCTTTCGTGTCGACTCCGTTGTCACGCAGGGACCCGGCTGCCCCACTTTTGGGGCAGGCCCCTTCGTGTCGACTCCGTCGCCACGCAGGGACCCGGCTGCCCCACTTTTTGGGGCAGGCCCTTTCGAGTCGACTCCGTCGCCACGCAGGGACCCGGCTGCCCCGGTCCAGGCACGTTTCGTTGTTCTACACGCGGACGAAGTACGGTTAAGAGGTGTTGAAAACTGCCCTCAAACCCCGCTGGATCGCAGGACTGGTGTTCGCGATCGTCGTCTCAGGGGTGTTTGTGCTGCTCAGCCAGTGGCAGTTCGGCCGCTCAACGCAATCCGAAGTGACAGTCTCCACAACGACGGAAGAACCCAAACCCCTGACCACGGTTTTGCAGCCAGGCGGCTTCTTCCCCGGTTCGGTGGCTGACCAGGTGGTCACGGTCACCGGCACCTACGACCCGCAGAAACAAATCCTGGTCCCGGGGCGCTTGCACGACGGCGCCAGGGGCTACTGGGTAGTTGCTGCCCTGGCTGTGGAGAACGCCCCGGCCCTGACCGGCGCCGGTGCCACGCCGCAGACCTGGATTCCAGTCGCGCGCGGCTGGGTTGCCGACCCCGCGGACGCGTCCGCACCGCCGTCGGGCAGCGTCGAACTGACCGGACGGCTGCTGCCGTCCGAGGCTCCCGTGCCCGGAACCGACGCCGGTCCCGGAAAGGCAAGCGCCGTGTCTGTCGCCGAACTCATCAACATCTGGGAAGTCAGCAGCTATCCGGGCTTTGTCGCAGCGAGCTCCGAGACCGCCGGCGGCAGCGACGTCAGCGCCAGTGCCTCCGTTGGGGCCTTCAAACCACTGAATATCGGGCCGCAGCCGCCCGCCGAAAAGGTCAACTGGCTGAACCTCTTCTACGCCGCGGAGTGGGTGGTCTTCGCCGGCTTCGCGCTGTTCATCTGGTGGCGGCTGGTCAAGGATGACTACCGCCGAAGCCTGGAGGACGCCCTCGACGAGGAGCAGGAAGCTGCCCAGCTGTATCTGTCCGAACCGGATCCCGCCGACCAGCACCCCACTGACCAGCACCCCACTGACCAGCACCCCACTGACCAGCACCCCACCGAACCGAAAGTGCAATCATGATCGAGCCCCAGCCGGCCGTCCAGCCGCAGCAGTCCAACGTCCCGGGTGGCGGGCGCGGTAAAAAACGACGGTTTGGCGGAACCGAGGCCCAGATCCGTTCGGCACTGAAGTTCTACAAAGTCCTCGCCTACCTGACCGGCAGCATGCTGCTCCTGCTTTGCGCGGAACTGATCGCCCGGTACGTTTTCGGCCAGTACCTCTTCGCGGGGGGCACCAACGCCGTCACCGGCGAGGCGTTCGGATTCGGCTTCGCCGACGCCGAACCGCCAGGCGTCGTGGGCGGCGTAAATCTGTCCATCACGGTTTTGATCGTGCACGGGTGGATGTACGTGGTGTACCTGATGTCCAACTTCCGCCTGTGGTCGCTGATGCGCTGGCCGTTCGCGAAGATGATCGTTCTGGCCCTTGGCGGTGTGGTGCCCTTCCTGTCATTCTTCGTGGAGAAGAAGTTCCACGCCGAGGTGGAAGCCGAGCTGGCCGCAAACCCGCAGGCGCCGCAACGCTACTGAGCATCTAACCGACACGAAGCCGGGAGGCCACAACCTCACCTGTGAGATCGCTTACCCGGTGGCTTTTCCCCGCCCCGGACCGGCTTCTCAATGTGCGGGCGGACGGTGCTGCAAAGTAGGCTGGTACGGTGACTACTCCCACTGCACCCCAGACGTCCCACAAGCCCGTGCTGGTTGTTGATTACGGCGCCCAGTACGCGCAGCTGATCGCCCGCCGCGTCCGGGAAGCGAACGTGTATTCGGAAGTGGTTCCGCATACCTACAGCACCGAGCAGCTGCTCGCCAAGAACCCCGCCGCCATCATCTTGTCGGGTGGTCCCGCTAGCGTTTACGCCGAAGGCGCCCCGGCTGTGGGGGCGGACCTGTTCGAAGCCGGAGTGCCGGTTTTTGGCATCTGCTACGGCTTCCAGGCCATGGCCAATGCCCTCGGCGGCAAGGTGGCCCAAACCGGGCTTCGCGAATACGGAGCGACCGAAACCACCACCGTCGGCGAAGGCCGCTCCATCCTGATGGGCATGCCCCAGCACCAGAGCACGTGGATGAGTCACGGCGACTCTGTCCACGAGGCTCCCGAAGGCTTCGAGGTCCTTGCTACGACCGCCGGCGCCGACGTTGCCGCCTTCGCCAACGAGGAGAAGAGCCTCTACGGCGTGCAGTGGCACCCCGAGGTGAAGCACTCTGCGTACGGCCAGCAGGTCCTGGAGAACTTCCTGTTCAAGGGTGCCAAGCTGGAACCGAACTGGACCACCGGCAACATCCTCGAGGAGCAGGTGGACCGGATCCGGGAACAGATCGGCAACGCCCGGGTCATTTGTGGGTTGTCTGGCGGTGTCGACTCCGCCGTCGCTGCCGCCTTGGTTCAGCGCGCCGTTGGCGACCAGCTGACCTGCGTATTCGTTGACCATGGACTGCTGCGCGAAGGTGAAGCCGAACAGGTTGAACGCGACTTCGTGGCCGCCACGGGTGTCAAACTTTACGTCGCCAACGAGCAGGAGCGATTCCAGTCGGCACTGGCCGGCGTCAGCGACCCGGAGACTAAACGCAAAATCATCGGCCGCGAGTTCATTCGCGCCTTTGAGGAAGCCGAGCAGGCCATCATCGCCGAAGCGGCCGCGCACGGCGAGAAAATCAAATTCCTCGTACAAGGCACCCTCTACCCTGACGTCGTTGAATCCGGCGGTGGTGAAGGTTCTGCCAACATCAAGAGCCACCACAACGTGGGCGGTCTCCCCGAGGACCTGCAGTTCGAGCTCGTCGAACCGCTGCGTGCCCTGTTCAAGGATGAGGTCCGCGCCGTGGGCGCCCAGCTGGGCTTGCCGCAGGAGATCGTCGGCCGCCAGCCGTTCCCCGGGCCGGGCCTCGGCATCCGGATTGTCGGCGAAGTCACCAAGGAACGCCTTGACCTGCTCCGGAAAGCAGACGCGATCGCGCGTGCGGAGCTGACCGCTGCCGGGCTCGACAATGAGGTCTGGCAGATGCCGGTGGTGCTGCTGGCCGACGTCCGCAGCGTCGGGGTCCAGGGCGATGGCCGCACCTACGGTCACCCGATCGTGCTGCGGCCCGTGTCCTCCGAGGACGCCATGACGGCGGACTGGTCGCGGCTGCCCTACGATCTGCTGGCCAGGATCTCCAACCGCATCACCAATGAGGTGGACGGCGTGAACCGCGTCGTTCTGGACGTTACCAGCAAGCCGCCGGGAACCATTGAGTGGGAATAGTCCGTTCGCGGGCCAGGGAACGGAATTTGTAGCCTGCGAGTGTTGCGTCGTCTCGCGGGCACCGGATTCCGGCTACCCTCGGAAGCATGCCGGTATGGTCCATGACGTCCCGCGCGAGCACGAATAACGTGACGAGCGAAGCAAACGCAAGCACAGAAAAGAAGGCAGTAGTGTCAGTTGGTCAAGGCCACCCCGAGGGCTCCGAAGAGCTCAGGAAATGGCTGTCGGGGCTCAAGCCCGTCACCGGGGCAGATACCATGTTGCGGTTCACCAAGACCCCCGAGGGTTCTATCGACTTGACCCATGCCCATCCCTCCGGGCTTGCCCAGCTGATGGCCGGGCGGCGGACCCGCCTCTCCACCTTGATTCGTGACCATCAGCAGTACGTTATCGCTGCGAAGGCCTCGCGCAATCTGCGGTCCAAGATCTTCGAACTGGGCAATGACCGCGGCATCGACGCCGGGTACTTCTCGGCCGGCACAGTGGTGTGGACGTCCGCCGTCGGCGGTAAGCCCCAGCGCGTCTCCGCCCCGGTGATGCTGGCTGCAATCTCGCTCACGGTCCGCCCGGGAGAGGACGACTACGAACTCCAGCTGACGGAGCAGGCCAAAATCAACCCGGCCCTGGTCCGGCACCTGAAGACCATTCACGGGATCGGATTCGACGTCAACGCCGTCACCCGTATGGCATACAGCACCGCCCGGTTGGACCCGCAACCGGTCCTCGACCGGCTCGGCACGCTCATCCAGCCCATCCACGGCGCCGAGGTGGAGCACAATCTCTTGGTGTCCACCTTCGCCGACCTGTCCGGCACCCTGGACGACCCCTGGATCAATGCGAACCATCCCCTCATCAAGGCCCTGGGGCGCGCCGCCACGGGCGGCGTCGCGGAGGTGCCCGAGCCCAAAGCCGGGCGGTTCCCCAGCGTCGACGAGCGCGATCCCGCCGATGAGCTGCTGCTGCTCGACGCCGACAACCACCAGCAGTACGTGGTCGACGCCGTCCGGGACGGAGACTCGCTGGTGGTCAGCGCCCCGCCGGGTACGGGCCAGACCCAGACCGCGATCAACACCATCGGGGCCCTTGTCGACCAGGGAAAAACGGTCCTGGTTGTGGGGGACCGGCGCGCCAGCCTGGCCGAAATCGCCGCGCACCTGGACTCCCTGGGACTGGACTCGATCCTGCTTCCGCTTGCGGGCAACGCCACGCCCCTGCAGTTCAAGGACCAGCTGGTCCGGGGCATTGTGCGCAACGAGAAATCCCTTCAGCCCCAACTCGGCAACCTCCACACCACCCTGACCGAGCACCGCCATGCCCTCCAGGACCATGTCGCCTCGCTCCACAACGTCCGTGAACGCTGGGGCTGCTCACCCTACGAGGCGATGCAGTCGCTGGCCAAGCTTACCGCCATCCAGCCGGCACCCGCTACCACCGTCCGGCTCAAGCGCAGCGTGCTGGACAATATCCGGGATCGCGAGGAACTGGCAGGGCGGCTGCACCGGGCGGCTGAATTGGGGAGCTTCAACCGCGCCTCAACAACGAGCCCCTGGCACGGTGCCCGCCTTTTGACCCGCAAGGAAACCGAGGAAGCACAGCAGGTGGCCAGCTCCGTGGCCCGGAAGCTGCCGGAACTGCGCGAGATGATGAGCGGCGTCGCCGATCATGCCGAGATCCGCCTGGGGAGTTCCTTTGCCGAGTGGGGCGACCAGGTCGAACTGCTGGTTGCCGTCCGCGGAAGCCTGGATAAATTCACCCCGGATATCTTCGACCGGCCGGTCCATGACCTCATTTCCGCTACCGCGGCCTCCTCCTGGCGGCGTGAACGGAACATTGAGATGCCTTCCATGCAACGCTCACGCCTGCGCAGGGTGGCAAAGGAGTACGTCCGCCCGGGCGTCCACATCGCCGATCTGCACAGCTCCCTGGTCCTCGTCCAGGAGCAGCGGGCCACGTGGGCCGGCTACGCCACGACGCAGCGTCATCCGGCAGTCCCGGCAGGTCTCGGGGAAATCATCTCGCTGTACCGTGAGCTGGACGCGGAACTGGCGGAGCTGGGTCAGGCCGTACGGCATACCCCGGCCGGCGGCGAGTTGCACGGCACGCCTTACGACGAACTGATGGAACGCCTGGGCCGGTTGGTGGCCGATACCGCCATTCTGGAGACGCTGCCCGAACGGACGCTCCTGGTCGAGAACATGCGCGAGCACGGCCTCGGCGAACTGCTGGACGACCTTGCCAAACGGGAGGTGCCGGCGGAATCGGTGGCTGCCGAACTTGAGCTCGCCTGGTGGCAGTCGGCGTTGGAAGCCATGATCAGCGGTGACGATTACTTGGCCATGTCCGACGGCGACGCCCTGCGTCAGCTCGAAGCGGAGTACCGTCTTGCGGACAATGCCCACATCGCCAGCGGTGCCGCCCGGCTGCGCTGGCAGCTGGCTGAACGCTGGCGCGCTGCCATCGCGGAGCACCCGCGGCAGGCGGAACTGTTGCGCAGCCTGCTCAAAGACGGCCGGGTGACCCTTTCGTCATTGACAGCCCAGACGCCGGACCTGCTCCCGGTGCTGATCCCGGTGTGGTCCGTCAGCCCCTACCTGCTTTCCTCGGTTCTGCCAGCGGAGCAGCGCTTCGATGCCGTCGTCATCCTGGACGCCGAAGCGACGTCCCTGCAAGCCGTCCTGCCTGCCATCGCCCGCGGCAAACAAGTCGTTGCCTTCGGCGATGACCGCATCGCCAGCCCGCGGACGTTCTCCGTCGGGGTGGAACGGCTTGCCGCTGGCGAAAGCTCCCATCAAGATGTGGAAAGCGCGTTCAGTGCGCTGTCGGCGGTGCTGCCTGTCTGCAAGCTGCGCCACGTCTACCGCGCGGTTGACGAGGATCTCGTGCGGCAACTAAGCAACAGCTTTTACGGTGGCGAGCTGAGCCGGCTGCCGGAGGGGCAATCAGCGACGGGCCTGGACCGCGCGCTCACAGTGGAATATCTTCCGGATGGCACGGGCCTGCCCAGTGCTGACCAGGATGGTGTTGAATCCGTCGTGGCCGAAGTGAACCGCGCTGTGGAACTAGTCTTCGAGCACGCCAGATTGCGGCCCCGGACCTCCTTGGCTGTTGTTACCGGCAGCCTTAGGCACGCGGCCCGCATCGGCGAGTCCATCCGGTTGCAGTTGCCCAACTACCCGTCGCTGGCCGGCTTCTTCACGGCCGGGGAAGAATCCTTCCGTGTAGTGGACCTGGAACGTGCACAAGGCCTGGTCCGCGATCACATCATTTTCTCGCCCGGCTATGGACGTACCCCGCACGGCCGCGCACTTCACAGCCTCGGACCCCTGTCTGCCGACGGCGGACGGGCCCGGTTCGCCCTGGCCATGACGCGGGCGCGACGCTCGCTGCACGTGCTCAGCTGTTTCCGGCCCGAAGACTTGGATGTGACCCGCCTCAGTCACGGCGCAGTCGACTTCTACCAATTGATAGACCGTGAAATTGCGGGCAACTCCGATCTTGGAAGCCCTGCCTCACGGGCGGCGGCCAGCGAGCAGGCCTTGGGCGCGGACCCACTTGTGGCAGATCTCGGCGACCGGCTGCGCGCCCGGGGAGCCCGGGTCTGGCACCAGTACGACGGCGTCCTGAATATGGTGGCAGCGGCGGACCCGCTGAGCACCCTCGGCCAGGACGACGCTGAAATTCCCCGTCCCGTGGCGATCGAGTCCGACGGCACAGAGCAGTACCGCCGGCTGACTGTCCGCGAACGCAGCAGGCTCCGTCCGCAGCTCCTGGAACGGCTCGGTTGGCGGTACATGCCGCTGTGGACCATTGAGGTGTTCACCGATCCATCGGCCTGCGCGGACCGCATCGGTGGATACCTGGGTCTGGAAAAGCCGGTCGGACCTCACCGAAAACAGGCGTCGCCGGGATTCTTTGACGACGACGTGGAGAATCTGGCTGTCAACGAAGCACCGGCAAGCGAGGATGACTCCCCGTCAGGAAGCCCGGACAGTGCACCCCGGGAGGATGAAGGTCAGGGCGATAGGGAGGCCGATGCCATGGACGCCGACGGCGCCCCCCGGGATACCGACGGCGCGCAACCCGCCATAGCCAACCGTGACGTCAATGCCCAGGACGGTGGCGGAGACGGCCACGCCAACAGTGACGGTGACGGCAATGCCCGGGACGCTGGCGGAGACGGCCACGCCAACAGTGACGGTGACGTCAATGCCCAGGAGGGCAACGACGACAGCCAGGCCAACAGCGACGCCACGGACGGCAACGACGACAGCCAGGCCAACAGCGACGCCACGGACGGCAGCCTGGATGACTCGACCCCCAAGTTCTTGTCGGCGACGGTCGCGGACGATGTGCTGCCGAACAAGGCTGCTGAGGACGATCCGCGCCGCTGGCGCGACGACGCCGGTGACTACGACCACGATTCCTGGCTTCAGGAACAGAAGCCTCCGCACTGGGACTGACGCACCTCAAGAGACGGGGCGGTTCCGGGGGCACCCGCGGGGCCGCCTCTCCGGCGTCCGGGGGTGTTAGCCCGAATCTGCCGGGACTAGGACAAAAAACAGCTTGCCCTGCGTGGATGCGCCGGCGAGACGACGGGCCTGATCGGCGTCCGCGGCGACCACCAGGAGACCGTCGATATCTCCTGCGCCCGCCCAGGGGCCAGCGTCGCTGCCGCGCCCGGAAGTCCACAGCACCGGAACAGCTGCGGCCAGTACCTGGGACGACGCGGGCTGATCGAAGGCGTCGCCGCTCGTCATGACCACATTGACGAGTTGTCCGGGGGAGAGCAGTTGGATCGAGGCCGGATCCGCCATCCGGAGCGGCACGGCCGCTGATCCCGGCCGGCTTCCGGCCAGCAGTCCGGGGCCAAGGAGCTGGGAATCGGAGAGCAACTGTCCCTGGCGCAGGGCGACGGCCAACTGCTGGCCTTGCAGGGCATCGGTGCTGCCATAGCTGCTGCCGGCCGGAACCAGGGCGTGGGGGACGCTCAGGAGTGTCAGGTCGTCCGGACTGAGGGTTTCGCCTGCCGGGAGATCCCTGGCCGCGGCGACCGCGGAGACACTATCGGCGGGAGCCGGGGTCAGCTGTTGCACTGTGAGAGCTGCTGCGAGGCACAGCAGCAACGCCACCGCCAACCGCCGGTTGCGTCCGAGCCAGCGGACCATCTGCCGGCCGGCCGGCTGCCTTTTTTGTCTGCGGCCCTGCGGAAGGCGTCCCGGGCTTAGCCCACCGGGACGGTGGCTGGCGGAGCGCCCGCGCCTCTGGAACCAGTAGGGGCCTGACGCCGGGCGCACCGAGGATGCCGGGGACCGTACGGAACGAAATCCGCCGACCGGTAAGGGAAGGGCGCGAGTGGGCATAGGCCGACACTACGCAGGGGACCGGTCGTGGGTCAGACCCTGCGGAGGCTATGTGGACAATGCCGCCGAGGAGCCCGCAAGGCGGCGGCCGTTAGTTGGCGGAAGAAGAAACGGCGGCGGGCGCAGGCGTTGCCGCCGGGGCGGGAGCCGGTGCAACAGTGCTTCCTTTAGCTTCGCGGGAGTCTGTCCGGTAAAAACCGGACCCCTTGAAGACCACACCCACGCTGTTGAACTTCTTGCGCAGGGTCCCGTGGCATTCCGGGCAGGACGTGAGGGAGCTGTCGGTGAACGACTGCACGATCTCGAAGGCGTGGCTGCAGTCCTTGCAGGCGTATGCGTAGGTGGGCACTGGGAATCCTCCTCTGGGACAAACGAGCAGGTCCCGTGCCGCTGAGCCAACGGTCCCGGCCGAGATGTCTCCAGCCAGATCCGTCCCTTAGCAGTCGCAGGGCCTGAGTGCCAATTCTAGCACCCCGGCCGTAAGTCTCCGGATGCTGGGCCCCGGAGTTCCAGCAGCCCTGACGGGGTGAGAGCGGCGGCCACTTTCCGATCGAACGACTCCGCAGGGATGCTCCCGGCGGACAGCACCTCGCTGTCATAGACGACGGCTGCGGTCGGCAGCGGCGCCAACAGGCCGCCGTCGGGCGCCGGGGCCCTGGTGGCCAGGAGGGTGCCCAGCGCCGCCAGGAACCTGTCGTAGTAGCCGCCACCCTGGCCGATCCGGTTGCCGGAGAAGTCTAGGGCGGTGGCAGGCAGGAAAATGCCATCCGCGTGCCGCATCGCGGTGGTGTCGAGGCGTTCCCCCGCAGGTTCCAGGATTGGTGCGTAGCGGCTCCGGACGTACTCCGACACGGGTGTCCAGCGCACCCAGCTCAGGGCCAGGCCGGGCTCGCAGACCGGAAGTAGAAGCCGGTGCCCCGCCGCGTGCAGCGCCCCCAGCAGGGGGAGGGTTGGCGGCTCTGTGCCCACGCCCAGGTAAGCGGCGAAGGTGCCCGGCCTGCCGCCGGTCAGGCTCGCAGCCCAGGAGAGACCGTGCCGGGCAATGCCCATGCCGGCGGCTTCCACCTCGGCCGGCGCCAGGGCAGTGCGCCGGGCCCGGTGGCTGGCCCGGATCTCTTCTTTCGATGCCATGATGTCCTGTCCGTTCGGAGGATCCGGCCCCTGAGGCTGCGGCTCGCGCCGGCTCCAATGATTACCTAATGCTTGGTCCCTCCGTTAGATTAGTCCAGTGACTACACCCAACGCCCCCGTCCGCAAGGCCGTCATCCCCGCAGCCGGCCTCGGCACCAGGTTCCTTCCGGCCACCAAGGCCATGCCCAAGGAAATGCTGCCTGTCGTCGACAAGCCCGCCATTCAGTACGTCGTCGAAGAAGCCGTCAACGTTGGGCTCAGCGACATCCTGATGATCACCGGCCGCAACAAGCGCGCGCTGGAGGACCATTTTGACCGCGTCCCCACCCTGGAAGCCACTTTGGAGGCCAAGGGCGACACCGCCAAGCTTGAGTCGATTCAGGCCGCCAGTAACCTCGGCGACATCCACTATGTGCGCCAGGGCGATCCGATGGGTCTCGGCCACGCCGTCCTCCGTGCAAAGCAGCACGTCGGTTACGAGCCCTTCGCCGTCCTCCTGGGTGATGACCTGATCGATGCACGGGACGAACTCCTCAGCACCATGATCGAGGTCCAGGCAAAG
Organism: Arthrobacter sp. MP_M4; assembly: GCF_035984855.1. Lineage (NCBI taxonomy): Bacteria > Bacillati > Actinomycetota > Actinomycetes > Micrococcales > Micrococcaceae > Arthrobacter > Arthrobacter sp. MP_M4. The sequence continues at coordinate 493,968 of NZ_JAXCHX010000001.1, forward strand.
ACCGGCGGATCGGTGGTAGCCCTGATCGAGGTTGAGCCGTCTGAAATCAGCGCGTACGGCTGCGCGGATGTTCAAACGATTGCCGGTGAGGACTACGTCCAGATCAAGCACCTGGTCGAGAAGCCAGACGTCAAAGATGCCCCGTCCAACCTCGCGATAATTGGCCGGTACGTTCTCCACCCAGCCGCCTTCGAAGTGCTGGAGCACACCAAGCCCGGGCGGGGCGGCGAAATCCAGCTCACCGACGCGCTGCAGGAACTGGCCTCCGGTGAAGGTGAAGGGTACGGCGTTTACGGCGTGATCTTCCGCGGCCGCCGCTACGACACCGGCGATAAGCTCAGCTACCTGAAGGCTTGCGTCCAGCTGGCCATCGACAGCGAGGACCTGGGGCCCGGCCTGCGGGAATGGCTCCCCGGCTTCGCGGCGAGCCTGGCGCCCACCCTGACCAAGTAGCGCACGTGGCGGGGAGCTTCCAGTGGCCGGTAACGCTTGAAACCGGGGACCTGGTGTTGCGGCCTATCCGCTACCGGGACCGCAGGGAATGGTCCGAGGTACGCTCCCGCAATAGCGAGTGGCTGGCCCCATGGGAAGCGTCCAACCCTGTCCCCGGGGGTGGCCTTCCCGATTACCGGCAAATGGTGCGGTCCCTGAAAATTCAGGCCACCCAAGGGACGTCGTTGCCGTTTCTCATCACAGCCCGGACGCCAGGCTTCCGGGACCCTGTGATCGTGGGGCAATTGGCCGTTTCCTCCATTGTGTGGGGCTCGGCCATGATGGCTACCCTGGGCTACTGGGTGGATAAGGACCGTGCCGGACACGGAATCGCCCCCACAGCCGTTGCTTTGGTGACCGACTATTGCTTTCAGACACTGGGACTGCACCGGATGGAAATCAACATCCGTCCGCAAAACGCGCCGAGCCTCCGGGTGGTTGAGAAACTCGGGTTCCGCGACGAAGGCTACCGGCCGCGATTCCTTCACATAAACGGCGAATGGGCTGACCACAGAAGCTTCGCGTTGACCTCCGAAGAAGTGCCCGGAGGCCTGCTGGAACGGTGGCAGCGAAACCGCCACGCGTAGCCGGCCGGCCCCTCCGGAACCGCCGTCGTGCGACTCATTCAGTCAATTGCCAGTTGCCCCGCGACACACCGGGGACAATGCCGGGCTGCACCGGGCATTGCTCATACGGTTTTGATGTGGACTTTCCCCTTAGCAGCTCTGTGATCCTTGTCATTGCTGTTGCGCTCTGGATTGTGTGGGTAGCTCCGTACTTGCTCCGGAACGGACGCCACCTGGTTCAGCCCGCTGGTGAGCACGCACCGGACGCCAGCAATCTTGAAACAGCAACCCCGCAAGCCGGGTACGTCATGAAGATGGCGGCCCAGCAGGAGAGACCTATGACCAGCACGCACTGGACCGGATCCGGTTCCGGGAACATCACGTCCGACAGCGTCCCCTGGACTCAAGCGCCTGCCCCGGCATTCAAAATCCGCTACGGACGGCTGGCCTTGGCGACGGCAGGGTTGCTGTTGCTGCTCACCGGGTTCTTGTCTGCGGTCCTGGGAATTTTCGGTCTCGGTTCATTCTGGCTGCCGGTTACCTCTTTGCTCGGTGCCGCTGCTGCAGTGTTTACTCTCCGCTGGCTTGCGGTCCGGGACCGGCGCCGCAAGGTGGACGCAGCCTTCCGCGCGGCCATGTCCGCGCCGACGCATCCTGACCGGTCCGCTCCGTCACACTTTCCGCTGCACGCACCGGAAGAACTCCGCGAACGGGCCGAGAATCCGCTCTTCGACGCCCAGGCCGGCGCGTTAGATCAGAAGCCCGCGCCGATTGCCTTGACCGCCCTGGAGCTCCGTCAGGCTGCACTGGCGGAAGCCGCGGCTTCCGCTGACGCCTCGGTCCGCGCCGCCGATGCCCGTATGGGGCAAGGAGCCAGTTGGGACCCGGTGGAGGTCCCCAAGCCCACCTACGTGGAGGCACCCAAGGCCGAACGGGCCGCGCCCGTGCCGCTTGATCTGCCAGAAGCACCCAGAGCGGTCGGAAAGCCTTCCCTGAAGCAGGGCCACCCGCAGGCACAGGCTGCTAGTCGCGCCCAAGATGCCCACCCCAAACCCCTGGGTAAGGCCCAGAGCGCCCTGAGCAACCTGGACGATGTCTTGCAGCGCCGTAGGGCCTAAAGGCTGGTTTGTTCGAGCCCCGGGCCGCCCGCAGTGGCAGCCCGGGGCTTTTTTGTGCCCAGTGATCGAAATTCACCCGCCGCGGCCGCGAGGAACCGCGGACGCGGTAGCCTCAGGGCATGACTCGGATTTGTGTTGCCGGCGGAACCGGCCAGGTGGGACGGGAAGTTGTGCGGCTGGCGGTGGCGGAAGGCCACTCGGTGGCGGCGCTTTGCAGGAATCCACCGCACGTCGGATCAGCGGACCGGGCAGCCGGGGCAGAGTACTTCCAGGCGGATGTCCGCACCGGCGAGGGGCTGGCGGCGGCACTGGCAGGGGCCGGCGTCGTGATCGACTGTCTGGAGGGGCGTTCCGGACGGGCCCAAGCCAACTTCGCCGACGGAGGCGCCCGGTTGCTGGCCGCAGCCCAGGACGCCGGCGTGGCCAAGGCCGTCGTGCTCTCGATCGTCAACTGCGACCAGAGCCGCTTCCGCTACTACGCCTCAAAGGCAGCCAAGGAACTCGTCTTTCAACGATCGGGGCTGGAAACCGTCGTTCTCCGGGCGACACAGTTTCATTCCCTCCTCGCGACCATGTTTGCCGCCGGTTCAAAGCTGCGGATCATCCCCGTAGTCAAAGGCGCCCGGTTCCAGCCGATCGCACCCGCCGACGTCGCGGGGGAGCTGCTGGCGGAGGCCCTGAAGAAGGCGTCGGGACCGCGGCACAGGGCGAGGACCGTCGGCGGCCCCGAGATCCAGGACATGGGGGAGCTCGCGCTGGAGTGGAAGGCCGCCACCGGCTCCCATGGCCGCTTGGTGAGGATTGCGCTGCCCGGCGCGATGGGAAAATACCTGCGCGCGGGGCTGAACCTGGTGCCGGAGGAACGCCACGCCGGTGAGACTTTCCGCGGCTGGCTGGCAAAGAGCGCAGATAGTTTGTAGCCTAGGGACACCGGCAACGCCGTTCCTTCGGGACCGGCGTTGCTTCGGGGCTATAGCTCAGTTGGTAGAGCGCTTCGTTCGCATCGAAGAGGTCAGGAGTTCGAATCTCCTTAGCTCCACTGCAAAAGCATTCTGAACTGCGGAGACGTTGGATTGGAAGGCTTTTCTCCTTCCCGATTTTGAGTCCAGCCGACGTTTACCCGACGTTTTGCGACGAATGGCCGTGGTGTCCGTGGAGCATCTGGATGGGACTGCCCCGGCGTGGTTCTTGACCTCCCAAACGATGCGTGTGCGTTGGTGGGGTCAGGGGAGGGAAGTGGGAGAGTGCACCGACGAGAGTATTGGCCACAAACTCCAGGTAGGCCGTGCCGTTGCGTCTTCCAGTCCCCTCAGATTGTCGAGCATGCGCCCTTCCAGTGCACCGGTTCCTTCGGATTCCTCCGTGGCGAGCCGCGTCGGCGTGAGGGCTGCCAAATCCTAGTTGTCGTAGATGAGCCCCATTGTGCAACGCGACGCACCCCACCAGGGCCTTCAAGAAGCAATCCTAGCGCCAGCCGTAGGACTCCAGCGCGCGAAGCAGGGAAGCAGGGTTGGCCTTCAGATGGTCGACCGGGCGCGCCCCCGGCAAGAGCCCTGGATGGGGTGAGAATCCAGAGGGTGAAGTAGCTATGTGGGTACCCAGTTCCATGGCTCTACGAAAGAGCGCTGTGATGGTTGGTTGGAGTTCTCCGCCGGGGAGGAACTGGAATTCCGGACAGAAGGTCCCGTCGTCTATGAATACGCGGACGATCCTCCGCATGACCGGTTCGGGGTTTTCCATCATTTCGGAGAGCCGGTGGCGGACCAGTTCCAGGGGCGGTCGCGTGAACTTCCTGGATCGCTGCCCGTCGGATCTCTCGCCCGCGCAGGATTACTTTGATGGCCGGATGGGCCTTAATGAAAACCCATTGAGGTATTCGGTCCCTGAGGAGGATTCCGCACTTTTAGGGCGACCACCGTTGGCGCTCCACGGTAAGACCGAAAGGGACCTCGTCGCTGATCTCGAGCAAAAACGACGACATGCTTTCCCTGGTGATGAGGATGCCGCCCCTACGCAACTTGATGGCTCGGTCCCTTAGCCTTTGCTCGGCCCGTCCCAGCATGGAGTCCATGCTGACGCGGTCTGTGGCCGTGACCTGAAGAACCGCCTTATGGGTCTCGTTCATTGCATCCCCCGGTTTCGCGGGGAGAACAGCCTGATGCGGCGCCTTTGCTCGATGGCGGCGCCCTCGGCGACCAGACCGATAGGTCCGCCGCCGATCGCTGCAACGGGAAGATTCTTCGCTGAATCCATGGGTTCCTCTGTTTCATCCGTAGGTGATGCGGGTTCAGTTGGCAGGTGCCTGCCGGTCCCCGGTGGGACCGGCAGGCGGGAAGGTCATAGCAGAAGTCTCGGCCGTCACCGCTGCCCGTGGTTGTCGCGAGGTTGGATTCCTTCGCGGCCCCGGTGGTTAGATCTCAAGGACCCGCGGCACCCCCGGGGTGAGCCATTTCAGGCGGTCAGTCAGGCCGGCTTCGGCAAATGAAGCGGCGATCTCGTCTTCCGTTTCCGTGAAGTGTTCCCACGAGGAGAAATGGATGGGCACCACGGCGTCGGCGCCGAGGACGGCAGAGAACTTCGCCGCGTTCGCGCTGTCCATGCTGATCATCTGGTCGCCGAGGATGGCGAACTTTGCCGCGCCGAGGTGCAGTACCGCTACGCCGACCGAGAACAGGTCGCCGATGCGGTCAAGGTCGCTTTCGTAGGTGGTGTCACCGGAGATGTAGAGGACCTTCTCTTCGCCGGGGACCCGGAGAATGAAGCCGACCACGTCACCCGCCGGACCATGATGCGCCGGTGTCGCTGTGATGATCACGGATTTGTCCCCCACAGAGAACGTGTGGCTGCTCCAAGGGGCGATACCAACCGCTTGGCCGCCCAGCCGTCCCGCGCCACTTTGGGTGGTCATGACGGGCTTCCCCTCCAGCAGCCTCCTGCCGGCAGCGTCGAGGTTGTCCGGGTGCTCGTCGTGACTGAGCAGCACGGCATCAAACGGCGGAAGTTCGCCTGCGGATATGGCCGGCTCAACGGTGCTCCGCAGGACCACCGGCCCGGACACATACTCAGTGGGGGCGGGGTCGAACACCGGATCGGTGAGGAATGTGAGGCCGCCGAAATCAACGAGCATCGTTGCGGTGCCGATATGCGTCAGGGTTGTCTGCATGGGTCTTCCTTAGAATCTTGAATTTCAACGGCCGGCCTTTTGCCGCCACGGATAGGTCCACAAATGGGGCAAGTCAGAAGAAGCGATAGGGCGAGCTTCTAACTATACGGACGATCGTACAGTATAATTTTCGAGTAAGCGCACAGAGGAGAGATGAACATGGATGGCGGAACGGCCAGGGGCCTGAAATCGGGAAGAATCGAACCGCTCGGAACGACCGCCAAGGGCGCCGTCCTGAATGGGCGCGACACCCCGGATCGGGAGGGCGTTTTGCGGATTCTGGGCGAACACCTCGCTGACTTGTACGCGACCTCCCCACTGGAAAGCCTCCACGCCCTTGATCCCGCGGCGCTGGCCGGACCCAGCATCGGCTTCTGGACCGCGCGGGAGGACTCGCGGCTGTTGGGCCGCGCGGCGCTGAAGCACCTGGCCCCGGCGACGTTGAGATCAAGTCGATGCGCACCGCGAATGCAGCTCGCGGGCGCGGCGGTGCCTCGGCGCTGCTCCGCCGCCTCCTGGCGGAGGCCCGGCACAACGACTACCGGCGGTTGTACCTGAAGACGGGAGGTCAGGATTTTTCCGCGCCGCCCGGCGGCTGTATGAACGGCACGGCTTCACGGACTACCCGCCGTTCGCCGGCTACATGCCCGACCCCAAGGGCGTCTCATGATCCTTCGGCACGACGCGGGGTAGTCTGCGCGAAAACTGGCCGCGGGCGCTGCCTAGCGGCCGGATAAGGACCGAATTCCAGGCCTTCGTCAGGTCCGCGGACGGAGCGGCGTGGTCGCTGTCCTCCGCCTACTGGGAAAGCTGGGGTCCGGTGGTCCTGGAATGACAATGCGCGGCCGGGGGTGCCGTGCCTCTGGTCATCTTTGGGGCAGGATGTGCCCCAGAGGGGTCGCATCACGGAGAGCCCCACAGGCCCGGAAAGAAACGCGCCCCATAAATTGCTTGGCACCGGACAAGAGGATGGATTTAGATGCCGTTGGATCAGCTTTTCGCAATACTCGCATGCGCACTTCTGGCTGGCCTGGCCGTCTTTCAGGTCGTGCTTATCGCCGGAGCTCCGCTGGGCAGGGCGGCGTGGGGCGGTCAACACCGCGTCCTCCCCGCAAAACTGAGAATCGGGAGCGCCGTATCCATAGCCGTGTATGCGCTCTTCGCGTATGCGGCGCTGGCCAAGGTTGGCCTGGTCCCGGTGTTGGTCAGCGAATCTTTTACGGCAATCACCATGTGGGTGATGACGGCATACTTCGTGCTCGGCGTCCTCATGAACGGGATCTCCCGCAGCAAACCCGAACGCCTAATCATGACCCCCACCACGTTCGCGCTGGCGGCCCTCTACCTCATCCTTGCGTTCCATTGATCTCCCCAACAATGGGGCGGTAGGACCGGCAGAGGGGTCGGCGTCTATTGACGCTCGAGGCCGACGTCGATGAGCCGCGCCACTGCATCGGGGTGCGTCAATGGGGGTGGTGGCCGGCGCCATCGATCACGTGGATGGGCACCGGATGCCCGTCGCGCCCAATCACGGCGGCGCGCTCCTTGTGCTCGAGCGTGGGAGCTCTTGTCGGCTGCGGGACGTCAGTTTTCGCCGGTGATTTGAGGGGGGCCGGGACGCGCCGGCGTTCAAATGGTGGGGGAGCGGCGCTCAATCAGTATGGTGTCGCGCCACTGTCCGGTAAGCGGCCCGTGGGTCATCCTGGCGATACGCTGCCTGCGCCCGATGACGACATAGCCGTTTGCGAGGTGGAGTCTGAGGCTGGCTTCGTTTTCGGGGAAGACACTGGCCTGGATGGTCCAGATCCCGTCACCCTCTGTGGAGTCTGCCAAGGCCTGCAGCAGCGCTGCGCCCAGGCCTTGCCGGCGTGCAACGGCTGCGATGTAGACAGAGTGTTCGACCGCACCCGAGTACGCGGGGCGGGCCGAGACGGGGGAGACGGCGGCCCAGCCAACGACCCTGCCTTCAGCGGTTTCGGCGACGAGCCGGTGGCCGGGCAGTCTCGAGGTGTTGAACTGCTCCCAGCCGGGCGTTTCTGATTCGAAGGTGGCGTGGCCGGTGGCGATGCCTTCACGGTAGATCCGTTGCACGGCCGGCCAGTCGCCGTCGCACATGGAACGGATCGTGGCCGCGGACGCTTCCAGCGCGGTCACAAGTTGCTCAATCAAAAGCACGCTGACGGCCTGCGCCGCCGGGCCATCAACGGAGACATGTATCAGAGGGTCTGAAAATCCTTCTGTTTCGTTGCCCATTGAGATGGACTCACTTTCGTCGAAGGCGGGATCGTGATTGAGACGCGTCGTCGGATTGAGCCGTCTCCGGAAAAGCCGCCGAAGGTGTTGCTCAATACCGATAGAGGAGCGTTGAACGGACAGTCCCGTCCGTTCCGGCTACTGCGCGGTGGCTGCGAGTTGCGGTACCTGTTCGAGCAAGCCGGCGGTGGTCACTACCGTGGCGAACTCCCCGTGTAGATTCACCCCGGTTATCCGGGACAGGGAAGCTGCGGCGACGTTCTCACCGTCCAGGGCAGTGCGGTCGAAGGTGTGGGTGGCATCCAGGGGGAAGAACACCCCGTAGCCGAGGTTGCCCCCGACTCGGGCGGTGGTCTCGCAACAGTGGTTGGTGGTGATTCCGCAGACGACGAGTTCCTCGATGCCGTTTTCCTGCAGCCAGGCGTGTAGATCGGGAGTGCCGTGAAAGCTAGAGTTGACGCTCTTGCGCACCAAGAGATCCGGGGTGCCAGTGATGATGTTCTTGAACGCGTTGCCTGGGTTGTCCGGGTGCAGGGGCGAGGACGGGGCGGTGGAGTCGTGGCGTACGAAAACGATGGGGCGGCTGGTTTCTCGCCACCGCGTCAGCAGGGCGGCGATGTTTGCCTCGCAGGAGGGGTTATCGCGCGGACCCCAGGAGGCGGCGTCATCGAAGGCCCTTTGGGCGTCGACGATCACCAGCGCGGCGCGGGGATCAAGGGTGAGGGGCGAGGAAGAAGTATTCACATTCGCGATTCTACTATACGATCGTCCGTATAATTATCCACGCAGATTATCGCCCTCCCGGCTTGGGTGAAGCTGTGCGTTGAGGCCATTCATGCTCGGGTACCCGTATGCTCCTCACTACGTATGCCCTGGTGCCGGTCAAAAGCCGGGACGTTGAACTTGAAGATTCTAAGGACGAGACGTGGTTCATTCAATCCTGCTGATCTGTGGGAGTGTCAGGGTCGGTTCCATCAACGCGGCGGTCATCGCGACCGTTGCCGATCTGGTGAGGACCCCATTAGCCACCGATACTTACAACGGACTAGGTGGTCGTCCGCATTTCAATCCGGACCTGGATCACGATGCCCTCCCGGTGGAGGTCGCAGAACTGCGGGCGGCAATTCGAGATGCGTCTGCACTGCTGGTCAGCACTCCCGAATATGCTGGGGCGATGCCTGGTGCCCTCAAGAATCTGCTGGAGTGGACGATAGGCGGCGCCGAGATTTCAGATAAGCCAACAGGGTGGATCAATCCATCGACAACCCCCCTCAGGGCGGAAAAGACATATGCTTCGCTGGCGACCGTTCTGGGGTATACGGGTGCGACCCTGATAGATGGCGCCTGCGTCGACGTCCCCGTACCCAGGCAATCCATCGATGAACATGGACTAGTCCGCGACGAACTGATTCGTCGATCGATGTCCGGAGCCATCGCGGCGCTCACCCAGGCCATCGTCTAGAAGCTCCCGGCAACGGACGACGGGCCGCGATCACTCATTCTTCGGATCGGCCTTTGGCTGATGACCAAGTAGACGGAAGGGCGGCGCGGCGACACCCGAGTGGTGAGCCGTCATCTGGACGGTGGTTCCTAAACGCGGCCGGCGCGGAGGGCTCGGGCAACGTCAAATCGGGCACAGCCTTCCACCGCTATAGCTGCCAATTCCCAGTCGTAGACGACCCCTTAAATCTCGGCAAGCCACCGACCTGACGAGTCCTCCGCGATTGCGTATCTGGCGTGTGGGGTGCCGGATTCCATTAGGTGTGGAAAGAGTGCGTCGTCGTCATAGACGGGCCATCCGACGCTTCCGGGATTCAAGACGAGCGCGCCCGTGGAGAGCCTCATCGACCGCTGAATGTGGGTATGGCCGCAGAGCGGGAGTTTCCTCTCCGACTCGTCTCCCAGACGATCCATGACTTCTCTCTCGGTCGCGGGCCGCACCCCATCTGGGTCAACCTTCTCAAGCAAGTAGGTGAGGCCATCGGTGGGCGAGCCATGGAATGCGAGGACGTCCTTGGAAATCTCCAACGGCGAGGGCAAGGATTCGAACCAGTCCGAGTTCGGCTGTCATTGCGTCGCGGGCGAGGCGGTCCGCCAGGCCCACTTTGTCCGGGGAATCCGTGAGGACCTGACGCTCATGATTGCCCCGGACGGTTGGCAGATCCAGGGGGATGAGTCGATCCGCCGTCTCTTTCGGTTGGAGTACGCCCGATAGGATGTCGGCCAGATTCACGGTGAGATCGACGTCGCGGGCAGGCAGATCAGCCAGGTCAGCGTTCAGGGCGCGCTGGTTTCCATGAACATCCGAGATAACCGAAATTCGCATTCGCCATTTTTGTCCGTTTTGCTATGCGCGCTGGGCGTCCGCAAAGTGCACACAAGCCCGTTGAATATGCCAGCATTCCTTTCGCGCATAGGGTCTGTCGCGATGAATCGAATGAAGGACGGCATCCGACACCAAAGTGGCCGCATCCACGTCCTGTGATTCCTCTGCGTGAAGAATCCCTTCACGGCTGTGGGCGCCGGGCGGGATCCTAGCTTCGCATCTGAAACGCTCGGCGATATTCCATCGGCGCCACACCTTTGACGTCCCGGAATCGCTGGCGAAAAGTCACCGGCGTCGCGTACCCAACGGCCCTGGCAATCTCCGCTATGGACGCGTCGCTTTCTTCCAGCAGCTGGCTGGCCTCGTCGATGCGCCAGTTCATCACCCATTGATGGGGCGTCGTTCCAGTTTCGGCCATAAACCGTCGAGCGAATGTGCGCTCCGACATGCATGCGTTCCGGGCAAACTCTGCCACCGTCCGCGTTCGGCGGGGGTCGGCCGCCAATAACGACCGAACCACATCCGAGGCTTCCCCGTCGGGTTCTTTCACGGCCACGGGGGAACGCACAAATTGTGCTTGCCCCCCCGCCCGATGGGGCGCCATGACCATCGATCTCGCTACCGCCGTTGCCGCTTGCCCGCCGCAGAGCATTCTTATGAGGTGGATGCTCAGGTCGATTCCCGCAGCGACGCCGGCAGAGGTCCATACGCGGTTGTTGCCGACGAAGAGCACCGACGGGTCAACGTGGACTTCGGGGTAACGTGCAGCCAGTGCGCTGGTTAGTCCCCAGTGGGTCGTTGCGGTCTCATCATTCAATAGGCCTGTTTCTGCCAAGACAAACGCACCCGAGCAGAGGGACGCGATAACGGCGCCGCGGCGGTGCGCTTCCGTGATCGCTCGCAGATACTTGGCGTCCGGGACCACGCTGGAGTTGCCCAGGCCTGGGATCAGGACGACGTCGGCCGTCTCAGCCCAAGCCAAGGGTGCGTCCGCGGCACAAAGGGCTCCTTCGGTAAGCGGAACGAGGCCGGTTTCGTCGGAACAGCGGCGGAGATCGATGGCCAGGGGCGGCGAAGAAAGGCGTTCTGGTGACCATGTTTCGGTGATGATGGCAACATCAAACAGCCGGGCGCCTGGAAGCAGGAGAAGGGCGACGGAGAGCATGAGATCAGTATATGGCTGGAAACAATCGGACAATGCCATGACTGCCACTCACCTGTGGCGAATGAGCGCAGGCAGAGTATTACCCATGAATACAGCTGATTTGCATAATGCTACTCACACAAACGCAGTGCACACATCGGCGCAGAGGTCGCTGGCCAGCAGCTGTGATCTCCGACTGTCAACCAATGCGGCACTCATCGTCATCGACGTGCAACAGACTTTTGATGATCACAGCTACTGGGGAGAACGAGACAACCCTGACGCTGAAAAGAACATCCTCCGCCTGGTCGAACGCTGGCAAGAACGTGGGCTTCCCTTCGTCATGGTGACACACACGTCCGAGCGTCGTGAATCAACGTTTCACCCGGGCCGGAGTAGTTCCCAACTCAAACCATTCTTGGCTGGCGTCCAACCGACTTTGGCCGTCACCAAGACAGTAAATTCCTCATTCTATGGGTCACCCGACCTTGCTGACTGGCTCACCACCAGCGGCATTAAGGAAGTCGTCCTTTGCGGAATACAAACCAACATGTGCGTCGAGACCACGGCACGCATGTCCGACAACCTGGGATTCAGCACGGTTGTTGCCATCGACGCTTGCCATACTTTTGACCTTCTAGGTCCAGACGGTGTGGTGATGAAAGCGGCGGACCTATCTAAGGTCACAGCGACCAACTTGTGGGGTGGAGACTTTGCCGCCGTCGTGACGACCCAAACGATCCTTGAGAGTTTCTAGGGCAAGCTATCGCGCGCTGTCTATACACGCTAACCAATGGCCACAGCCGCAACGCGCCCTGAGGCCTCCGCCGGGAGCGCCACGGAACATCACCGCCCGTCCGGGCCACCTGCGCGGGCCGTAGCGAAGTCTGGGACCACGAAATACCCGCCCTAAGCTTGATTTACCCGCCAAAACTGTTATCTCCGTCACGCCTTGACGGATCCGTGCGGCCCGCACTGCGCCCCCGCCCGCTGCGACCGCCTGTGACAAGGAAGAAGCCTCATGTCTGAACGCACCACCTCGGCCGCTCCGGCCATTTCTGAATCTGACACTGCCGCCCCCACCCACGGTGACTCCGGCGCCGGGAACCGCGAACCGCACCTCGCTCGTGCCCTCGGCAACCGTCACATCCAATTGCTCGCCATCGGTGGAGCAATTGGCACCGGCCTGTTCATGGGGTCCGGCAAGACCATCTCGCTGGCCGGGCCGTCCGTCATCTTCGTCTACATGATCATCGGCTTCATGCTGTTTTTCGTGATGCGTGCGATGGGCGAAATTCTGCTCTCCAACCTGAACTACAAATCCTTCAGTGACTTCGCCGGCGATCTGCTCGGCCCCTGGGCCAGCTTCTTCACCGGCTGGTCCTACTGGTTCTTCTGGGCGGTCACTGGCGTGGCGGACATCGTCGCCATTGCCGGATACGTGGACAAGCTTGCGCCCGGCACGCCCCTGTGGATCCCGGCACTGCTCACCCCCGTGGTTCTGATCCTCCTGAACCTTCCCACCGTGAAGGCGTTCGGTGAAGCGGAGTTCTGGTTTGCCATCATCAAAGTGGTCGCCATCGTGGCCCTGATCATCACCGGCGCGGTTATGATCGCCACCCACTTCACGTCCCCGAACGGCGCGGAAGCCAACCTGGCCAACATGTGGAACGACGGCGGCATGTTCCCGCACGGCATGTTCGGCTTCGTCCTCGGCTTCCAAATCGCCATCTTCGCGTTCGCCGGGATCGAACTGGTGGGTACCGCCGCCGCCGAAACCAAGGACCCGGAGAAGAACCTGCCGCGGGCCATCAATTCCATCCCGGTCCGTGTCCTCCTCTTCTACGTGGGTGCCCTGGTGGTCATCATGGCTGTCAATCCGTGGCGCACCATCGACCCCGCGAGCAGCCCGTTCATCGGCATGTTCACGCTGGCCGGGCTGGGGATCGCAGCAGTGGTCATCAACCTTGTGGTCCTGACCTCCGCCGCCTCCAGCGCGAACTCCGGAATCTACTCAACGTCCCGGATGGTTTACGGCCTCGCCCAGGACGGGAATGCGCCCAAGGCATTCGGAAAGCTCAGCACCCGTAAGGTACCGCAGAACGCGCTGCTGTTCTCCTGCATCTTTCTGCTGGCCGGTCTCATCCTGCTCTATTCCGGCGACTCCGTGATCGGCGCGTTCACGATCGTCACTTCCGTGGCGTCCGTGCTGACCATGTTTGTGTGGTCCATGATCCTGATCAGCTACATCGCCTTCCGCCGCCGCCGGCCGCCCTTGCACGAGGCTTCGGCCTTCAAGATGCCCGGCTCCGCTTTCATGCCGTACATGGTGCTCGCGTTCTTCGTCTTCATGCTGATGGCTCTGGCGCAGGCCGATGACACCCGCATGGCACTCTTCGTGACCCCCGTGTGGTTCCTGCTGCTGGGTGCGGCCTGGCACTTCAACCGGAAAACCCCGCTCCAGCAGGCCCGGATTGTGGAATGGAAGGCCGTCCGCTCACAGGAGGAGGTCCGCGCGGCGGCCTGATCCTAGCGCTGCGACAAAGGAGCGCTGATACAAGGTGAGCTGATGCAAGAGGAGCCCCGGCCGGATCTGAACTGCTCCCCGAAAGTTGGACTGAGAAATCAGTTCTGACTCTCGGGGAGCAGTCTTATGCATGCACGGAGTTCGTTTTCGGAGGATCAGCGCGAGGCCGCTGTAGCGTGGTTTGAGAAGGGCATCGCGGATAGCGCGGCCGCGAGGTACTGGGCGTGTCTTGTGGACCGGTAAGGCTTCTCTATCGGCGATGGAAGATCCATGGTCGAGGAGCGCTGGGGCCAAGCCAACGGAAAAAGGTGTACTCGTTCGAATTCAAGCTCGCATTGGTCGAACCCTTCATCGCGGGTGAGACTGCCCCGGATCTCGCGGCGGAGGTTGGCCTGTCCTCGCCCGGGTTACTAAAAAGGTGGGCGCGTGAGTATCGCCGTGAAAGCCCGGATGCTTTGCGTCCCAAGCCTAAAGGCAGACCCAGGGCACCCGATGCCCCGCCGGCCGTGGAGATACCCGAGCTGGAGCGGTTGCGGCTGGAGAACGAACGGCTGCTGGCGGAAGTGGCTTACGTGGGAACATGGCGGGCCTTGAGTGCGCAAGAACGGCGGTGAGGCCTCAAGGCTGACTTTCCTCTCCCGGTTCTGCTGCAGGTGGCCGGTCTTGCCCGGTCGACGTTTTTCTATCACCAGACCCGCCTCCAGGCCCCTGATCCGGAAGAGGCGATCAAGGCGGCGGTCACGGAAAGTTTCCAGAAGAACCATGGCCGGTACGGGCACCGGCGCATCCACCCCGAGATGCACAAGCAAGGGTGGACGGTCGCGAAGACGACCGTGCTGAAGCTGATGCGTTCCCTGCGGCTCGTCTGCAAAGTCCGGCGGAAGAAGCGTTACAACTCCTACCAGAGCGAGTAGGGCAGGGTCGCCCAGAACGGAGTGAACCGGGAGTTCGAAGCTGACGCCCTGAACCGGAATTGGGTAACGGATGTGACTGAATTCAGCCTCGTTGACCGGAATCTCTACCCCCCACCAGTCATGGACCTCTTCGACCGGCAGATCATCTCCTACTCCATTGGGACGTCGCCGAACCTGGAGCTCACCACCACCTCACTGCGCAAGGTGCCGGCCGCGCTCTAGGGCGGGCAGCAACCGCCCCTGCATTCGGACCAGGGCTTCCGGTACCAGCACGTCTCGTCGCGGAACCTTCTGCAAGGCACCGGTGCGATCCAGCCGATGTCACACAAGGGCAACTGCTACGAAAACGCCGTGATGGAGAACTTCCTCGGCCACCTCAAGGAAGAGCTCTTCCCGTATCCGGTTCCTCAGCACCGACGTGCTGGCAGCCCAGCTGAAGGAATACATCCGCTGGTACATCACCGAACTGATCTCGACAAAGCTGGAGGGCCTGAGCCCGGTGCAATACCGGACTCAGGCTCTCGCGGCTTAGGGTCTTACTTGGCCAGTCCAATACTCGGGGACCAGTTCAATCCTCCGGCCGGGGCACCTTGTCGTGCTGCTGCTGTGCCGTGGTGGTGCTGATATGCATGGAGACAGTATCCGATGCGGACCAGCGAATCGACACATAGCCGGTA
Organism: Arthrobacter sp. MP_M4; assembly: GCF_035984855.1. NCBI lineage: Bacteria > Bacillati > Actinomycetota > Actinomycetes > Micrococcales > Micrococcaceae > Arthrobacter > Arthrobacter sp. MP_M4. The sequence goes on from NZ_JAXCHX010000001.1 coordinate 509,148, forward strand.
GGTCAGGAATCTCAGATTCTGTTCGAGGCAGCTGCGAACGTCGTGGCGGAAGCCGATCAGGTGCAATGGGCACTTCCACCCGGCTCCGAGTGCGATTGGTCCGTCAAACCATCTTTCATCTGACTTTTAGGGCCTCTGGAGACGTGCGTGGCTGCGATGAGTGCAGCGGTTCCGGTGACGGCCGCCATGGCGTAGGTCATGGAGGTGTAGCTGCCGAGCCAGGTTGCGATTACTGAGCCGGCTGCCGGGGCGAGGGCGGCGGCGGCAGTGATGGGTGCGGCGAAGCTTCCCTGCAGGGTGCCGAGGCTCGTTGTTCCCCACCGGTCGGCCACGATCGTGGCCTGCAGTAGTGTCTGGCACCCGCGGACGGCACCGGCGAGCATGCCGGCGGCGACCAGCATGGGTGCCGGTCCTGGCAGGAGAGCCAGCACGAGGATGGCACCCGTGGCGGTTCCGGTGATGACAGATATACGTGCAGTGGCCGGGATGGTCGCGAAGAGCAGGCCGCCGCCGACCTCTCCTGCTCCTACAAGTCCAAAGCCGAGCGCGGCCGTGGTGTAGTCGGCGCCCTTTTCCATCAGCACAGGGATGATGTTCAGCGTCACGGTGTAGAGACCGAGGCAGAGCAGGACCATCAAGGCCTGCAGGCCGATGAATGCAGGGCTGCGACGGACGGCTCCGAGCTCTGTCCTATCGGTGGCGATAAGGTCCCGGTGCGGAGCTGAGGTCCATGATCGGTTGAGGTAACGGGCGTGCAGTGGAATTGTAATGACACCGAGCAGGCCGGCGAGAACCAGAAAAGCGGCCCGCCAGCCAATGCTGTTGCTGAGGGCTGCGGTAAGGGGGGCGAAGATGGTGGAGGCGAATCCTGCGGTGAGGGTCAGGACGGTGAGGGGCCGGATGCGGGCGGGTCCGTACCAGCGGCTGATCATCGTGAACGCCGGCTGGAATAGCACCGCGGCCTGCGCGATGCCGGCGACCAGCCAGGCCGCATAGAACACAGGCAGGCTCGGTGCCAGTCCCACCACGACCAGGGCCAGCACGCCGGTGACGGAGCCTGCGACAATGAGGTTGCGCGGCCCGGTCCGGTCCAGAACACGGCCAACGAGAATACCGGCGGCGGCGGAGACGAACAGCGCGGCCGAGAAGGCTCCGGTGACGAGAGCGGGGTCCCAGCCCGTGTCCATGCTGATCGGGTGAACCGCGGCGGGCAGGGCGTAGTAGAGGATGCCCCCTCCGGTGGTCTGGGTAATACACAGCGCGGCCAGTCCGCCGCGCGGTGCACCCTCCGCGACCAGTGTCCGGGATATCTCCGGGGCAGTCATTTCCTAATTCCCCGTCAGCAGTGCATACAGCTTCTGGACCCGGCCCTTAATGTCGTCCCGGACCCGACGCATGCGATCCATGCCTTCGATGCCGCGACCGGAGGGCGCGCCCGTATCCCAGACGTCACGATCCCAGACGTCACGGCGGGTGCCATCGCCTGGAGCGACTTTCGCCTCGTTGCCAGGGTCGATGACGACATCGACCGCGTACAGGATGTCGTCGTGGTCTTCCGTCATCTCAGCACTCCAGGGACGTGGTTCATGGAAGGGAAGTCCGGTTCAGTTGTGGTCGCCGGAGCGACCATGCGACAGCCCGGTGGGGAAGCCGACGAGCATCGGCTCGGGAGCGGCGCAGCACGAGGACTCGGATGCGACGGCGGCGGCTGCCGGGACGTCGCAGCTGGTGCCGGCGTCGGAGGAGCAGACGCCGGTTTCGGGGAGTTCGAGCTGGACGGTGTCCGCGGCCTCGCGGTCCCCGGCCAGGGCGGCGGCCACGGAGCGGACCTGCTCGTAGCCGGTGGCGAGCAGGAAGGTCGGCGCCCGGCCGTAGGACTTCATGCCGACGATGTAGAAGTCCTTGTCCGGGTGAGCGAGCAATGCTGCGCCGTGCGGGGGGACTGTGCCGCAGGAGTGGAACTCCGGGTCGATCAGCGGGCCGAGTTCGGTGGGGGCCTCCACGGCCGGGTCCAGGTTCAGCCGGAGTTCCCGGAGGATGTCCAGGTCCGGGCGGAACCCGGTGCAGGGAACTACGACGTCGGCCTCGAGGGTCCGGCCGTCCACGGATCCAACGGTGACGTGCGAGGCGAGGGATTTCAGCGAGCTGATGCCGAAGCCGGTGTGCAGTTCGATGGTTCCTGCCTCGACGAGGCGGCGCAGGCGGGCGCCGAGTTGGCCGCGGGCGGGCAGTCCGTCCATATCCCCTCCGCCGTAGACCTTCGAGGCGGACTCGCCGCGGACCGTCCAGAGGATCCGGGTGCCCGGTTCTTCCTTGGCGAGGTCGGCGAGGTTGATCAGGGTGTTGGCGGCGGAGTGCCCGGCGCCGACCACCAGGACACGGCGGCCGGCAAACGCCGCACGGTCACGGCCCGTGACATCCGGCAGGGGCGAGGAAATCCGGTCCGCGGCGGTGTCTTCGCCGATGGCGGGAAGCCCGGAGGTTCCCAGCGGGTTGCGGGTGGACCAGGTACCGGAGGCGTCAATGACCCCGGCCACGGCGTGGTCGCGGGTTTCTCCGTCCGCGTGCTCGACCCGGACGATGAACGGTGTGTTCTCGCGGTAGCGGGTGTGGGTCTTGTCCATCCCGGCGCGGGTCACGGCGATGACCCTGGCGCCGGTCTGCAGCTGCGAGCTGATGGCCGGGAGCGCGGCCAGCGGGGTCAGGTACTGGTCGATGAGTTCCCCGCCGAAGGGAAGGGCCGTGGGCCCGGGTGATTCCCAGCCGGAGGCTGCGAGCAGGCGGACGGCGGCGGCATCGACGTTGTACTGCCACGGCGAAAACAGCCGGATGTGGCGCCACTGCTCGATCGCGGCGCCCGCGGAGGGCCCCGCTTCGAAGATCAGTGGTTCCAGGCCGCGTTCGATCAGGTGGGCCGCGGCGGCCAGGCCGATCGGGCCGGCGCCGATCACGGCAACGGGAAGGCTCTTTGTCGAATCCATGGTTTCCTCTGTTTCATCCGTAGGTGTGGCCGTTCTTACTGCGGGTGCCTGCCGCAACCCGGGTCACTGCTGTAGTCGGTATCCATTCAGCTCGCCTCTGTCCGCGTTCGATGTCAGCCAGGCCTCCCGGGGCTCGGTAGGGTTATTTGGCGACCGGCGTGAGCGACGCGATCAGGGGGCGAAGCTGGATGGGTGATATGCGAGCCGCCAATTCAACTATACGGACGATCGTACAGTAAAATTATTGTGAAGTGAACAAAGAGAGGTCAACATGGATGGCAGAACGGCCAGAGGCCTGAAATCGAGAAAAAT